>DASZGF010000108.1:0-166813 GCA_035939115.1 Binataceae bacterium (SeqCode)
AGTTCGTCCTTTCTCGCCCGTCGTCCTGGGCAACACATGGTTCGCGTTTTAGGATCGAGATCCGCGAAAAACGGAGTTTTGCCGAGATGAACGCACCCGAAATTGCAAAGCCTGGGCTTGAATGGTTTAACGTCGCGGCGCCGTTGCCGATCGCTGGTCTGCACGGACGTATCGTGATCCTCGACTTCTGGACCGAAGGTTGTATCAACTGCATCCACATTATCCAGACGCTGCGCCAAGTCGAAGAACGATATCCCGACAAGGTGGTCGTAATTGGCGTTCACTCGCCAAAATTCGCCAATGAGAAGAACGCCGCCAGCGTCAGGGACGCGATTAGCCGCTACGAGATCAGGCATCCGGTCGTTCACGATCCCGAGATGACGATCTGGCGGGCTTATGGCGTGAACGCGTGGCCAACCCTGGTCGTGATCGGCAGCGATGGCAATGTTCTGGGTGCCATTCGTGGCGAACCGGATCCGGATCGGCTGCTCGGCGCGATCGACAACCTGGTCGCGGAATCCGCCAAGGCCGGCACGCTGAAACCAGCGGCGTTCGATCTGAAGCCGCTGCCGGAGCCAAAGGGGCGCTTCCTGTTTCCAGGCAAGCTGAAACCGGTCCCGGGTCGGCGATGGGTGCTTGCCGATGGCGGGCATAATCAGATCGTTATGCTCGATGATAATGGCAAGGATCTCACGCGGTATGGGAGCGGCGAGCCGGGCCTGCTCGATGGCGCAGGCGACCAGGCCCGCTTCAACCATCCTCAGGGCGTTATCGCGTCGAGCGACGCAATCTTCGTGGCCGACACTGAAAGTCACGCGATTCGGCGCATCGATCTCGCAAGCGGCGTGGTGACGACGCTCGCCGGCACGGGTAAACGCGGGATGCAACTCGGTAGTCCCGAAGCAGGAGGCGAGAGAGCGCTCGCATCACCATGGGATCTCGAGAAGAAGGGTGACCAACTGTTTTTCGCTAACGCGGGAACTCATCAGATTGGCGTGCTCGATCTCAAGAGCGGCACTGTCGCGGCGCTGGCCGGCACCGGCGAGGAAGGCCTGCGCGATGGGCCTGCGGCGGCGGCCTCACTAGCCCAGCCCAGCGGCCTTGCGCTGAGCGCGAATGGACAGACGCTCTACCTCGCGGACAGCGAAAGCTCGGCCGTGCGGGCAATCACGCTCGCGGCCGATCCGCAGATGCTGACGCTGGTCGGCGCCGGACTGTTCGACTTCGGATGGGTCAACGGTGCCTTCCTTAGGGCACGTTTGCAACATCCGCTTGGGGTCGCCGTCGATGGCGACCGGATTCTGGTAGCCGATACGTACAACAGTGCGATTCGCGAACTGGAACCGGCCAGGCATGAGGCTACGGACTTCGACGGCGGCAAATTCACCTGTACCGACCCGGTATGCATTCCGATGCGCGAACCCGCCGGTATCATCGTCGATACCCCCGATCGGATTCTTCTGGTCGATACGGGCAACCATCGAATCGAAGAATATCGGCCCTCCGCAAAAACATATCACACGTGGGCGCGCTGATTTCATCTGGCGGCAATCGCGGGAATAAGAACGACTCGTCGTGCCCGAAAAAAAGCAAGAACAAAATGCGCCACGATGTCAAAAGCCGCGCGGCGCAGGCGGGCTGCACCGCGCGGGAGGAGATCATCTCATCACCCGATCCAGCCCGCCGGGGGTATAGACGCCGGATTCCCGGTATGCGCCCGGCACCTGGTCATCAACTGTCAGCGCGTAGCCGATATCCGGCGACGCATGGTTGTTCTGCAGGTCCATCGCCATGGAAAAGCCGAAGGATCGCGGCTGCACCGTTCTCTGGCCCTGGTACATTACCGGACCCAGGATCAACCAGGTCATATGATAGATCTTGTGGTTGCGGTCGTAGTTTTCCAGGTAGGGCTGGTTCCATGTTTGCGCGTCGACATAAAAGATGCGCTCGCTATAGCAGTAGCCTCGCCCCAAAACCGCGGTCGGTTTGAGGTTGATAAGGTACACCTTGCGCAGTTGCCATTTATTGTAGCCCGGTTTCGGCCAGCCCGGAAAAGCACCGCCGGGTTTGTAATCGCCGCCGATGTAACCCATACGAGCGTCCTCGGTGTAGGCAATCTTATCGTTCATAAACGGCACCAGGAGTTTCTTTTCGCCGACAAATTCGGGCCGGAAAAAGGCGGGTTTCCAGTCAGTGTCATCAGCGAGGTAGTCGGTGCCCAGGATCGGAGTGCAGCGCGATGAGGTCGAAAGCCGCAATGAACGGCGCAGGCTGGGCAGGAATACGTACTCCTCGGTAAGCTTGGCCGGATCTTCGGGATACAGTTCCAGCGCGGTCGTATATTTGGCCTGCTCCGGAGTGTCCTCGATGAAACGGTTCGCGATGATGTTGCCGCCGGCGTCGGAAAGATTCATCGGGTAGGGCGGATCGCTTAGGTGCATCAGGCGGTAGAACGCGTCGTCAGTGTCTTCAGGCTGGACATTGCCGAAGCTGTCCGTCTCCCAGTTATGGCTCCATTCATGCAGTGCGAACGGGGCGAAATAGCCGGCCCAGGTGTTGTACATTATCTTGGCCGCTTTGTCCGGTTCGGTGGGATTGGGGAACGGCGTGCCGGCCTGGAAACCGGTCCAGGTAAACCCTCCCGTGGCCGCGTCCGGCACCAACCTGGTCTGCCCAGCGTATTTCTCGGTGTTCTCGCGCTGCACCTTGGGCTGCGGATAATCTTCCGTCGGGCCGACCTCAATGGTGTAGTCGGGGCTATCGATTACATGGAAATGCATTCTTCCCTCGAAGCCGAGCTGGATGAAATAAGGGAAGAAGTTCCGATACTTGCTCCAGTTTTGCAGGGTGATTTTCGTCCCCGGCGCAACCGTCTCAGGTGACGACGCGTCCACCATCTGATCGTAAACCTTGGTATCGAACTCCTGCGCCAAAGCCGCCGTCGTCAGCGCCAGCAGCATTCCGATCGAGATAAACCAGATACTTCGCTTCATGAGCGTTTCCTCCCCAGAGTAAAACCCAATTTGCGTTCCGGTTCCGCCTCCCGCGGTGGTGAGTTCTTGTCCCCCACTCGCTGGCAAGCCGCAATGCGTTCGAGGCCACTTAAGCGTAAGAAACTTTACACTTTATTTCAATTCTTTACCGATCGGCGTTCTTGATGCCGTGCGCGCCGGCTCCAGAGTTGCAATCCACGGCTGGGGCCCGTCTTCGACGTTCACCCTCTTGCCGGGATTGACCTAAGCGATTAGCTTCGCGGCAGCGTCGCTGGACCAGATCCGCGCATCCCCGGCGGGGAAAGGTGGATGAAGGGAAGGCGCTTTGGCTAAGCAGCAAGGCAAGCGACAGAACAACGAGCTTGGAGAGCCCCTAATGAAATTCGCAGTTGCACCGATTTTCGCCCGTCCGATTCCCTTCACCGCCGAGTTCGTCGCCTATCTGGCCGAACTGCTCGAGTAGTTGGGTTTCGAATCATTATTTATTGCTGAACATGTGGCATTGCCGGTCGAGTACACCTCGCCCTACCCGTACGCCGAATCGGGATTGCCGGGGAAGGACGACGACTGGCCCAGTCCATTCGTGGTGCTGGCATTTGCCGCCGCTGTCACCAAACGGATCAAGCTCGGGACCTGCGTGACAATTCTACCCGAGCATCATCCGATCCATATCGCCAAAGAGCTGGCGACGCTCGACGTCCTCACCAACGGGCGCACGCTGTTCGGAATCGGCACCGGCTGGAACCGGGAGGAGATGGAAGCGCTGGGCTGGGACTTCCATACACGGGGCAAGCGCACTGACGAGGCGATAGAAGCGATCCGCAAGCTGTGGAAGGAGGACGGAGCCGGCTACGAGGGCAAGACGTTGCGCTTCAAGCCGGTCCGCATCAATCCCAAGCCGGTGCAAAAAAACGGAATCCCGATCATTATCGGCGGAAGCTCACGGGCGGCGGCTCGACGGGCGGCCCGCTACGGCGACGGCTTCTTCCCCGTGGGCGATCCTGAGGTTACGCGCCAGGCGGTGGACATGATGCGTGAGGAATGCGCGAAGATTGGTCGGCGGCCAGAAGAAATTGAGTTGATGTGCGGTCCCGGGAACCTGCCGGAGTTTACCAAAGGCGACACCGGCGAATGGATCAAGCGATGGCAGGATGAAGGTTTTTCACGCATCAACCTGCCCTTGGGATACCTGGGCCTGCAGTTCGATCGCGAGGGGCTCAAACGCGGGCTGGGGCAGATCGCCAAATCGCTGAAGCTCGGATAACCTGGCGAACCATCACAGGCGATAAAGTTCGGCCGCCGCTTTGCCCAGGATCCATTCCTGGTCCTGCTCCGATAGCTGCGCGATATGCTCCCGGAGCTCGGGCAAGGGATTGGGCGCCGCGTCGATATGCGGGGAGTCGGTGGCCCACAGGATGCGCCGGGCGCCGATCTTTTCCAACACCGCCGCAATCGTGGTCTCGTCCACTTCGGTGGAAATCCAGCACCGTTCGCGGAACAGCTCGCCAGGATTTTTGGACATCTGCGGGGAGCCGAAGCCGAAGGTTTTGAATTTTTCCTCACCGCGCTCCATCCAGTGCGGCAGCCATCCGCAGCCGATCTCCAGCACCACGTATTTCAACTTCGGGAAGCGTTCGAGCACGCCGTCCTGGAACATGCAATTGAGCGACAATTGCGTCTCGCCCGGCAGTTGCATCATGTAAAGCCAAATCGCCCTGGACTCGTGCAGAGTATGGCCGTGGAAGCTCTTGAAAACCTGGACGTGGACCGCCACCGGCAGCTCCGCCTCCTCCGCTGCGGCCCAAAACGGATCGTAGTAGCGATCGCCCACCGACCGGCCGGTAACCGGGAAGGGAGTGTAAAACAGTCCCTTGGCTTTGCCTTTGACACGCTTCACCTCTTGCACCGCGAGCTCGACGTCACGCAGGCTGACCTGCGCGATTGGAATCAGACGGTCGGGATGCGCGGAGCAGTAATCAAACGCGTAGTTGTTGTAAGCGCGGCAGTAAGCGGCGGAAAGTTCGGGGTCCGTGCATTCCTCTTCCCACGCCAGGCTGATAGTGCCGTACAGCACCGCGACATCGATCCCCTGTTCGTCCATCTCCCGGATGCGCGCGTGCGGGTCGATTCCCCCCGGCGTGCGTTGCGCGATCTCCCAGTAAGTGTACTTGCCTGGAACGGAAAGGTCGGCGCAGTCCTGGTACGCTCCGCCCAGGATGCCGAGCGTGCCACCAGTGATGAGCTTGCTGTGCTTGCGGTCGATCTCCAGGTATTCCAGGCCGCGCTCGTCCTTGCCGATACGCATTGCGCGGTCCTTGAACTTGGGCTCCAGGTAGCGCTCCCAAAGATCGGGAGGCTCCAGAATATGACCATCGGCATCGATTACCAGCGGCTGCGTCATCGGCTGTCCCTCGATGGCGGGCGCGCAGACCCGCCCATGGCGGGCACGGCGGCCCGCCCTACTGTTAACGATAGTGCGGCATGATCTTTTCGCCGAACAGGCGCACCTGCGCCTTGACATCCTCGATCGGCATCAGGCCCAAATCGCCGCCGTTGTTGATATTGACGTACTCGGGATTGACCTGTTCGGCCAGCTCGTCCATCTTGCGCCGCACGTCTGATTCGGTGCCGGCGTAGATGTTGTCGCTGCGATGCAATCGCTCCACGCTCCATTCGCTGCGCGGCAGTGGCACCTTGCCCATCGGCCATTTGGCTTCGTCCTCGGGAAAGCGGAACGCCTCCCAAAACCCGAAGTAGCCGCCGAATTCCTGGTACCACACGCCGGACAGTCCCTCTCGAGCGACCTTCAACGCCTCGTTCAGGTCGCGGCCCATGTAAACTGATTTGGTCGGGCAGATACTCTCGCCCAATTTCAACTTACGTCCCGCCGTCGCCGCCTCTTTCTGATAGAGCTCGGCCAGATGCCGCACGTCTTTCAGGCCGGGAATCAGGATGACTGGGATAACGCCCTCGCGCGCGCACCAAAGTATCGTCGATTCGCTGATCGAAAACGCCTGGAAAAGCGGCGGATGGGGCTTCTGATATGGCTTGGGCACCACGGAGATCTTGCGTACGCGGCCGTCTCTGACCTCTCCCGGCATCCCGTATTTTTCCGTCCACGGCGCCGCGGGCCATGGGGTCCCTTCGTCGTAAGGATAGGGATACTCCCAGAAATCGCCTTTGAAGGTGAACCCTTCGTCGCTCCACGCCAGTTTCAGGATACGGAAGTGTTCCTCGAAGGCACGCCGATTCGCTTTGTCGATCTCCCCCTGGTCGCTGCTGGTGCCCTGGATGTGCAGCTTCTGGCCCATTTGGTTGAGCCAGCGGGTTTGGTACCCGCGCGCCATCCCCACGATTGTCCGTCCCTGGGTGAGCTGGTCGAGCCAGCCGATTTCCACCGCCAACCGCAACGGATTCCATCCCGGCAGCACATATCCGACCGGGCCCACCCTGATGTTTTTGGTGTTCATCGCGACGTAGAGATAAAGCGAGGGAACGCTGCCCACCTCCAACCCCTCGGTGCACAGATGATGCTCGGCGAAGTGGATCGCGTAAAAGCCGAGGTCATCGGCGATGCGCGCCAGCTCCACGATTTCCTTGAACATCCGCTGCCAGCGCTCGGTGCGATGCGCGATCGGACGCAGTTTCTCGCGCTCCTCCAGGGTGGCGGGAAGCGCCGGAAGAAGGGGTCCAATAGTAAACTTCATATCATGCTCCTGACTGATCCAGCCGCGCCACGCAAGCTCCTGCGGCCCATCCGTGGCCACGTTACAAATATCGGCCGACGTTGACCAGACCGAGCGCCACCTTAATGGATTTTTTTGTTGGTGACCCTGCGCCGTTGACCAGTAGGGCGGGCGTCCCTGCCCGCCATCAATCGCGCGAGCTTGTTTGCTCGCGCCACCGCTAAATCTTGAAAGGTGGTGCGAGCAAAAGATCTCGCGCATCTATCGGCGGGCAGGGCCGCCCGCCCTACTGCTCATGATCACCATCGTATTGGACCGCGCCGGCTGCGGCCGTGAAGAGCGCTCACGGCGCTGTGCCAGGAAATTCCAAACCCGAGGACGCGGAAGGATGGGCTTGAAGTCTACCAGTCACCCCACCCTCTCCCTCTCCCACGACTGAATGTCGGAGAGGGAACAGAAAGGAGCTCACTTCGCCGCCGACGCGCGTGGCGACTCCGCGAAGAGTTCGCGCAGGGCGATTGCGAGCTTGTCGCCTTTTTCTGGTCCGCCCAGCTTGGTCAGCATGTAGCGCTCATCGCCGTCGAGTTGATTCCACATTTCCTGTGTCAGGACTGCGCCGGCCGACGCGGCATCGGCCACCAGGGAGGTCGGCACCGCTTTGGGCGGCTCTGCCGCCGTGCGCTGCTCGGGGGCCAAGTCCTTGGGCTCCGCGCCGCTGGTGCGCTTGACTACCTCGACCACAAAGGTGCGCAGCGCTTCGCATTCGTCGGATTGGTCGGCCGGCAGGTGGCAGAGCGCCAGCCGCTCGCCCTGCCCCAACCCCTTCCATTGCGCCAGATGCACCTTCAGCCCGATACGGTCGAGCTTGCGCCGCACCGTCATCGGCACGCAGTCCAGGGTACAGTAGATGTCTTCTTCGAAATGGAAATGGCGAAACATCAGCTCCTCCTGTCGAACCTGAAGGGGGCGTCCAGCCCTGGCCCCAAAGTCAGGTGTTTTGGATCGCGCCGCTGCGATAGTATAACACCATTAGGAAGGCGGCGAGCGGGCCCTGCCCGCTTTTCCGATGGGACACCGCTTCCAGGCCGTCATTTAGAATCGACCAGCTGGAAGGCCCGTGTCACCAACCTCCACGAGGTTCGCGATGAGCACGTCCAACGGCTGGGACAAATCAGTGATCGCAAGGATTGCGCAGGAGCTGAAGGACCAGCCCGGAGCATTGCTCCTGATCCTGCGCCGCATCCAGGACGAAGTGGGCTGGGTGCCCGAGGAATCCGTGCCCATCCTGGCCGACGCGCTCAACCTGTCGCGCGCCGAGGTGCATGGTGTCGTTACTTTTTACCACGACTTCCGCCATCATGCGCCGGGCCGGCACGTGATCCGCCTGTGCCGGGCCGAATCATGCCAAGCGATGGGGGCCGTCGCGCTCGCACGCCATATAAGGGATCGGCTGGGGATCGATTTCGGCCAGACCACCGCCGACGGCAACATCACGCTGGACGCGGTCTTTTGCCTGGGCAACTGCGCCTGCTCCCCGGCCATGACCATCGACGATGACATCTACGGCCGGGTTAGCGCCGGCAGGGTTGACGACCTCATCGCGTCATTGGAGGGCCGCCACCAATGAACCCGCTGGTTTATGTGCCATGCGACAGCGGCGCTCTTTCGCTGGGCGCGCAGGAGGTTGCACGCGCGATCGCCCAGGAGGCGGCGCGGCGCAAGCTCGATATTAGTCTGGTACGCAACGGCTCGCGCGGGCTTTACTGGCTGGAGCCGATGGTGGAGGTGGCCACCGCGCGCGGCCGCGTCGCCTATGGTCCCGTTCGCGCCGGCGCGGTCCCCGCGCTGCTCGATGCCGGCTTTCTGGAGGGCCTCCCCCATCAACTTTGCCTCGGGCTTACCGAGGAAATCCCGTGGCTCAAGAACCAGGAGCGGCTCACCTTTGCCCGCGTCGGAGTAACCGACCCGCTCTCGCTCGACGACTACCTGGCGCACGGCGGCTACGAAGGGCTGGCGCGTGCGGCGGCGCTTAACGCCGATCAGATCGTCGACCAAGTGATGGAATCGGGCCTGCGCGGGCGCGGCGGCGCGGGCTTCCCATGCGGAATCAAACTGCGCACCGTGACGCAGACCGCAGCGGATCAGAAGTACGTGGTGTGCAACGCGGATGAGGGCGACTCGGGGACCTTCGCCGACCGCATGATCATGGAAGGCGACCCCATCGTGCTGATCGAGGGCATGACCATCGCCGCGATCTGCGGCGGCGCCACTCAGGGCTACATCTACCTGCGCTCAGAGTATCCACATTCGGCCCGCACCCTCAACCAGGCGATCGCCGCAGCCCGCGCCCACGGATACCTGGGCCCGAGCGTGATGGATACCGGCAAGCGTTTCGAGCTTGAAGTGCGCGTCGGTGCGGGCTCCTACATCTGCGGCGAGGAGACCGCGATGTTGGAAAGTCTGGAGGGCCGGCGCGGGATGGTGCGCTACAAGCCGCCGGTGCCCGCCGTCTCCGGCCTGTTCGGCAAACCCACCGTGATCAACAACGTGCTGACCCTGGCCACGCTGCCTATAATCCTGGCCCGCGGCGGCGCGTTTTACAAAAACTTTGGCATCGGCCGCTCGCGCGGTACTCAGCCCATCCAACTGGCCGGCAACGTCAAGCGGCCGGGGCTGTTCGAAAAGGCCTTCGGCGTGACCCTGCGCGAGATCGTGTATGAATACGGCGGCGGCACGGCCAGCGGCCGGCCGGTGCGGGCGGTCCAGGTCGGCGGTCCGCTGGGCGCCTATTTCCCGCAACACCTGCTCGATGTCGCATTTGACTACGAGGAGTTGGCGGCGCGAAACGGCTTGCTCGGCCATGGCGGCGTGGTGGTATTTGACGATACCGTCAACATGGCGGAGATGGCGCGCTATGCGATGGAGTTTTGCGCCCAGGAATCGTGCGGCAAATGCACCCCGTGCCGAATCGGCTCGACCCGCGGCGTCGAAGTGATCGATCGCATCGTCGGCCGCCAGGACCGCCGCGCCAACCTGGCGCTGCTACGCGACCTGTGCGATACCATGACCAACGCCTCGCTGTGCGCGCTGGGCGGCCTGACGCCGCTGCCGGTGCTAAGCGCGCTTAAGTATTTTCCACGCGACTTCGGCCTGGAGGACGACGCTACAAGCGGGATGCACTGATGATCGACACCATGCAAATCATCGCTCGGCGAGGATCTTTCCCGGTCCCCTCTGCCGATTCTCTGATCCCCTCTCCTTATCTTAGGAGAGGGTTAGGGAGAGGTCCGACGCACCGCTTCTTTACCTATTTATCACCGTACGCACGCCATCTTTTCGCGCGAAGTCGGCGCGAGGGTTTTGCGCTGCGTATGACCTCTCCCTCGCCCTCTCCTAAGATAAGGAGAGGGGACAGAATGACCTTCTACAGAATGGCCGTCTAAGGACGAAAACGGAGTAACGCCGTGTTATCTATCAGCGACAAGGACTACGGAACCCCGCCTCAGACCTCCACCCGGATGGTCGAGCTGGAGATCGACGGCAAGCCCATCAGCGTACCCGCGGGAACTTCGGTGATGCGCGCGGCGGCGATTTTGGGGGTGAAAGTCCCAAAGCTTTGCGCCACCGACTCGCTGGCCGCCTACGGATCATGCCGCCTGTGCCTGGTTGAGATCGAGGGGCGCAAGGGCTATCCCGCTTCGTGCACGACACCGGCTGAGCCCGGCATGAAGGTGCTTACTCAGACCCCGCACGTAGCCGACCTGCGGCGCAACGTGATGGAGCTTTACATCTCCGACCATCCGCTGGACTGTCTGACCTGCCCGGCCAATGGCAATTGCGAACTGCAGGATATGGCCGGAGTGGTCGGCCTGCGCCACGTCCGCTACGGCTACGAGGGTCACAACCATCTCGATTCGCCCAAGGACGAATCCAATCCCTACTTCACCTTCGATCCCTCCAAGTGCATCGTATGCGCCCGCTGCGTGCGCGCTTGCGAAGAGATCCAGGGAACCTTCGCTCTGACTATCGATGGACGCGGCTTCGGCTCCGTGATCTCGCCGGGACAAAACGGCCCGTTCATGGAGTCCGAATGCGTTTCGTGCGGCGCCTGCGTGCAGGCCTGTCCCACTGCCACCCTGATGGAGAAGTCGGTGGTCGAAAAGGGTCAGGCAGAGCACAGTGTTGTGACGACGTGCGGTTACTGCGGCGTGGGATGCTCGTTCAAGGCGGAGATGAAGGGCAACGAGGTCGTGCGGATGGTGCCCAACAAGGACGGGATGCCCAACCACGGCCACTCCTGCGTCAAGGGGCGCTTTGCCTGGGGCTACGCGACCCATCCCGATCGCGTGCTCAAGCCGATGGTGCGCGAGAGCATCGACGAGCCCTGGAGCGAGGTATCGTGGGAGGAAGCGATCGCGCGCGCGGCGGCGGGGCTTAAACGCGCGCAGAAGAAGTATGGACGCGGCGCGGTAGGAGGAATCACGTCTTCGCGATGCACCAACGAGGAAACCTACCTGGTGCAGAAGCTGATGCGCGCGGCGCTGGGCACCAACAACGTCGATACGTGCGCCCGCGTGTGCCATTCCCCGACCGGCTATGGACTGAAGACGGCGTTCGGCACGTCGGCCGGCACCCAGGACTTCGACTCTGTGCTGAAGGCCGACGTCGTGATGGTGATTGGCGCCAATCCCACCGAGGGCCATCCGGTGTTCGCCTCGATCATGAAGCGGCGGCTGCGCGAAGGCGCGAAGTTAATCGTCGCTGACCCGCGCCGGATCGACCTGGTCAAGACTCCGCACATCGCCGCCGCATATCATCTGCCGGTGCGGCCCGGCGGCAACGTCGCTTTGGTCAACGCGATCGCGCACGTGGTCGTGACCGAAGGCTTGATCGATGAGGAATTCGTGGTTGAGCGCTGCGAGACGGCCGACTTTGAGCTGTGGAAGAATTTCATCTCGCAGCCGCATAACTCGCCCGAGGCGGTGGCCGAAATCATCGGTGTGCCCGCGCACGATATCCGCGGCGCGGCGCGGCTATACGCCAGCGGCGGCAACGCCGTCATCTACTACGGTTTGGGCGTCACCGAACACAGTCAGGGCAGCACGATGGTGCTGGGAATGGCCAACCTGGCGATGGCGACCGGCAACCTGGGACGCGAGGGCGTGGGCGTCAATCCGCTGCGCGGCCAGAATAACGTCCAGGGATCGTGCGACATGGGCTCTTTTCCCCATGAGCTGACCGGCTATCGACACATCTCAGATCCCGTCGTGCGGGCGTCCTTCGAAATGGAATGGGGCGTCACGCTCGATCCCGAGCCCGGCTTGCGCATCCCCAACATGTTCGACGCCGCGCTCGACGGCAGCTTCAAGGCACTTTACGTCGAGGGCGAGGACATCGCGCAGTCCGACCCCAACAGCAGTCACGTAATCGCCGCACTGCGCGCGATGGAGTTCGTGGTCGTCCAGGACATCTTCATGAACGAGACCGCGAAGTACGCCCACGTGTTCCTGCCCGGATCGTCCTTCCTGGAGAAGAACGGCACGTTCACCAACTCCGAGCGGCGCATCTCGATGGTGCGCAAGGTGATGCCGCCGATTGCGGGCATGGAGGACTGGGAGGTCACGGTCGCGATCAGCAACGCGCTCGGCTATCCGATGGAGTACAATCATCCCTCCGAGATCATGGACGAGATCGCGCGCATGACGCCGACCTTTGCCGGCGTCAGCTACGAAAAGCTCGACCGCCTGGGCAGCGTGCAATGGCCCTGCAACGATGCCGCGCCGCAGGGTACGCCGGTGATGCATATCGGCCAGTTCGTGCGCGGCAAAGGCAAGTTCACGCTCACCGAGTACGTGCCGACTGATGAGCGCACCGGCCCGCGCTATCCACTGCTGTTGACCACCGGGCGGGTGCTGACGCAGTACAACGTCGGCACCCAGACGCGGCGCACCTCCAACGTGGTCTGGCATAGCGAGGATCGCCTGGAGATTCATCCGCACGACGCCGAGGAGCGCGGAATTCGCGAGGATGATTGGGTGACGGTGACCAGCCGCGCGGGTGCGATTACGCTGCGCGCCGGGGTTACCGACCGCGTCGCACCGGGCGTCGTCTACACCACGTTCCATCATCCGGAGACCGGCACCAACGTGGTGACGACGGAAAATTCCGACTGGGCCACCAACTGCCCCGAGTACAAAGTCACCGCGGTGCAGGTGATGCCGCTGCCGGCGGGCCGGGTGCCGGAGCATCGCGTGGCGCCGATGCACGCGCATGCGCCGGCGGGGGCCAAGTAATCGCGGGGGCGAATCGATGGACATTCATCATCTGGTCAAAATGGCGAATCAGATCGGTGATTTCTTTGCCGCCTATCCCGATCGGGACGAAGTGACCAAGTCGATTGCGGTGCATCTGAAAAACTCGTGGGATCCGCGGATGCGCCGCCAGATCATGCAGCACGTCGACCAGACCGGCGGCGCGGACCTGAAGGAACTGGTGCGCGCAGCGGTGCTTGCGTTAGAGATGGCCCCAGCCCGGCGAGAAGAAGCGCCCGGCGACGACTGAATGACACAAGCAAGGTTCTGCCTCACCTCTCCTCTTATCAACCTCTCCCGAAAGTCGGGAGAGGTCGCGGACACGCGAAGCGGTCCGCGGGTGAGGGACCTTTTGAAAAAATTCTCCCTAATGTGGGCTGTGCAAAATCAATCGCGTCAGCCAACAAGAGCACCCATCGCCCAGCATGCCCGACCCATCGATCAAAACCCATCAAGCGCGTAAATGGCGCGTTGAACTGGGCGCGGCCGCCGATACTCTTGAAACGCTTGCCGTCGAAGAGCCGCTGGAAATCCGGCTGGGCGGGCGGCGCTTCACCCTGACGATGCGCACGCCGGGGCACGACCGCGAACTGGCCGCGGGTTTTCTGCTGGCCGAAGGTTTTATCAATTCAAACCAGGAGCTGGGCGAGGTCCGCGACGTACTGGGCAGCAAGGGCGAGCCCGAACCCAACGCGATTGACGTAGTCCTGCGTGTGCCCGCGGCCGGCCTGCGCGAACGGCTCAAACGAAACTTCACCATCTCATCGAGTTGCGGCGTATGCGGCAAAACCAGCATCGAATCGATTCAGCGGCGCATCGCACCGCTGACCGACACCACGACGGTGCCGGCCAGGGTGATCCTCGCGCTACCCCATCTGATGCGCCAGGCGCAGCACGTTTTCAGCGCCACCGGCGGCCTCCACGCTGCCGCGCTGTTCCACACTCCGTCCTCTTCCCCACCTCCTCTTGCGGGAGACTCGTTTCGATCCTCTCTCCCTGACCAGGGAGAGGGTAAGGGTGAGGGTCCTGCCGCGCTTCAAACATCCACCGCCCCCGTCGAACTCGCGGTCCTGCGCGAGGACGTCGGCCGTCACAACGCGGTGGACAAGGTAATCGGCCACGCGCTGATCAGCGGATGGCTGCCGCTCAACAATTCTCTAATGATGGTAAGTGGGCGCCTTAGCTTCGAAATCGTGCAGAAAGCAGCCGCAGCAGGCATCCCTATCCTGGCGGCAGTTTCCGCGCCGTCATCGCTGGCAGTCGAACTAGCCGAGGAAATCGGCATGACGCTGGTGGGCTTCGTGCGAGACGCGGGATTCAACGTCTACACGCGTCCATTGCGGATCATCGTATGAGGATACTCTCGGCGGTGTTATCCTCAAGACATAGTTCGATCGCTTCTTTGATGTTCGCCAGTGCCTCGGCAACTGTTCGCCTTGACTGTAGCAGCCGGCAAGAGCCGGACAACTCCCTACGTAGCAAAAGCACTTTGAAATCGTACGCGTACATCCTAGACTCCTCGCCGTGGGTACCAGTAGCCTAAATAGTACCCTTCGTGACATGTCGGGCAGTGTGCGGACCACATGGCATTACTTTTCGCTCGCGCGCAGGTGATCCAGAAGCGGGCGGCCTTCGCCTAACTGGAATGCGTATTTCAGAGCGCGAGTGACGAACTCCTTGGCCCTGCGCACCGCCTCTTCCAACTCGACGCCCCGCGCCAGCCAGGCGGCGATCGCGGCTGAAAATGCGCATCCGGTTCCGTGCGCGCCGCTGCCCTCAATCCGCTCACCGGCGAATTCGATATAACATTGCCCGTCGTACAGAAGATCCAGCGCGGCCTGATCCGGACCCAGGTGCCCGCCCTTGATTACCACCGCGCGCGGCCCCATCCGATGGATCAAACGAGCCGCCTCGCGTATCGCGGCGGCGCTTTCGATGCGCATCCCGCTGAGCGCCTCGGCCTCGGGCAGGTTGGGCGTCACCACCGCTGCCAGCGGCAGCAGCCGCCGTATCATCGCGGCCTGGGCGTGCTCGCTCAGCAGGCGCATACCGCTGCTCGAGACCATCACCGGATCGACCACCGGCGCCGGCAATTCAAAGTCCTCGATCGCGCGCGCCACCTGGGCGACGATTCCCGGCTCGCCGAGGACGCCGGTCTTCATCGCGTGCGGCCGCAACTGCATCATCAAAGCGCCGATCTGCGCACCTACCATCTCGGGCTCCATCGGCGCCGTGCCCAGCACGCGACTGCTGTTCTGCGCCACCACCACAGTTACTACCGAGAAGCCGTAAACCCCGAGCGCGGCAAAGGTCTTGAGGTCCGCCTGTATCCCGGCGCCACCGGACGGATCGGTGCCGGCCACGGTCAAGGCAACTGGTTGGATACTCATGTGATTGAGGCTAGCACGCTCGTGCCCCTTGGGCTCAAGCTGCTGAAACAATAGGCTTTTAGCGAGTCTGCGTGTATATCAACCATGACCCGCGGCCCGCGCCGCGCGTCAGGAGAATGGTGGAAGCCGCGGTCAAACTTCCCGAACCAGAGCTTTATCCGCAGCACAAATGGCTGATCGCGTTGGCGGTGATGCTCGGCACGGTGCTGGAAATCCTGGACTCGTCGATTGTAAACGTCTCCCTACCCCACATGCAGGGAAGTTTTTCCGCCAGTGTTGACGAGGTGACCTGGGTGGTGACCAGCTACCTGGTCGCCAACGGAATCATGATTCCCCTGACCGGATGGATTTCGGCGCGGTTCGGGCGCAAGCGCTACTTCATGTTCTCGGTGAGCACGTTCGTGATCGCCTCCGCGATGTGCGGAGCTGCCCGGACGCTGGACCAGATGGTGATCTTCCGCCTCCTCCAGGGTTTTGCCGGGGCTGCGATGGCGCCGTCCTCGCAGGCCATCATGATGGAAACCTTCCCGCCCCAGGAGCAGCAACTCGCGATGGCGACGTGGTCGCTCGGCCTGATGGTCGCGCCGGTGGCGGGTCCGACGGTGGGTGGATGGATAACCGACAACTGGTCGTGGCGCTGGAATTTTTATATCAACGTTCCCATCGGGCTGATTGCAACCCTGATGGTTTACACCTTTTTGCATGACCCGCCCTATCTGAAAGTGCAGCGCGGGTTAAAAGTCGATTACCTGGGGATCGCCTGCCTGACCACCGGACTCGGCCTGATGCAACTGGTCGTGGACCGCGGACAGCGCGCTGACTGGTTCTCGACCCCGTGGGTCACGTACGCCACCGCGGGCTGCGTGATCGCGCTGCTCATCTTCACCTGGCAGGAGTTGCATTTTCCCGATCCGGTCGTGGACCTGCGCATGTTCAAGTACCCGATGTTCACGGTCACCGTGGTGCTCACGGTAATGTTGAGCTTCGCGCAATACGGCGCCAGCCTGCTCAATCCGATCTTCCTGCAGGAGTACATGGGCTATACGGCGTGGCGGGCCGGCCTGGCGCTGGCGCCGCGGGCCTTCGGCACCGTCTTTTCCTTGATCCTCGTGGGCCAGCTCGCCCGCTACGGTTTCAATACGCGGAGGTTCATCGGACCGGCCTTCGTCATAACCGCAGTCGCGCTGTGGATGATGTCGCACTGGAACGCGCAGATCAGCATGTGGCACGTAACCGGACCGGTTATTCTCCAGGGGATCGGCACTGGCCTGGTTTTTCCGCAGCTCTCCGCGATTTCCCTGGCGGCGGTTGCGCGCGAGCGCATGGGCTACGCGTCGAGCTTGTTCAACATGATGCGCAACACCGGCGCCGCCATCGGAATTTCGTTTCTAACCTCGCTGTTCATCGATCAACAGCAACTTCATCAGTCGCGCCTGGCGGAGCACTTCTCGATTTTCGACGCCTGGCGGATGAGCCAGCAGTCGCCGCGGCTGCCGGGCGCGCCAACGTTCGAGATCAGGCGGCTGCAGACCGGCCATAAAGAAGGGTTGGCGATGGTTTACGCGGTGATCCAGTCACAGGCCGCGGTCCTGGCATTCAATGACCTGTACCGGCTATTGGCCGGATTGTTGATCGCGATGATCCCGTTTTATTTCGTGCTCCGCCACGCGCCGATGTCAGTGGGACCCGAATCGAGCCATTGACCGCGTCGCATGGCAGCGGGATATTATCGCTCACATTCGTTGGCAAGGTGGCAACCAGTGGAACTGCCTTCGATCCGCTGCATCGTAAAAAGTGGGACATTCCTGGCCCTCGCGCTTGTTCCGCTGCTACTGATCGCGTGCAGCGCCAGTTCACCGCCGGCTGCAAATCCGCCCGCAATCCCAGTCTTCAGCTTCGAACAGCAGCTTGCGGACTCATGCGGGCAGCCTGTTGCCTGGCCAATCCATGCCAAGTGCGTGGCGATGATGGGTTCGGTCGGTCCAATATTGCAGCATCGCAGCGACCTGATTATGAGCGTTTGGCGCAGTTGTCCCGAGGAAAACCCCTGCTACCGCATCACCACGACGCAGCCTGCCTGTACCGGGCAATCGGCGTCGGCGACGCAGCCGGTCAATTTTGTGGACCACAGCGAATCGTGCAGGAATGCCCAGGAGGCGGATTACTCGTGCGCCGCGCTGCTCAAGGACCCGGTTTATGAAGGCTACATCCACCAGACCGGGCTGCCACAAGACCCGTATGACTGCCAGCGGGCAAAAGCCGCACTAACCGATTTGGACCGCGAGGTTGACCGGATGAGCGTGCGCATTCAGTGGTACCGGGTTTTTGCCGCGCACGGCTATTAAATTAAAGAAAAGGGAAACTTATTATCTCGATGAAACGCCACCTGCTCCTGTTCCTCTCATACGGAGTGATTCTGACGGCCGCAATCGCCGCCGGCGCTCCATCGGGCGGCGCCCAATCCGCTCCCCGACAGCCGGCCGGCTTTACCGGCCTGTGGAAAGGCACGCTTCGCGTCGTGCCGTCCCCAACTCTGATGGATCGCAGCCGCCTGGGCGCGGTCAACAACATAACGTTTACGATCATCCAGGACGATTCGAAAATAAGCGGGCATTACACCTGCTCGATTGGCACTCAGATTTGCCGCAACGGTAATGCCGATAGCAGCGGCAAGATCGTTTCGGGCACCGCAAGCGGCAATAACATCCGTTTCTCCGTGATAGTCTCCGGGGACGTTTCCAACTGCCAATACACCGGCTTCAGTCAGTCGCCGGGCCAGATGAGGGGCGGTTACAGTTGCTACCAGGGCGGTGGTTTGATCGAGCAGGGCAATTTCGAAGTCGCTCGCATGGGCGGTTGAGCGCATGGCGCCAGGGCGGGCAGGGATTCCCACCCCACCGATAGCGGCGTAGCGGCAGCGGAGGGCAGCATGACCAATGGGGCCAAATTGCAGGGGCCAATCGCCGGCACGCCGGTGATTCCACTGGGGCAGTATGATTTGGGCGCGCTGGGATATGTCGTCGAGGAGTATTTTCTCGCCGGCATCGCGACCTCCTATCAAGCCGCCGGCGAGCGCACGGCCGACGGCCGCTGGGAGGTCACGCCCGCCGCGACAGCGCCCTTCACCACTCGCGTGGTGACGTGCCGGCCCTCCCAGGCGTCGCGCTTTAACGGCACCGTGCTGGTCGAATGGCTTAACGTCAGCGGCGGCCTCGACGCTCCGCCGGATTGGTACATGACGCATCGCCACATCCTGCGCGAGGGGATGGCGTGGGTGGGAGTATCGGTGCAGATGGCGGGGGTCGAAGGCGGCTTTTCGCTGGGCGCCGGCATCCCCCTCAAGCAGGCCAACAAACAGCGCTATGCTACCCTGGCGCATCCCGGCGACGCCTTCGCGTTTGACATCTTCACCCAGGCGGGATCGGCCGTGCGCGAGCCAGCCGGTCGCGGAGTTCTCGGGCCGCTTCAAGCGCAGCGCGTTATTGCCGCCGGAGCTTCGCAATCGGCTATCTTTCTGGTCACTTACGTCAATGCCGTCGACCGCCTGAGGCAGGTCTATAATGCCTTCCTGATCCATGGCCGGGGCGGAACCGGCGTGCCCATAAATGGCGACTTCCTGGGCGCAGGGCGCAGTGTAAACGTCAGCGGTGATGAGCCGTTTTTTACCGGCACCGACCATATCCGCGAGGATGTCCGCGTCCCGGTGCTGACGATTCAAAGCGAGACCGATGTGATCAAGCTGGGCGGAATCGGCGCGCGCCAGCCGGATTCCGAACGCATCCGGCTATGGGAAGTTGCCGGTACCGCTCATTTCGACGCTTACGGGCTGATCGCTTCGCAGCTTGACGACGGCAGCTTGTCTGCCGGGCGGCTGGCCGAGCTGAACGCTCCAATCAGCGAGGTCGTGGGCATCCCAACGCAGTCACCGATTAACGCCGGCCCGCAGTTCCATTACGTAATCCAGGCTGCCCTGGCCGCGCTTGAGCGATGGGTCAAAGACGGCACACCCGCCCCGCGCGCGGCCCGGATGGAACTCGCCGCGGCCCAACCGCCGCGCCTTGCCCTCGACGAGCATGGCAACGTCAAGGGTGGCATCCGCACCCCATGGGTGGACGCGCCCGCCGCGGTGCTATCGGGCCTGGGACAGGGTGGCGGCGGCTTCGGCTTTCTGTTCGGCACGACTCGCCCTTTTGACGATGCGAAACTGGCCGCGCTCTATCCCGGCGGACGCCGCGAATATCTGGCCCGGTTCGAGGCGGCGGCGCAAGCGGCGGTTCGCGCCGGCTTCCTTGTGGCGGACGATCTCGCCGAGATCAAGGCGCTCGGCGCCGCCGTCTGTTCGCTGCGCTGAAGTTCAACGCCTGCGCGGGTTTTCAGGCCGTCCGCGGGTCTGCAATCTAATCCATCGACCCTTGTCAAGGCCCGCGGCGTTGGACCGGGAAAAAAGTTTACTTGATCCGGTTCGGAAACGCGGCGTATCTTGCCATCAAAGGAGCACGCCGCGGGTTCAACCCTTAAAACCGGCGGCAATCAACCGCACCGACACGAAGCCAGGTTTGGATGCGCGAGCAGACACAATCGGAATTTCTACATCTTCCATTCCAGGAGAAGCTCGAGTTTCTCTACGGTCTCCCGGCGCGTCAAAAACGCGACCTGATCTTATCCGCACCCGAGGCCGAGCGCCTGGTGCAGTCCTTCGCCCCGGAAACGCTTTTCTACACGCTCAAGGAAATTGGCAGCGCCGACGCCGGCGACCTGCTCTCGATGGCGGCGCCCGAGCAGGTCAAGGGGCTGTTCGACCTCGACTGCTGGAGCAAGGACCGGGTGAATTTCGCGCGCATGCGCGAATGGATCGAGGCGATGGCGGAGGCGGGGCGCCGGCACGCTGCCGAAGCGCTGATGGAACTCGATATCGAATTGGTAACGCTGCTGCTGCGCCTGTACCTGAAAGTTTACCGCCTGGACGAGGTGCAGACGGCGCAGGATGTGCCCTCCGACCGGGTGGTCCAGTTCGACGAGCATTACGCGGTCGAGTTTATCCGCTACGACAATATCCTGCCCTTCCTGCAGGAAATCCTGGAGGAGATGTTCGAGCGCGATTATGACTACTTCAGCAGCCTGATGGACGAGGTTTACTGGGGAGTCGATGCCGAGTTGGAGGAGCAGGCATATCAATACCGGATCGCCCGGCTCAGTGACCGCGGCTTTCCCGATTTCTTCGAGGCGCAAAGCGTATTCGGTTATCTCGACCCGAGAAAATTCGACGAGATTCGCGCCACCTACGCGCCGCTCAACCGCGAGGACGCCTTGGAGGGCGATGCGCAGGTCGAGATGGCGATGATGGCGCCCGGAAGCGACTCCTCGTTGTTCAACGCCGCGCTGACCGCCGGCTTCGCGGCGCAGGGCAAACGGCAGATCCGCAGCGAGATGGCGCTGGTCGCAAACCAGGTGCTGGTGGCGCGCGCAATCGACTTCGGCGACCCCGACGCCGTCCGCGACGCCATCGAACTGACCCATCATTACCTCAACCTGGGACTCGAACATCTGGCGGGCGGTGACCTGAAGACGGCCATCGACTACCTGCGCGAGACCCACCTCAAGATGCTGCTGCGCCTGGGCGTCAGCCTGACCATCGACCTGCGCAAACGCGCCGAGGCGCTGGTCAAAAGCCTGGGCTTCGCGCCGGGCAAGGTGCGCTCGATTTCCTACCTTGATTCGCCCTATCGCGAGGCGCTGGAGGGTTTCCTGCTGATCGCGCCGCGCTTTTACGGTGGGCTTGACCGCGAACCTTCGGTGGTGGTGCGCGACTTCAAGGAAATGCGCGACCTGCACATAGCCTACGGCGTGCTGGCGCAGTTGGAGGCGATGGCGCCGTTATTCGCCGGCGCACTGGCAGTGGATATAACGTCGGCCGCGTTCCGCGGCCAGGTCGCCGGACGCGAAATTCATCTGAGCCAGATCCTCCTGACCGCGTTGGTGAACCAGGCGCTCGACGCCGCGCTGACCCCGATACCGATCGCTGCCTCGCGCCTGTCCGAAGTGCGCCGCACGGCGATGACTCCCGATACGCCCGCCCGCCTGACTGAAGGTTTCCGTCGGATGGTCGCTGACACGCTGTCCAGCCGTCTGGAGAAAACGCCGCTAAAGCGCACCGAAGATTTCGTGCGTTCCTGCCTGAACATGCTCGAAGAGGAGTTCTCCGAGATCAAAGTCTCCGAAGCAATCGACCCCCGCTACATCAGCACTCTGCTCCTGCGCGCGGATTGAATTGTGCCGCCCCAAACCTGATTTGGTGGCCGTAGGAGTGGGGATTTCTGGGATTTCTGAATCAGTGGGACAGGCGTCCCTGCCTGTCGATGACGCGCGACTCTTTTTCGCGCCATCGAATCAAAGAATCATAAGGTGGCGCGAGCAAGGAGTCTCGCATCGATGGCGGGCAGGGACGCCGCCCCACTGTTAATCAACTCACGCATTAATGGCAGGCAGGACACTCACCCCACTTTCTATTTGATCCGCAACGTTACGTTGCGCACGCGGCCGTCGCGCTCGATCGTCATGGTGATCGGATCGCCCGGCGCCACCCGCGCCATGCTCTGCTTGAAATCCGCCAGCGTGCGCACCTGGCTCTCACCGACCCGAGTGATCAGATCGCCGCGGGTAACGCCGGCGCGGCTCGCTGCGCCCGATACGTCGGCAACCAGCAGCGCGGTGCCGGGTTGAGCGGCGAAATAGTCAGCTATATCCGGCGACAGTTCCTGGACCGTCAGCCCCAGACCATGCATCGCTACCGGAACGCTGCCATCCGACTTAACGTCCGCCGTGCCGGATTCGAACAGCTTGGCCTGCACGTAAATCGGTGCTTTGGTGGCCAGCGCGACGGCGATTGCGTCGCTAGGTCTGCTGTCCACACGATGGCGCCCCTGGTCCAACCAGATGGTCGCGTAGTAGGTCTGCTCACGCAGATCGGTGACCTCGACGCGATCGACATGATTGCCGGTAGCCTCAAGCATGTTGCGGATGAGGTCGTAGGTAAGCGGACGGCCGGGAGTCAATCCGTGCAACTGCAGCGCGATTGCCTGGGCTTCGCTCTCGCCGATCATAATGGGAAGCACGTGGTTGCCCGAGGAATCCTCGAGCACTACATAAGGCATTCCCTGCTTGTCGACGCCGACGTTGGCGACCTCGACCTTTACCTGGCTCGTGTCGGGCGCGCTGTTGGAAGCGCATCCCGCCGCGAACGCCAATGCCGCGCATATCGCCGTCCACCATCTGACTGACTTGAGCATCCTGAGTACACCTGACGCCACGGAAATTCCCCCTTTCACTACTTTTATTCCGACGCCCCGGGGCGGAAATCGCGCGCCACCAGGTACAGCTCACGCGAGCCGGGCCGGGTCGCCGCGGTGCGCACCAGTGCCACGGTGCGGAAGCGAGCGCGGAACGCCGCCACGGTTTGCGCAAAGTCCCCGCTCATGAACGCTTTGGCAATCATCGCACCGCCCGGCTTGAGCATCTCGGCGGCGATTTGCAGCGCCAGGTTGAGCAGGTCTTCGCAGCGAGCCTCATCGCGCGCCTTGATTCCGCTGAGTTTTGGCGCCATATCGGAAATAATCAGGTCCGCTGGACCACCGAGCAGATCAAACGCCGCGCGCCGCACTGCGGCATCGGCCGCGTCGCCGGTCAACGTCGCCACCTTAGGCGACGTCGTCGCGCATGCCACCAGGTCAACGCCGACAATTCTGGCGTCCGCCGCCGCCGTCGCTGCCAGCACGGCCAGCCATCCGCCGGGCGCGCATCCCAGGTCCAACACGCGCACGCGGGGACGCAGGAGCCGGTAGCGCTCCAGCAGTTCGCTCAGTTTGAATGCGGCGCGTGAGGGCAGTCCCTGTTCGCGCGCCCGTTTGAAGTACTTGTCCTGCGGCTGATAATGAGCCATCACTTAAGGTCGATCCGAACAATTGTGCTGGCCCGCTTTAAGCGGCGGCGCAAAGCGGTTATCCTTAACCCTCCACCCATACATATTACCGGCTGCGGGTTTGATGGCTCCAGTAAAACTTGATGATTTGAATCCTGCTCAATACGAAGCAGTAATCGCCGGCGGCGGTCCGATCCTGATTCTGGCCGGAGCCGGTTCGGGTAAAACGCGGGTCCTCACCTATCGTATCGCCTACCTCCTGACCGAGCGCAAGCTGGAGCCCGAGCAATTGCTCGCGGTGACCTTTACCAACAAGGCCGCGGCGGAGATGCGCGAGCGCTTGCAGACCCTGATGGGCGCGCAGGGCTCGCGGCTGTGGATTTCCACCTTCCATTCAGCCTGCGCGCGGATACTCCGCCAGGACATCGAGCGGCTGGGCTACCGGCGCAACTTCACCGTGTTCGACGAGTCCGATTCCGCCGCTACGCTAAGCCGCGCGATCGAGGCCGCCAACCTGCCGGGGTCACCCAACCTGGGTATGGCGCGGGTGCGGATCGATCAGGCCAAAAATGAAGGCTTGACGCCACAGGATCTGGCCGCAGCCAACGGCGCCAACGGCGCGGCGATGGCCGAGATCTATCGCATTTACCAGCAGCGCCTGGTTGAACTCAACGCGGTTGATTTCGGCGACCTGCTGCTGCTGACGCTCCAGCTCTTCCAATCGCATCCCGATGTGTTGGAGCGATGGCGGGCGCGTTTCAATTACCTGCTGGTGGACGAGTACCAGGACACCAACCGGGTGCAATATCTGCTGCTGCGCGCATTGGCCGCGGGCAAGGATGATATCTGCGTGGTCGGCGACGAGGACCAGTCGATCTACCGATGGCGGGGAGCGGACATCCGCAACATCCTGGAGTTCGAGCGCGATTTTCCCGCTGCGCGCATTTTCAAGCTGGAACAGAACTACCGCTCCACCAAGACCATCCTGGCCGCGGCCCACACCGTGATCGTCCACAACACCGAGCGCAAGGAAAAAGAGTTGTGGACCAACAACGAGCCGGGCGATCCGATCACTTGCTACACCGGAACCACCGAACGCGACGAAGCCGATTTTATTGGACGGGAAATAGCGCAGATTTCTCAGGAATTATACAAGCCCTCGGACGTCGTGGTGTTTTATCGCACCAACGCGCAAAGCCGCGTGATTGAGGAGGCGCTGGTGCGCCGGCGAATCCCGTACTATGTGGTGGGCGGGCTGCGCTTTTACGATCAGCGCGAAATCAAGGATCTGCTCGCCTATCTGCGCGTGGTGTTCAATTCCGCCGACGCGGTCAGCCTGACCAGGCTGATTGGCACGCCCCCGCGCGGGATCGGCGCGCGCAGTATCGAGGCGATGGAGGCGAGGGCGGTGCGCGAGCGGATGAGCCTGTTCGACGCGCTGGGACGGGCGGAGACCGAATCGTCGATCGCGCTGCGAATCGCGCGCCAGATAACCGGGCTGCACCAATGGCTGCGTACCCTGATCGAGCGGCAGTCCACCATAAATGTTCACGCGATCCTCGAGGAAATAATCGACACCAGCGGCTATATCGCCTACCTCGAGGGTCTGACCGACGGCGCCTCGCGGCGCGAGAGCGTGGGCGAACTGTTGTCGGCGGCGTCCACCTTCGACGCGGAGTTCGGCGGTCCCGGTGGCCTGGGTGAATTCCTGGAGCGGGTCGCACTGGTCAACGACGCCGACCAGGTAGCGCAAAAGGGCGGCAGCGTCGCGATGATGACGTTGCATACATCCAAGGGGCTGGAATACCCGGTGGTGTTTATCGCCGGGATGGAAGAGGGACTTTTCCCCCATAGCCGCGCCGAGGGAACCAGCGATATCGAAGAGGAGCGCCGCCTCCTTTACGTCGGGATGACGCGGGCACGCCGTCTGCTCTACCTGACCAACACGCTCAGCCGCGAACTGTACGGCCGGCGCCAGGAGTCGCGTCCGTCGCGCTTTTTGGCCGAGATCGATCCCGGGTTGATTCGCCGCACCGGGCCGCCTCCACGCATCGAGCCGATTCGCATGCCGCCCAGCGAGCCCTACATCGATTATTCTGAAAGCCAACTGCCCGACGATGGCGCCGGCGATGGCGAGGTCCGCGTCGGCGCGCGCGTGGAGCATCCAACCTTCGGCGCCGGCGTGGTGCGCCGCCGGGAAGGACGGGGCGAAAGCGCCAAGGCCTGGGTGCACTTCGATCGAGCCGGAACCAAGCTGTTGATGTTGAAATTCGCCAAGCTGCGCTTGATTGCCCAATAGGACGCCGTCATTTATGATCTTCAGGGGTATTAATGCGTATGCGTGCAGGGGTTGAATCCAGGCGTTGGGCCGCAAAGGTCTCAGGACGCCAACTAAGCGCGTTCCTCGGTCTGCTGGCGTGCGCGGCGGTCTTGATGGCAGCGCTGGTTCCGGGAGCTTTCGGCTGGAGCGAGGATGACTTTGCCCATCGCCCCCTGGTGGCTTACCCGGTCCCGCCGGGCCGCGACAACATCATCGGCGAAATCCTCACCTACAAGATTAAGAAAGGCGATACCCTGCTCGATGTCGGCCGCTACTACGACCTCTCGGGTAAAGAAATTTCCGAGGCCAACGCTCATCTGGACTGGTGGCTGCCGACTCCCGGGCGCGAGATTATTCTGCCGACCCAGCATATTATGCCGGTCAGCAAGCGGCAGGGCGTGGTGATGAACATCCCTGAGATGCGCATCTACTATTATCCCACCGCGGTCGTTATCCGGGGCAAGGGCAAGCACAAAACTGTAGTCACGTCCGCGGACACGGCGCGCGTGGTTTACACCTTTCCGGTCGGGCTGGGCCGCTTTGACTGGAAGACGCCGGTGGGGCCCTTCAGGATTCGGGGCAAAACCAAGGATCCAACCTGGGTCGTGCCCAACGATATCTACCAGGAACATCTGGAGCGCGACGGCGAGGCCGAGCATATGATCCCCGGCGGTGACCCGGACAATCCGCTGGGCCGCTACCGGATCGAGTTGAGTCTGCCCGAATACGGGATTCACGGGACCAACGTGCCGTGGGGCGTTGGGATGAACGTCAGTCACGGATGCGTGCGGATGTATCCCGAAGACATCGACGTGCTCTTTCACATGGTCCGCGTTGGGATGCCAGGACAGTTTGTCTACCAGCCGATCAAGTTCGGATGGCGCGCCAACCGGCTGTACGTTGAAGTGCATGACGATCTATATGGCATGTATCCGGGCCTGTGGAATTACGCCACCAAGCTGGTCAATCAGTCGGGCCTGCAGGATCAGGTGGATATGAACGCCCTGCAAAAGGCGGTAGTTGACAAGACCGGCGTTCCGACTTTCGTCGGCAAGAGCGAGGAAGCCTCAACGTCGTCTTCGTAGGGGCGGTTCGCGAACCGCCCCTACGAAACGTGGCACAGGCTTTCCGCCTGTGATTGGTTTTCGTTCGGCTGCGCAGGTCCCTCTCACTGTCAAATTCGCTGCCGTCCCGGGAAAGGCAGCGGCTTCACGAAGCACGCGATGACCGCCAGTAGTGGCGCCAGCATCATCAACACCATCGACGCCAGCCGTATCATGATGAGCGTTAAACCCGGCTCCGCAGGCAGGTCGGCTCGGCGCGCACTGTGCAGGCCCTCGGAGGTTCCAGGCGGAGCCAAGGCTGCGTCCCCGGTTTTGAGCAGGTAGAGAGGGCGATGGCCCACGCCTAAGACTCCGGGCCACTGAAAGCGCTGGATGATCACGCTGCCCGGTATCGGCACTGCCGCAATCGTGTAGGGCTTGAGCTTCAAGGTTGTGATCAGCGGAATCCCAGCTTCCATAGCGCCGGTTTCCCGCCCTCCGGGTTCGGGATCGCGATATAGGTCGTTGCCATTGAGGGGATAGCCCGCGTCAATTGCATTTCGCGCGACGCCGTCGCGGATCAGCCCATCGCGGACAGCGATTACCGTATCCAGCCCCCGCTGCTGATCGTAAACGCCGGCGGCGGCAAACCATCCCATCACCACCAGCATCGCGAGGGTCAACGCGCGGCTGATGGCGCCGCGCGGAGCCGGTGCCAGGGCCAGCAAGAGGCATCCCGCCGGCAGCATCACCAGGTAATAGCGATCGTTGAACAGCCACAACGGCACCGTGCCGGCCCAGTAAATCGCGGCGCTGATAATGACCGCGAGAAATCCGGGACTCGCGGCCGTGATTTCTGTCGCCGCCAGCACCAGTCCCGCGATGCCAAGGATACTCACTGTCAGGACAGCCAGTCGCAGCCGCGCGTCGGTCCACACGAATCTGAGCGGTCCGCGCAATACCAGCACGTTGCTCCATCCGCCGCAGCAGCTCAGTTCGGGAATCGACTTCGCGTGCGGGTCGGTAAGCAGCAGCGGCAGTATCACCACGGCCAGACCGGCGGCGATGCCGAGCCCCTGGCGCCATCGCGGAGAGATCAGATGCGGGAGCGCCAGCGGGCTCAGAACCAATCCCAGGTAGAGCAGTGGTGCCGCCAGCGCGTCGATGAAGTAGACCCGAATCGGGACCCAATAGAGGTAGTTGAGCTTCCCTGCCCTCAGGTCGAGCATCCACGGAATGGGTATTAACGTCTTCACGCCGAGCCAGATCAGCACGCTGGCCACGGCCGCCCCGAGGAACGGAAGCAACCGCCGTGCTTCAGCGATGACATCGGTGCCGGGCCGGCGGGCGAGCAACGTCACCGCGGCGCATCCAGCCATTGCTGCCAGCGCGAAGGGCCGCACCATGAAGGCGGCCACCAAAAGCGCCGCGCAGACCCATAGCCGCGCAATTGACCAACCCTGCTGCGCCGCGGCAAAAATCAGACGCGCCGCGATCAGCAGGGTCACGAAAGGAACATCGGTCATGAACGAGAAGCTCAGAAACAAATAGCAGGGATTGACGATCAGGAGCGCCGTCGCCAGCGCGGCCCCCCGCGGACTCGCGTTGCATCGGCGGGCCAGCAGATAAAAGAGCATCGCGCCGGCGATTCCCAACAGCGCCACTGACCAATCCAGCGAAACGTAAGTGAGCCCGAACAGCCGCGCCCACAGCACTCCGTAAAGGATCTGCGCCACCGGGATCGCCGCCGTGTAACCCGGCAGCGACATGACTCCAGCCTTCAACCTTGCAAGGGTCCGAAAATAGATCCAGCTATCGGCCACCGGTCCGTTGGCCAGCGGGCGAGCCAACAGAAATACGAGGGCAAACCACAGAACTGGCATGAACAGTCCAGGCAAAAAGGCGACCATGCCCAGGCCTTGTTCCGCTTTCGGGCTTTCCCCTATACTGTTCACAGGTGACTCGACGTTTGCCCCAGTCCACGTTATCATCCCTTGATTACCATTTTTATGCGCAGAAATGTCAGCAGGTGAAGCTATCCAACTGCAAGGTGACGCACGGGGCGCGGCCCATCGGGTGGAAGCCCGATGCCGAAGCGGCTCAAGCGTAGCCCGACAATCCAAAAGGAGAATCCAAGGTGCGAATACTGGTTACCGGCGGTGCAGGCTTCATCGGTTCCCATCTGTGCGAGCGATTGCTGAAGGACAAACACGAAGTCATCTGTCTGGACAACTTCTTCAGCGGCAAGCGGGCCAATATTGCACATCTGCGCGGCCAACAGAACTTCGAACTGATTCGCCACGACGTGGTTGAACCGATCCTGGTCGAAGTCGATCGCATTTTCCATCTGGCCTGTCCGGCCTCACCGGTGCATTACCAGTACAACCCGGTTAAGACCACCAAAACCAGTGTGATGGGCACCATCAACATGCTGGGATTGGCCAAGCGCGTCCGAGCACGGATTTTGCTCAGTTCGACCAGCGAGGTTTACGGCGACCCGGAGGAGCATCCGCAAAAGGAGACCTACTGGGGCCATGTCAATCCAATCGGCATCCGTTCCTGCTACGACGAGGGCAAGCGGGTGGCCGAATGCCTGATGATGGACTACCATCGACAAAACAACGTCGATATCAAGATTGTACGGATTTTCAACACCTACGGCCCGCGGATGGCGGTCAATGACGGCCGGGTGGTGTCGAACTTTTGCGTCGCCGCCCTGCGCGGAGAACCGTTGACCATGTATGGCCAAGGTACGCAGACCCGTTCGTTCGCCTACATCGATGACCTGGTCGAGGGGATGATCCGGATGATGGAAGCGCCTGATTTCATCGGGCCGGTCAATCTCGGCAATCCCGACGAGTTCACGATGCTGGAGTTGGCCAAGATGGCGATCGAATTGTCGAAGAGCTCTTCGAGCATAAGCTACCGGCCGCTGCCGGCCGACGACCCGACGCGCCGGCGCCCCGATATCACGCTGGCCCGCGAGCGCCTTGGATGGGAGCCAAAAGTCGCCCTGCGCGAGGGGTTGGCGCGGACCATCGAGCACTTCCGCCGCGAGTTGGGAGGTGAAGATGAGAAAAGAGAAACGAGAAAAGAGAAATGAGAGTGGAAACAGAGTAGAAACGCAAAGCCTTCTGCTCTATTTTCTCTTTTCTATCTTCTCTTTTCTCAGCGCCTGGGTGCGCGACTCGTCCACCGCACCCGCCTCGATCACCACGCCATATATGCGCTGTGCATACTGCGGCGAGATTTTCTCGTCCAGCACGTCGTTGAGGACCATCTCCGGATCGCGCTCCAAGGCGTCGCCGTAGCCGCCCGCACCCGCCAACTGATGCATGATCGCATCTTCGGGTTGCACCTGGGCGTCGACGAACATCTGTGGCGGATAGTCGAGCTGCGTGCCGCCGCGGTCCAGCACGACTCGAAATGGCGTGCCGTCGCCGCCGCCACCCAAGCCATAGGGTACCGTGGTGGTGCGGCAAGTGCGGATCAATGCCCGCCCCGATTTCAAGAAACGGTAGGTGCGATAGACCGACAGCGAGCCGCGATACTTACCGGCGCCCCCGGTATCAGGCATCAGCCCATAGGCTTCCATCAGGATCGGGAACTCAACCTCCAGTCTTTCCACCGGCACGCTCGACCCGCCATTGCCTGACAGCAACGAGTTGACGCCGTCGATTCCGTCCTTGGTGGGGCGCGCCCCCCAACCGCCGCCGTACCAGTCGGTGAGCACTGGCGACGCGCCCGGCTCGGCGCCGCTGTAGGCGTAGGTCAGACTGGCGATACCGCCTTCGCCGGCCGCGAAGATGCGCTCGGGCATCGCCTTGGCCAGCGCGCCGAACATCATGTCGCAAATCCGCCACAGCATCATCCCGCGTCCACCGATTGCGGCCGGGAAATTAGGGTTGAGCACGCAGCCCTTGGGTGCGATTACTTCGACCGGTTCGAACAGCCCGTCGTTGGCCGGCGCATCCGCCGCCAGCACGCCGCGCAAAGATATATAAGCGGCCGAGCAAGTCAGCGAGTACGGCACGTTGATCGCGCTCTTAACCTGCGGGTCTGAACCGGTGAAGTCGACGGTTACCGAATCGCCGTGCACCTTCAGGCGCAGCTTGAGATTGATTCCGGGGCCGCCGATACCGTCCTCCTCGAAGTACTCATCCCAACCGTACTCGCCGTCGGGAATTTTCGCGATGGCGGCGCGCACCACGCGTTCGCTGTAGCGATGGAGCTGAGCGATTGCGGCTTCCAGGCGGGCCAATCCGTACTTTTCCAGCAGCTCCTGAACGCCCCGGATTCCGCGCCGGCAGGCCGCGGCCTGCCCTTCGAGATCGCCGATTACATCGTCGGGCGTACGCACGTTGCCCGCAATTACCTCGAGCAGCGCCTCGTTCGGACGCCCCTCCTCGTACAGCTTGACGCAAGGCAGGCGCAGGCCTTCCTCGTAAATCTCCGCGCACACCGAGCTTTGGCCGCCGGGAAAGCGCCCGCCAATATCGGAATGATGGGTGACCAGGGTCGAAAAGCCGACCATCGTATCGCGCCAGAAAATCGGCGCCAGCAAAACGATATCCGGCAGATGGGAGAGGCCGCCGTAGGGATCGTTGGAAGCCAGGATGTCGCCCGGACGCAACTTGCCCGCGAACTTCTTGAGCACCGCCGGCATCACCCCGCGGATGTAGCCCAGATGAAACCCGGCGCCCTGCCCTTGCGCGATCACCCGGCCGCGCGCATCGACCAGCACCGTGGAGAAGTCGCCGATGCGCGCGGTGATCGAGCGCGCGGTGCGCTTCATGGTGTTGCCCATTTCGTCGCCAATCGCGGTCAGGGCGTTGTTGATCACTTCGAGCAGTATGGGGTCGACGGTGTCATTCATGGGATGTGCTCCAATTGCGTCCGCATTTTTCGCGTCTCAATAGACTTTGGGTGTGAGTAAAGGAAGAACATTTCGCCTCGACACGGTTGAGACCGGTTGACATAAGCGACAATCTAAGAGGCGGATAATGCGTCCGACGGGCGCATCTACGAAAGGCGCCGCAAGGGAATCGAGGAGGAAAGATGCGCGCGACCTGGACCACGATCTCGATCGTGCTGTTGGCTATCATGACCGCTGCCTGCGGAGGTGGAGGCTCTTCCTCCGGCCCGGCGGCGCGTCCTGCTTTTGTCCCCAACAGCCTGGCTTTCTGGGACAATCCGAAGAACTGGACCACTGCCTATGGTCCCGCTTTCGCCGACATCTCGCTGGCATCCTCCAACTTCCTGCCCTGTCGAGGCGGTCCGTTCGCGCTGTGCTACTATTCGGGCCCATCGCCAGATACTTGCATGCTGAGCGCTGACGGACAATTCGCCGATTGCCAATGCTTTGAGATTTCATACGGCGCCTACTTCGTCGATATAAACGCAATCCTGAACTACGCGGTATATAAGCAGACCGTGGCCCAATGCGGCGCCGACGGCAGCAAGTGCGCCACCCAGAATTCGGCGCCGGTATGCCAGGCGATCAACCAGAGAACCCTGATCCCCAACGCGGACACTTTTTCGACCTTCAGCTTTGACTGCGTGCCCACCAACGGAATCGGCCAGACCAATTGCGGCAAGGCTGCCTATGCCGGCTGCATGACTGCGCCATGCTATCGAACCGGCAAGCAGGGCACCGTGGATTGTCAATGCGCCGTGTTCGATGGTCCCTACCAGCTCGGACAGACCCTTCCGGCGCAGCAATGCACGCTTGACCAGGGTCTGGTGTGGTCGGCGGCCTACGCCCCGCCCACGCCCACACCGGTGCCAGGTCTTTCCAGCGTTCGCGAGGGTACTCATCCGACGCCACCGAGTTGCGTTCCCGACGCGCCTGCCGGCGTAGGCTGCCCACTGTTCGTCCCGGGCAAGACCGTCCTACCTCCCGGTAGTCACGTAGACTGCACCAAGGTCTGTTCGGAATACGACCAGTGCCAACAAAGCAACGGGGTCCAGACCGGCTACACCTGCGACTCGACCCTATGCACCGACAACTGCAACGATACCGATCTGGTGCAGACCGCGTGTACTGGACTGTCTACCTGCGATGTTACCGAAATCATCAAGGCTGAGAGCGCTGCCGAGTGCAGTTGCTGCGCCAGCCAGCTTTGCGGATGCTCGCCGAACTCGCAGACCAACACCGAGATTACAGTGCTCAACCAGCTACAGCGCAAACGCGGCATAACTCCACAGTGCGACGTGAACGGAACACTGTGCGGCACCGCGCCGTAATAAATGAGTTAAAATTTTGGGATTTTTTAAATAGCGAGGCGGGTTTTTTAGGTAGTGGGGCAGGCGTCCCTGCCTGCCGTCGATGCGCGAGCTTTTTTCGCTCGCGCGACCGAATACCTGGCCGGTGGTTCAAGATAAAGGTAGCGCGAGAAAAGAGTCTCGCGCATCGATGGCGGGCGGGGACGCCCGCCCTACTCATTTGACAATACTACGTTCGCAAAGCGATCCAGTTCCGCCTTCCATCCTGGCGGAATCACAATGGTGGTATCGAACTCCTCGATAATCGCCGGTCCCGTCAGCGCGCCATCAAGCAGGCTTTGGCGCGTCACCACCTGCGCCGCCAGCTCGCCCGTTTGCGGCCCGAAATAAGCCTGCCGCAACTGTGCCGGCGCCTTGGCCGTGCTCTTGGCCGCACGCTCAAAGCTTGCGGCCAAATCACGTACGGCCACGCTGCGCGCGGGCGCGATCGCGCGGACGCGCACGCTGACGGCCAGGACCGGGTCTCCGTCGCGGCGGTAGCCGAAATTGCGCTGATGTTCCGGATGGAAGGCGCGATTGAGCCATCCGCAAAGCTCGCCGTCAGCGACGCCTTCGGGAATCCTGAAGCTCGTCTCGGAGTCCTGGCGCAGGTAGCGCAGTTCGACTCCGCGCTCGAAACGGATTTCGGCGGCGCCCGCCTCGCGTGTGAGCCGTTCGCGCAAATCTTCGACCAGCGCCTCGCAATAGTTGCGCAGCGTGGCGCCGTCGATCTGATCGAGCCTGGCCATTACGCTCTTGACGGCGTCGTAGCGCAGGTCGGCAAACAATAAACCCAGGGAGCTGAACAGCCCCGGATACAGTGGCACGTACACCCGCGCGATGCCGATATCGGCGGCCAGTTCCGCGGCGAGGATCGGTCCGGCACCGCCGAATGCGACCATTGTATATTCGCGCGGATCGCGTCCTCGCTCGCTGGTCACCGACCGGATCGCCCTCGCCATCGTGGCGTTGACCACGCGATGCACCCCGAAAGCGGCTGCCGACGGCTCCAGGCCGAGTTGACGTCCCAAATGCATATCAATCGCGGCGCGCGCCGCCGCGGAGTCGATCGGCACGGTGCCGCCTGCGATGCGATGCGGATTCATATAGCCCAGCACCACATTGGCGTCGGTCACCGTGGGCTCGGTTCCGCCGCGCCCGTAGCATGCCGGTCCCGGAACCGCGCCGGCGCTTTGCGGCCCCACCCGCATCAGCAAGCCCTCCTCGATTCGAGCGATACTGCCGCCCCCGGCGCCCAATTCGACGATGTCGTAGGCCGGCACCCGCAGGGCATAGCCGGCGCCTTTCATCAGATGGCCCGAAGTGTTGATCCCGCCGCCGACCTCGCCCTCGTTGGTTTCGGCCGCTTCGCCATTCTCGATCAGGCAGGCCTTCACGGTGGTGCCGCCCATGTCGAAGGCGACCACGTTGGGCAGACCGGATTCGCGCGCCAGGCTGGCGGCGGCCAGTACGCCGGCGGCGGGGCCGGATTCGATCATGCGGACGGGAAAGCGGCGCGCGTACCCGGCGGTCATGATTCCGCCGTTGGACTGCATGATCAGGATCTCGCGGCCATAATGGCTCAGCTCGCGCTCGATTTTTCCCAGGTAGCCGTTGACCGCGCCCATCAGGTAAGCATTCAGCACGGTGGTGGACGCGCGCGGGTACTCGCGGATTTCGGGCAGCACCGCCGCCGAGGAACAGGCATCGACCTCCGGCATGATCTCGCGCACCAGCGCCATCGCCTGGCGCTCATGCTCGGGATTTACATAGGAATGAAGGAAGCAGACCGCGACCGCTTCGGTTCCCTGGGCGCGCAGCGCCTGCAGCGCGTGGCGCACCTCGTTTTCGTCCAGTGGCGTGCGCACCGCGCCGCTGGCCATCATCCGCTCGGTCACTTCAAGCCGTCGCCGGCGGGGGACCAGCGGCGGAATGCGGTCCCAGAAGATGTCGTAGATGGCAGGGCGCTGCAAACCGCGGATCTCGGTCAAGTCGCGGAAGCCGCGGGTACAGATAAGACCGGTGACGGCGCCCTTGCCTTCCAGCACGGTGTTGGATGCGACCGTGGTGGCATGCACAACACGCGCAATCTTATCCGCGCCGCAACGCGTCAACGCGTCCTGTACGCAGCGCCCGACATCGGGGCCGATAGAGTCGGGCAGGGCAAGAATTTTGTAAGTAAGAATCGGTCCGTCGGCAGCCGCGATCACCACGTCGATAAAGGTGCCGCCGACGTCGAACGCCACCCGCAAACCTTCTGTGCTCATCGGGTCAATTGTTTCTCAAGTGCGGCGCGAGAATGCAACCGGGTGGGTAGGGTGCGCATCCCGGTACGGTTTAGAGCTACAGCAATCTGACATCAGCTGCGTCAATCAGTGCCGGTCAGCATTGTCGTGCGTGGGGTTTTCCTATACACACGGTAGAGTCAGCAACAGCCTGTCCGCCGATTGCGGCGAAAGGGGGGCATTTTGCAGACGCTCAGCATATTGGATTTACGTACTTTTGTGGCGCGATGGCGTTGCGAGTCCCTTGCCAGAATCGCATCCTACGGATGCGAAATTTCTAGCGCCTTTGCTTGCCGGCAGTCCCGTCGATGAGCAATTCTAAGCCACAGGGACGCCATCGAGGAATCACGGCAACGGGCCTGATCTACGACGAGGCGACGCTGCAAGCGCTGTTCAAAGCGGCGTCGGAAACCTGGGCAATTGTAGCTTCGGACGGGACCTTCCTCGAGGTCGATCCGATGGGCGCGGTGGGGGCGGAACTCGACGCCAGCGGCGACATTCGCGGCCATGCGTTGTTTGAATTTATCGCGCCCGAAGATTCAGCGGTGGCCCGCCAGGCGCGGGACCTCTTGCGGCAGGGCAAAGCGGGTAGGTTTGAATGCGTCATGATCGGCGGCAAAGAGCGGCGGCGCAAATTCGAATACCGCCTGGTGCCGCTCCCCGCCCAGCCTGGTAGGGAACGACGCAGCGCGGTTTTCGTACGCGACCTGACACGGTTGCGGACGGTCGAGCGCAACCGCGAACTGCTGGCCTCAATCGTTGATTCATCGACCGACGCGCTGATCGCGGTGGACCGCAACGTAATCGTTACGGCCTGGAATCGCGGAGCGGAGCGCCTTTACGGCCTCACCGCCAGCGAGGCGATCGGTAATCGCGTCGAAACCTATCTTTCTGCCGAATCGGCGGCTGAAGTTCGCCGGATTATTGCCGAGGTAATGAGCAGCGGCGAACCCCAACACTATGAGGCCAGGCGAGTCAGGAAGGACGGCAGCATAATTGACATTGGAGCCAGCGCGTTTTGCGTTTACGACGGCACCGGTGAACTGGTTGGGGTATCGACGGCCCAGCGCGACATCACCGAGCGCAAACGCACGGAGGCCGCGCTGTTGGAAGCCCAGGCGCAGCTCCACTCGCGCCTGGAGCAGCAACGCGCGGTCGCGGAGTTGGGCCAGCGTGCGGTGCGCGCTACCAGCCTTCAGCCGCTGCTGGATGAAGCCGTGGTATCGGTGGCCAGTACACTGGGCGTCGAGTACTGCATCGCCTTGGAATTGCTCCCCGACGGCAAGGCGTTGCTGATGCGTGCGGCGGTCGGATTTGATGTGACTGGCGGACCCCCGGTGGAGGTCGAAGGCTCCCACTGCGGTTACACTCTACGCTCCAGCGAGCCCGTCATCGTAGATGATTACAGCCACGACAGCAGCTTTACGATCCGCCAGGGTATCCTCGACGCTGGCGTCCAGTCGGGCCTCAGCGTCGTCATCGGCGGGCAGAGCAAGCCCTTTGGAGTGCTGGTTTCCTACTCCCTACAGCGGCGCAAGTTCACCCTTGACGACGCCGCATTCATTCAATCCGCAGCCAATATCATCAGCCAGACAGCGGAAAGGCTGGCCAGCGAAGAGACGCTGCGCCGCAGCGAAGAGTACTACCGTTCGCTGATCGATAACTCGCCGGACATCGTGGACGTGGTGGCGCCTGACGGCACCGTCCTTTTCGACAGCGGTGCGACCGGTCTCCTTGCCAGCCGGCGCAACAACACACTGGGCCGTGACGGTTGGGACTACGCGCATCCTGATGACCGCGAGGCGGGCAAGCGTGCGCTGGCAGACATCTTTGCAAGCGGAGCGGGCAGATACGAATGCCGCGTCATGGACGGCGACGGAGGCTGGTTGCATTGCGAAGTCAGAGGCCGCCGTGTGCTCGACCTCGACGGCCGGCCCGTGACGGTTTTGAACACCCGCGATATCAGCGAGCGCAAGGCGGCCGAACGAGCCACTCTCGATACCCAGGCCGAGCTCCGCTCGCGCCTGGAGCAGCAGCGCGCGGTGGCCGAGTTGGGGCAGTACGCGCTGCGCGCCACCGAACTTGCTCCGCTGATAGATGAGGCCGTGCGCCTGGTGGCCGAAATCCTGGGAGCCGAGTATTGCACCGTGATGGAGCTCGAGCCCGGCGGCAAGCAACTCAGGCTGCGCGCCAGCGTGGGATGGACAGGGGACGTCGATCCGCCACTGGAAATCGGCACCGATTCGCACGCGGGCTACGCCTTGCTGTCAAACGGGCCGATCATCGTCGAGGATTATGCCAGCGAAACTCGCTTCACGGTGATTGCGTCAACGCTCAAGGCGGGTCTCCAATCCGGCCTCGCCATCGTGATTGGAGGTCGCGAGCGCCCTTACGGTGCGCTGTCGGCAACCACGGCTCGGCGGCGAAAATTCACCGCCGACGACTCTGCTTTTATTCAATCTATAGCTAATATCATCGCCCAGGCGGTGGAGCGGCTGGACGGGGAGCAGGCGCTGCGCCGCAGCGAAGAATATTACCGCTCCATCATCCAAAACAGCTCCGATGCCATTGCCGTAATCGACCGCCGTGGCCTCACCCGTTACGCGAGTGACGCCGGCTACACCCTATTTGGCTACGAGATTGGGGACCGTGAGGCCCGCCTGGGCAGCCTGGTCGTGCATTCCGACGACCTCGACACCGTGCGCCGGAGCATTGCCGCCACGTTTGAGAGCGGCGCCAGCGCCTACGAATGCCGCATCCGCAGACGCGATGGAACGTGGGCCCACTGCCAGGTGCGCGGCCAGCTCATCCGGGACATCGACGGCGAGCCGGTGGGCGTGTTCAACACCCGCGACATCAGCGAGCGCAAGGCGGCGGAAAGCGCCCTGCTTGAAACGCAGGCACAACTCCAATCACGCCTGGTACAGCGCGAGGTGGCGGACTTCGGCCAGCGGGCGCTGCGCGCAACCGAGCTTGGGCCGCTGCTGGATGAGGCGGCGGCAGCGGTAGCAACTACTCTGAAGGTTGAATACTGCGGACTGAGCGAATTACTGCCCGACGCTAGAACCCTGTGCACCCGCGCGGCGGTCGGGTGGAAGAGCAGCGGCCTCATCCAGCTCCTTCCAGATTCCCATATGGGTTGCGCCTTGACTTCGGACGAACCGGTCATCATCGAGGATTTTCGGACCGAGACCCGCTTTAAGCGCACGCCGCAAGGGCTTGCGCTCAACATCTTGTCGGGTCTAGCCGCGGCGGTAGGAGGAAACAACCGGCCCTGGGGCGTACTCAGCGCCCATTCGTTGAGGGCTCGCAAATTCACTCAGGACGACGCCAGCTTTATCCAGGCCATGGCCAACATCGTCGCCCAAACGGTGGAACGGCTGGCCAGCGAGCACGCGTTGCGCCGCAGCGAGGAGTACTTCCGCACCCTGATCCAGGCTTCGTCGGACGTGATCCTGGCGATAAAACCCGACGGTGTCATCACGTTTTCCAGCGATTCCGTGCTCATATTTGGCCGGCCCCAGGAAGGTTATGTCGGCACGACCGGGATGGAGTTCGTCCATCCCGACGATTATGAGACGGTGCGCCGCGGCTTGGCGGAGGCGATGGAGAAAGGCAGCGCGCAATACGAATTACGCATTCGCGACGAGAATCGAGAATGGCGAATTTGCGAGTCGAGATCCGTGCGCGCTCTCGACCCGGACCGTGCCCCAGTGATCGTGGCCAGCACCCGCGACATCACCGCGCGCAAGCGTCTGGAAGGAGAGTTGCTCGCGGCGCGCGACGCCGCCCTGGAAGCGGCGCGGCTCAAATCCGAGTTCATGGCCAACATCAGCCACGAGATCCGCACCCCGCTCAATGCGATCGTCGGCTTTACCGGCCTGCTGCTCGACACCCCGCTTTCCGCCGACCAGGGCGAGATGCTGGAGAGTGTCCGCGCCAGCTCCGATGCGTTGCTTTCCCTGATTAACGACGTGCTGGATTTTTCCAAGCTGTCGGCGGGTAAATTGGAATTCGAAAATATCGACTTCGACCCGCGCGAGATGGTCGCAGCGGCACTGGATATGTTCAGCTCCGTGGCCAGCCTCAAAGGAATTGAACTGGCGGCCTTCATCGCCCCTGACGTCCCCGGCGCGTTAAACGGCGACCCTCGACGCCTGCGCCAGGTGCTGTACAACCTCGTCGGCAATGCGGTCAAGTTCACCGAACGCGGCAGGGTTTGCTTAAACCTCCATCTCGAGCGCGAGCATGACGCCGGCGTCACCCTGGCCTTTGACGTCCAGGACACTGGCATCGGCATTCCCCCGCAGGCGCAGGCTCGTCTGTTTCAGCCCTTTACCCAGGCCGACGCTTCCATGACCAGAAAATACGGCGGCACCGGCCTGGGACTGGCGATCGCAGCCAACCTGGTCAGCCGAATGGGGGGCAGTCTCGGCGTCGCGAGCGAGCCCGGTGCCGGCTCGACTTTTCATTTCACGGTCAATTTGAAAAAAGGCGCGCCGCCGGCCCCGGGGGAACCCCCGGCTCAGACCCCGCAGCAGCCGACAGCCGCGTCCCCGCGCAAGCGGCGTATCCTGGTGGCCGAAGATAACATCATCAATCAGAAGGTGGCGCTGCGCCAACTTGCCAAACTGGGCTACCCCGCCGACGCCGTCGCCAACGGCTACGAAGCGCTCCAAGCGCTGGACAAGGTGCCCTACGACCTGATCCTGATGGATTGTCAGATGCCTGAAATGGACGGCTATCAGGCCACCGCCGAGATTCGCCAGGCCGAACGCGCCCAGGCAGGCCGCCACGTGCTGATTATTGCGATGACGGCCAATGCGATGGAGGGCGACCGTGAAAAATGCCTCGCCGCGGGAATGGACGACTACCTGGCCAAACCAGTCACCATGGATAAACTCACCGAGGCCCTGACGCGCGCCGCCGCGCAAAGCACCTAGCAGGGTGCCGAAGTAACTTTTGGGCACTTGAGGTGATGGACGCCTTCAGCACCCTTCATAAAAGCTGGCTTCTTACCTTAATCTTCTCTCCCTAGGGGAGAGATAAGAGAGAGGAAGCAGGCTGCGGAAGTCCTTTTTCGCAGCCTGCTGGATTGAACGGTTGCAGCGCTGGTTGGTTCGAGTCATCAGCTCGTACCCGCCTAATCTTTAATCAACCGCCGCAGTTCCTCGGGATCGACCGGTTTGACCAGATGGCGGTCGAAACCGGCCTGCGCCGACTGGCTCCGGTGAGCAGCCTCGCCGTGTCCGGTTAGCGCTATGAGTTTTATCTCGCCCAGACCGGGAAGCTGGCGGATACGCCGCGCCACCTCATAGCCGTCCATCTGGGGCAGACTGATATCCACCAGCGCAATGTCGGGTTTGAAAGACTGCGCCGCCTCCAGCGCCGGCATCCCATCGTGGGCAACCCGCGTCACACAGCCATAGGCCTGTAGAACTTCGCACAGCATTTCGGCGGAGTCGCGATGGTCCTCCACCACCAGCACGCGTTTGGCGCGGTCGGCACTTGATTCGCCGCCCGAAGATGACCCAGAAGTGGTTGAATTCAACAATTGCACCACGTTAGCGATCTCGTCGCTCTGGACTAAGGCGATCGGTTTATGAACGCGGCTGAGTTCCCTCTCCGAAATGAAAGCGTCACCATCTGGGGACCGCAATGGGTTTTTCAAGCATCGCGTTTTCGCACGGCCCCCGGCGACCGCCAGCCTTAAGAAAAGATTTCCATGCCCGCACGCTTATGGCAAACAAGTAAACCCAGAGAACGCGGTCCATCAGGCGGGGTGCCCGCAAGCTGCAAAAGAATTTAATTCGAAGAAAGACGCGACCGCCGAATACTGCGCACAATCAGGCAACTTTGGAACTGACCTTGGTAAACACGGTGAAGTAATTCGAGCCTCGCATCGTATGGCGCCGCGATTAGCTCGCCCCGATAATTGAAAGAAGGGGTGGGCGCGGCGCGTCACAGTAACATGACGCGCCCACGCCGCCCCATACGATCAGAGCCCCATACGATAGAGCTTGTTGGCGTTGTCGAAGACGATCTTGCGCGTCACGCTGTCAGGCACGTCGCTGAAATCCTTGGTGATGACTTCGCGCGAATGCGGCCAGGTGGAATCGGTGTGCGGGAAGTCGGAGGCCCACATGTAGTTGTTCTCACCAAAGAAGCGGTAGCCCGCCGGCCCGGTCGGGTCGTCCTGGAAGGTCGCCCACATCTGACGCCGCACGTATTCGCTGGGCTTCATCTTGAGCGGTTGCTCCTCGTTGAGCGCGGCGAACTTCTCAAAGGCGTGATCCAAACGATACATGAAATGCGGCAGCCATCCGGTGTCATTTTCTGCCGAGACGATCCGCAGGCGCGGAAAGCGCTCGAGCACACCGCTGACGATGATGTCGGTCAGGGAACGCTGCACCTCGTGGATCAGACTCATGTAGCCGCGCGGAGTCGCGATATGGCCCGGAACCCGCTGTTCGGGGGCGGGCTTGGGACCGGGGGCCTGATCCCTGGCGGTAATCACGTGCAGCGAAAGCGGCATTTCCAAATCCTGCGCCGCCGCCCAGAACGGGTCGTAAACCGTGCTGTAGTAGGGCCGCTCGGCGGGCGCCGAACCCCAGATCATCGCGCCCTTAAGTCCCTTCTTCGCGCACCGAGTCAGCTCCTTGACGCCCTCGCCGATGTCCTCCAGTGAGATCAACGCGATCGCATGCAGGCGGCGCGGGTTATGCGTGCAGTACTCGGCTACCCAGTCGTTATAAACGGCAAAGCAGTCGCGCTGCAGCTTCGCGTCATCGAGCCCGAATAGCGGCATTCCGAGCGTTGTGTACAGCACTTCCGCCTCGACGCCATCGACCTCCTGATCCTTGATGCGCTCCACCGGGTCCCACCCCGCCGGACGCGCAGCCTCATAGCCGTGAGTCAGATGTTCCTTGAGTTCCTTGCCGCTGCGTCCGGCGCCAAAACCACCCGCGACTGCGAACGGCCTGACCCCGGGCGCGACGAAAAGATGGCCCTTGGAGGTGAGTTTCACCTGCGGTGTGCGGTCGCCGTACTGCTTTCCCAACGCCTCGGTCCATAGGTCAGGCGGTTCCATGGTATGGGAATCCGCTGAAATCACGCGTAAGCTTGCCATGTTGGTTTCTCCGCTTTAGGTATGCATTTTCACTACCTCTGTCTGTAGCACACCAGTACGATTGCGCAAAGTATTTGCCGCGGCTCGTCATAGGCGTTGAAGATGCCCGGGCCATATGCCCGCGCCCCGGCTTCGGCAAGGTCGGCCTGCGTTAAGTGCCTATGTGTAGCGATCGCTAAAGAAGAGCCAGCGAGGAGACCCCTACTATGGGGAGCGCCAGCTTTCAATCACGCCCGCCAGTTCCAGCGCGGCGCGCGGCGACTTTGCGCATCTCGCCCGCCTGCTGGTCGCTGAGCAGCATGTTGATGGTCTGACTGACGAACTGGGGCGCGGCGCCGCCGCGCGCCCCCTCCGTAATACTGGCGATCAGTTTGATCACCTCCAGGCGCAGCTTGTGACTCTGATTGATTGCGGCTAAGGAGGCTTCCTTCGCCTCGGCGCCACGGGCGCCCTCGGCGGACTGGCCCAGCAACTCGACCAGGCAGGCAACCAGCAGCCCGGCGTCAGCCACCAAGTGGCCGGACTCGAAATGGCTGCGGACGTCATCCGCGGAGAGGCCGCAGCGGCTTAGGCCCGCCAGGGCCTGGGCCGCTGCGGCGCCCTGGAACAGGCGCAATTCGATGCGCCGGCGCGCGGCGCTGGCGCATACCGGACAATGCCCGGCAGGGGCGGGCGGCGCGCCGGGCGCTGCCCTGCTCCGCCGCCGCCTCCGCGCATCCGGCGCGTGCCGCCCCAAGGGCGGCGCGCGCCGGATGGCACCAGCAATCGCAGCGTACCGCGCCGACCATATGCAGACCCGTTGCCCGGCACAACTCGCAGTACTGATCGGTTGCCGCCCGCGACCCGTCGCCCATCACCGGGTTCACTGAGTGCAATGCTCTGATCAGCAATTCAGCAAATGTATTTTCCATTTGGTGTACGTCCCGCCGCGATAGACTCGCGTCAATAGGCAGTTGTCAACATTGTAACGGTCAGCGATCGCGCCGCGCAAATTTCGCAATGAGGAAAATCAATTGCATTACCCACTAACCTAATCTGCACTGATTCACTTCGCTGTCACTCCAGGTAATTGGTTCATATTGTGGCCATCAATGGGCACTCCTTCATGACATGTCCCACGGTCGCGCCTTCTGAAGCGCGCGATTATTACCATGACGGAACTGGCTGCGTAGGACCGGCTTTCCACCCTGTCATTTCGGGTCTTCCACAGAAATCACTGAAACAGAACGACCGGCTCGAAAGCCGGTCCCACGCAGCCAGTTCGCTCAGCACGAATGACCAATGCTTCCGTCTTGTCCACCCCGACAGCTCTCATCCCGATGGCCAGAGGTGGACGGGGACGCCGGCCCTACGGACTTGGATGGGGTGCGCTAAGCCAAAATTAGGTACCTTAAGCGAGAGGCGCGGCAATGCTATGGTAGCCGGTCATGCCGCCATCGGATATCAGCGGGCGCCGTGAGCTCTTTCAGAAGGAGGCGCTGCCCCATCTCGACCATCTCTATACGGTGGCGCTGCATCTGGCCCGCAACCCCAACGACGCGCAGGACCTGGTGCAGGAAGCGATGCTGCGGGCGCTGCGCTTCTTCGACCAGTTTACCCCGGGAACCAATTGCCGCGCCTGGCTGCTGACCATTCTCTACAACGTCTTTCGAAACCGCTACCGTCAGTTGTCCGCCGGGGAGCGCGTGACCGACACCGAACAGGAGTTTCAGGATCATGTCGAGGAGATGGGTCTGCGCTCCGAAATGCCCTCCAATGACCCGCAAAAGGCCGTCTTCGACCGCATGCTGGAGGGAGAGGTGCAGGACGCGCTGGATTCTCTGCCCGAGGATTTCCGCACCGTGCTGCTGATGGTGGATATCCAGGAGCTGCGCTATGAGGAAGCCGCCGCCGTGCTGGACATTCCGCTGGGCACCGTCCGATCACGGGTCTCGCGGGCCCGCGCGATGCTCAAGAAGGCACTGGCCGGCTTTGCCCGCGAGCGCGGCTACGTCAAGGACTAGATAAAGAGAAACGAGAAAAGAGAAAAGTAGAGTAAGGATCAGAGCAGGAACGGACGTGCCTGGCTCTATTTTCTATTTTACCTTTTCTCGCCGGTAGGCGAGATCCTCGCGCGAGCGCTGGCCCAGTGTGAGCATGCTGGCGTCGGGTTCATGCACCCGGTCCACGCGCTGCCAGTCCACCACCACGGTACGATCGGCGATACGCCATTCTCCGTTACGGCGTTCGAAGCGGTCGACGTAGCGGCCGCCCGCCGTCATGTGGCGCGGCTCCCCTTTGCGCTCATAGCGATGGTAGGCGACGAAGTAAAATTCGCAGTAGGCGTGGTCGCCGTGGACCTCGATCAGTTCATTGGCGACCAGGTGTTGGGTGGCGGTATAGGCTTCGCGCAACTGCTTCATGCACCAAGGCACGAAATCCGTCGCCTTGCCGTTGAACAACCCGTGATTGTCGGTTGCATCGGGATGGTACACGCTGCTCAGCAATTCCTCGTCCATCCGATCGACCGCGCGGCAATAGCGCATCATCACTTCGTGGATCTCCTGCTTGTCCAGCATCAATCTTAGATTCGCTTCGGTCTTTGCATCGACAGCCATTACGGGAGTCCTCTGCATTCAGGGTTAACGACACCGCGGTTAGCGGGGGAGTTAACCCCGCACCTGCTCTATCAACCCGATAACCGCCTCACTTTTGCGGGTTCTCATACTTGCCCTCATACTCCGGGAGGCGGAAGGAAGGGCCTTCCTGCTGAAGGTTGAGCTTTTTATGCAAATCCTCTACCGCTTCATCCACGCCTTCGGCGGCGATCTCATGCGCCCTGACCCAGCGGCCTGAGTTCTGGACGAAGGCGACGACATCGAAGACGTTTTCGCTCAGCGCCTTTTGCGACTTGGAAAAGCGTGCGTTCCAAATCACCTGGCTGCTCTTGATATCCACCAGGTAGAGCGTGAACGCCACCGACGCCGGGCTGGCGGCCGCGTAATCGCTGCCCACGCGCTCCTTATAATTCTCGATCTCACCGTACATCACGGCGTCGGCCATAACCTTGTGGCCGAGTTCGAGCGCGTTCTGTTTGAGATCGGCGGCGTTGCTGGGCGGCATTTTCTCCATCGCATCGGCCACATCGCTTTCCGGCACCAATTGCCAGCCGGCCTCCAGCTCCATCTGGGCCTGCAATTCGGCGGTCATTGAGTCGCTGGCTCCTTCGACCACGCTGCTGCCGGGCGCGGCCGCCTCGATCGGCGGCATCACCGCGATTCTGCGCACCCGCACTGTCTTGATTGACCGCACCGCCTGCACCTGAACGTCGGGACTTTTGCCGACTACCGGCACCCACGCCGGCGCGCAAGAGGCGCACAGCAATGCCGCCGCACACAGCGCGCTTCTCAGTCCAAGCCCGCCTTGAGTCATTTGGCCACCTTTATGGAAAGCTCACGGAGCTGCCGCGGATCGACGTCGGAAGGCGCCCCGGTCATCAGATCGACCGCGCGCTGGGTTTTGGGAAACGCGATCACATCACGCAGCGAGTCGGTATGACACAGCATCATGGCGAGCCGATCGACCCCCAGCGCGACTCCCCCATGAGGGGGCGCCCCGTAGCTGAGCGCCTCGAGCAGGAAGCCGAACTTCTCGGTCGCCTCCTCGCGGCTGAACCCCAGCAACTCAAAGGCCTTCATCTGCAACTCGGGGTTGTGGATACGTATCGAACCGCCGCCCATCTCCTCGCCGTTGAGCACCACGTCGTAGGCGAGCGCGCGCGCTTTGAGCGGATCACCGCTTAGCAACTCCAGGTCATCGGGATGCGGTGCGGTGAAGGGATGATGAGCCGAGACCAGGCGGCGCTCCTGCTCGCTGTATTCGAACAGAGGAAACTCGATCACCCACAAAAAGCGCAGTTCCTCGCTCTTGCGCAGCCCGAACTTGTCGCCCAGTTGCAGGCGCAGCTCGCCCATCGTGGGACACACCTTGGCCGGCCGCCCTGCGACCATCAACAGCGTATCGCCTGGCTGGAGTCCGGCTATCGTAGCGCACTTCGCGCGCGCGGCGTCGTCGATAAACTTGGCGACCGGTCCCTGCCAACCGGCCTCCGCCGTCTTCGCCCAAGCCAACCCAAGCCCCTGACGGACTTTCAGCCCCTCGGCGATCTCATCCAGTTCGCGCCGGCTGAATTGCAGGTCGCCCGGTACGCGGATTCCGTAGATGCTCTCGCCGCGCGCGAGCGCTTCGGCAAAAACCTTGAAGCCGGTGCCGGCGAAAGCCTCATCCAGCCTTTTCAGCTCCAAATCGAAGCGCATATCGGGCTTGTCGCTGCCGAAGCGGTCGATCGCCTCCGCGTAGGTCAAGCGCGGAAACGGCAGCGGCACCTCGATTCCGGCCGCATGCCGATACACCGCCGCGAGCATACCCTCGACCAGCGCGATGATATCCTCGGGGCGCGGGCAGGTCATTTCGAGGTCGATCTGGCTGAACTCGGGCTGGCGGTTGGCGCGCAGATCCTCGTCGCGGAAGCAGCGGGCAATCTGATAATAGCGGTCGTAACCGGAGATCATCAGGAGCTGTTTTAAGAGCTGCGGCGACTGCGGCAACGCGTAGAACTTGCCTGGATTGACGCGGCTGGGGACCAGGTAGTCGCGCGCGCCTTCCGGAGTGGGACGCCACAGAATCGGCGTTTCGATTTCGACGAAGCCGGCCTCGTCCAGGTAGTCGCGCACGGCGCGGACGGCGCGATGGCGCCGGCGCAGATTGCGCTGCATCTCAGGCCGGCGCAAATCCAGGTAGCGGTAGCGCAGACGAACCTCCTCGTTGCCGGTTTCGCCCTCTCCCAGCGGAAACGGCGGCGCCAACGAGGGGTTGAGGATCTTCGCTTCAGCCGCCGCCACCTCGATCGCGCCGGTGGGAATCTGCGCGTTAACCGTGCTCTCGGTGCGGCGCACCACCTCGCCCCTGACGGCCACGTAATATTCCATGCGCAGGCCGCGGGCGACCTCATGCGCGGCGGGATTGCGCTCGGGATTGAAGACCAGTTGCACCGAGCCTTCGCGGTCGCGCAGGTCGATAAAGATGAGACCACCGTGGTCGCGCCGCGCGGCGACCCATCCCCAGAGCGCTACCTGCCGCCCGGCATCGGCCAGGCGCAGCGCGCCGCAATAGTGGGTCCGCGGCCAGGGCGGAAGCGGTGAAAAAACAAAATCCATCGTCATAAAGGCTTAAGAGGGCACAATACCTGCGCGCGCCAGCGGACGAAATAGCTATTGACGCGCCGCCGACAGCTCCGCCGCCAGCCGCTCCAGGCTGACTTCGCGCTGGGTGCTGGCGCCGAGGTCGCGCAATTGCGCCGCCGCCCGCGCCAGTTCGTCCTGGCCGATTATCACGGCATAATTCGCCCCGATCTTATCGGCGCGCTTAAGCTGTGACTTGAGGCTGCGCTCGGTGGACAGCAGCTCGACGTGCAATGGCAGCGTGCGCAGTTCGCGGGCCACCTCTGTGGCCTTGCGCGCCGCCGCCTCGCCCAGCGCAATCAATGCCACCCGCGGCAAGCCGGCGCGGTCGGTTCGCGCGGCTTCCAGCGCCAGCGCGATCCGCTCCATCCCGATCGCGAATCCGATACCGGGAACCGGGGCGCCGCCCAGCACCTCCACCAGACCGTCGTAGCGCCCACCAGCCACGACCGCGTTCTGCGATCCCAGGCTGGTAGAGGTCACTTCGAAAGTCGTCCTCATGTAGTAATCCAGGCCCCGGACGATACGGGCGTTGATTACGAACTGCACTCCCGCGGCATTGAGGAGATCGACCACGGTATCGAAATGCTTGCGGCATTCGGCACACAGGTAATCGAGGCTCTTGGGCGCCTGCTCCGCCAGCTTGACGTCGATTTTGCAGTCCAGCAGGCGCAGCGGATTGCGCTCCAGCCGTGCATGGCAGTCGCTGCACAGCTCGTCCCAGTGCGACTTTCCATAATCAAGCACCGCCGCGCGGAACGCCGGCCGGCACTTGGCGCATCCCAGCGAGTTGATTTCGACCTGGAATTCGAGTCCAAGGTCGCGGCGCAAATCGTCGATCATTACCAGCAGTTCGGCGTCGCAGGCAGGATCGGCGCGGCCGAAGACCTCCACCCCGAACTGGTAGAATTGCCGGTAGCGCCCCTTCTGAGGACGCTCGCGCCGGAACATCGGCCCGGAGTAAAAGAAGCGCTGCTCGGGATCGGATCGATCCAGCCCCGCCTCGATATAGGCGCGGACCACGCCGGGGGTTCCCTCCGGGCGCAGGGCTAGGGTGGTCCCGGCCTCGTCGCGGTCGGTAAAGGTGTACATCTGCTTGGAGACGATATCGGAAGTTTCGCCGGTGGAGCGCTCGTAAAGCTCGATGCGCTCGAGCATCGGGATGCGGATTTCGTCCACCGCGTAGCGCTCCATCAGAGAACGCGCCCGCTCCTCGACGTGTGCCAGCGTCCGCGCCGGCGTGCCCAGCAGATCCTGAAAGCCTCTTAATCGTGTCAGTTCCAAGCTGATTCCCGGTTTGTCAATGTCGGCACTGAAGCTCTTATTTTCAAGGCTTTCACCGCTGTTCGCAACCGGCCTAAGCTTTTTGCGCGAATGACCTGTTCCTACGAGTTTAGATCAGGCGGCGCCCGGGCCACGGGTTCCGATCCACGGATTGTAACCGCCGACCATGCCCGGCTGGACGAGCAGCTCAGCCCAGCCGCGGCCGGCCCGGCACAAATTGACCCGCCGGCCTAAGGAGGGTGAGGCAGAGTTAGCGTTTGCGATAGGTGGTAGTGGTGCGCCGCGCGATGTCAGTTACTACTACTGTGCGGTGCTCCAGAAGAATATCAAAGAAAAGGCGCCAATTCCCCACTCGACGGCGAAACCCTTCACGTTGACCTTCGAGGTTGCGGATATCGCCACTAAGAGGGTCGTTTTCCATTGCCCCGAGCGCCCTAACGACTAGGTTTCTGTCCTTGGTTTCGAGCCGATCGAGCGCTTTTTTGGCGGGCCTGGTCAGGACGACCTTCCAGCTCATTACGGTATTCGTCCAGCGTAATGTAATCGCCGCGCCGGAAGGCGGCGCGGCCGGCCTCAATTGCTCGAAGTTCGCGGCCGGTCGGCTTGTAAGTAGGCAACATCGCAACGCGACAATAAAGGCCGAGCGCTTCGCGTACGAGTTCGCTCAAGCTGCGTCGCTCGGCGCGCCGCACCCGTTGGACCGCGCTAAGCATTGCTGGCGGCAATAGCACCGTGATTCTTTGGCTCGCTGCCATTTTATTGATTATGACCTGCTGCCTGAAAAAGTCCAAGCGGTGGCCCGCCTCATATGACGTTCGTCAGTTCTCGCGGAAGGTATGATAACTGGTCTCAGGATCCAATCGACCACAAAGGCTTGATCCCCAGCTGATTCCAGGTCTGCCGGAGGCGCCCCGGCTCGGCGAGGTTGACCCAGCGCACTCGGGCAACCGGCAACGCTGCGAGATTGACCGGCGTGGCGGCAAGGATATGTTCGGAGAAATCTATGGCCGGCAGATCCTTGTACACGTTGGCCACCGTACGCGGGGTGGGCTGATCGGGGAATTTGGCCCTCAGCGGCGCGAAAGCGGAGTGAAGCTCGGGCGCCGTGACCATGATCAGGCCGAGGACGGTGGAGAGGCGACCTACCGTCACGGCGCTGTTCCACAAGCCGCCGCACTTGAGCAGCCGCACCGCGTCATCTATGTCGGGTTTGTGGCACAAGCTGGCGATCCGATAAAGGTCGTAGCGGCCGAAACTGATTCGCTGCGCGGGCTCTATCCATCCATAATCCACCTCCGGATGCGACGGCTCGATGCCGAGTAGAACAGTCAGTTCGGGCCGCTCCTCGACCGCTTCAAACGCCATCTCGACGTGGCGCATAAATTCGCGTTCGTCGCTGAGAAAATGGTCGGCGGGGAAAATCGCCACCGAGGCATCCGGATCGCTGGCCGCCATCCGCAACAAAGCCAGCGCGATAGCGGGCGCGGTGCCTCTGTTTTCGGGTTGAACCACCAGGTTCGACTTGGGTACATCGCCCAGCATCGGTCCGTAATGCTGCTCATGGGACTGGTTAACCACGAACAGAATCTTTTTGGGCGCCACCGCCATCTCGACCCGCCGGCGCGTGCGCTCCAGCAGCGTCACTTCGCCCAGCAGCGAGCAGAACTGCTTGGGCACGTTGCCGCCCGTCACACTGTGGACCAAGCCGCTTAACCTGGTGCCATCGCCGCCGGCCAAAATGACCGCGCCCCGTTCGACACTGTACCCAGCCGCCATCGTAGCGCGCCCTCCATTACCGTCGCGCTTTCACAAAGCAAGGAGCTTGCCAAGTGCGTCGGCAAGTGGTGCCTGACCAAGTCTCGTCTATGTTTGCTCTGCGCAAATTCGGCCTTAGTTGACTCCACAGAGGTTGACCCAAAAACGGGCAGGCCGCCTGGTTACTGCCCTTCAAAGGGGCAGGCAAGCTGGCAACTGGAACAGCTTGCGCTTGAAAGAGTGCGATTGGACATTTCCATGCCACTGATGCTACTTGCACTGATTGTTCAGCCACTGTGGACGAAATCGCCCATAGCGGCACTTAATGAGGCAGATGACCATGGCAGCTAAGTACAGACTGGTCGACGCGATGACCGGGATGCCGTCGCCGCCGCGCCCGCAGGCACGCAAGCTTGATCCCAATATCGCCCGCTGGTTCAAGGCCTCCAAGGAGATGAGCCAGGGCGCGACGCTGGAGGAGATGGTCGCCGCGATGGACGCCGGCGACGTCGAGTTCGCCCATCTCACCGCCGCCATCATGGGACGGGTCGCCAATCCCACTTACGGCGTCGGTCAGGACATCCCCGACCCGCTTTTCGAAGCGTTATGCCGGCGCGCCGCGGAGCTGATGCAGCGCTTCCTCGGACGTTTCAAGTCCAGCATCGGACTTGATCCCACGCGCGTGATGGGCGCGGTACGGCGGCTCGAAAAGGCCGTGCGCGAGTATGGCTTCAGCGGCGCCTATATCATGCCCTCGATGATCGGGCTGCCGCCCAATCACGCCTGCTATTTTCCGGTCTATGCCAAATGCGTCGAGCTGGGCCTGCCGATCAAGATCAACGTCGGGGTGCCGGGACCGCTGCGGCCCGCCGCACTGCAGCATCCGATGCTGCTGGACGAGGTGCTGTTGGCCTTCCCCGAGTTGACCGTGGTTGGCGTCCACCTGGGCCATCCATGGCAACGCGAGGTGGTAGCGCTGCTCCAGAAGTATCCGAACTTTTACCTCGCAACGTCAGCGTGGTCGCCCAAATACGTGCCCCAGGAAATCTGGGACTTTGCCAATACCAGCCGGGGAATAAACAAGGTGATGTGGGCGACAGACTATCCGCTGCTTTCGGTGGAACGATGCGTGCGCGAGGGCTGGGAAGTGCCGCTTAAGGACGAGGCCAAGCGCCGTTACCTGCGCGACAACGCGCTGGAGGTCTTCAAGTTCTGAATCATGCGCAGGCAAGCCGCGGTCAATCCGATATGTACGCAAGTCATCGTTATTATAATTGCGCTGCTGGCGGTCCTCTCGCCGGGTTTTCCGGCCGACGCCGATGACGGCTATTTTCCCAGCCCCGCGGCGTCGAAAATCGTAAGCGCCGTCCCCGACGGGGCCACCGCGCGCACGGGCGTGGTGATTCTCACCGAAACTCTGCCCACCGGCCAGCCCGATGCCCAGGAACAGAAGGCCTTCGGGCTACTCTACACTTTCTCGCCGCGGGTGATCTTCGTCTATCGCGACGAGCCGACTTCGTTCAGCTTCTGGAATCTGCAATCAGACGAGAACCACGATTTCATGCTCGCCAGCGCCGCGGGCCAGGTGCTGATGAAGATGGCCCTGCCGGAACTCAAGAAGACCGCCGTCACTCTGACCTTTCACAAGGAAGGTCTGTACACGTTCTACTGCACGATGCATCAGCCCGAGATGTCAGGGCAGATCTACGTGATCTCCCCGCCCCAGCGCTGACCAGGAGGCTCATTTTCTTTGCTGACTGACTGAATGGCTGCGTGGGACCGGCTTTCCACCGGTCGTTCGTTCTCAGTTCATTTCTGTCAAAAAATCAGAAATGACAGGCTAGAAAGGGCGAGTATGTTGATGTTGACACATAACCTCTGGTAAGCTGGCCTAGACGTGACAGGCCGCCCCCTTGTGGATAGACATTGGCTTGACTTTTGCTTTATGTTCGAGGTGTGTTATTCTTTGAGCCGAATCTGAGACCCGGCTCGTCTGGGCAGTAGGATTCAGCCGGAAGGAGGACGGGTAAAACCGCCCTCTTTTCTTTTTACAGCTTGACAATCCCTAAATTTCCAGAAGATGCGACCCGACAAAGAATTGGGCCTAACCGTAGAAAATAGTTTTGTCCCGCGTTTTTTTTCATATATGCGCTCGGGGCGAATCTTTGATAAAGCAAGAACGCGCATAAATCCGCTGCTTGGATGAAGTATGCGTGCGCGGAATCCCGAAAAGTAGCGTCTTCAACCAAATACTGCAATGGTAAACTTCGTGCCCCTGTTCCGAACTGCGACGGGATCATGTTGTAGCGCCTCATTTTTCGAAGCACCGTCACAAGGCGACCTTGCGTATTATCGCAGATGAGCATCCCGTGCTCTATGGCATTCTTCGGCCCTGGAAAATTACCACGCGAGATGGTGTTCTCGAAACGCTGGATCAGCGCACCCAAGCATACGCAAAAACATCATAGCCGCCCCATTTACCTAACTTATCCACGACCACATTAATGACATTTAAATCCGGCATGTTCGCGAGCTGACTGGCAAAAAGCCGAATCATCAACAACCTATCGTTACGCTTGATTCTGACGAGTTGGTTTGGATGGTTGATTAATGGCCCTGCATGAAACTCCTCCGACATTTTAAGGCCGAATTGTTGTTTAAGCGCCCTTCGAAACGCTATCAGCGAATCGAGATACAACTGCCAACGCTGCTCACGCAGAACGATCCCGCTCGGGACAAAGTAGCGGGTCGGCGAGACTCCAGGATAAGGGCCGGTATCGCCGCTTTCATCGGCATACATCAGATGCATTGTGAAGCTCCTTCAAGTAGGCGAGAAAATGGAGGGGGGCCGAAGCCCCCGTGACCCTCCTACCGAAGGGCGAGCTAAGCCGCATACACAAACCCCTGTCGGGGCGGATCGACCGTCCGCCCCTACGGGGCTTGCCATCAAGAGTTGCTGAGATTAGACTGGCCGATGCTCGTTTACATAAGTCAGTTCCCTCGCGGGGGCTGATGGCAAGCCAGTTCTTGCCCCGCTCGAACCCCTTTGGCGTGCTGCTAACACGTTACTTGGGGTTCGGCACTTCTAAGCCTTTAAGATTGTTCCACGGCGGCAGCGCCGTTCACGTTCGTCATCCTCTCTTTCAACTTATATTGTTCCGGCAACCCCGCATGAACGAGAACTCCGCGCTTCTGGTGATAAATAATGGCATGGCGGATCCGCTGCTTGCTTTCATTCAGCAACGTCATTAGCGCGCTCACTGCCACCGGATCGGGAGATTTGGCGATCGCAGCCAGGACTCGCTGATTGAGCGAATTAGGGTCAGGCAGTTTGCCTATGACCTTGCGAGGTAGCTTTGCTGGAAACAACGGTAAGGACTCCGTTTGTCCATCCAGTAAATCGTCGTAGTGCTGAAGCGCAGCCTTGTAGATCGCTTCCGCCTGCTCCAGCTCCACAGCCGCCTTGCGAATCGCGTCACGCTGATGCTGATTAAACACCATGGGCGATTGTAAGCTATAGACGTGGCAACGATCAAGACCCAAACAGGCCCGTATGCCCACAAAAGTGCAGCTATGGGTTTATTGGGTCTTGGTCGGGCGAGGCTTAGGGGGCTGTTGGGTAACGAGGAGCTCGCGCATGAACCTATCGAACAGGTCCATGTCCGCATGTTCCAGCCGTTCGCGGGCTTCGCGGTCGGCGCGCTCGGTCTTCGTTTCGGGCTTTACTCGTTTCTTTGCCACCCGCCCATTTTAGCGCATCAGTCCGGAATGGGCGAGGGCGAACCCGAAGACACGCGCCTAATCAGAAGTTCAAATGGGTCGCGTTCTTGGCGGAAATTATGTCTGAATGTAAACTCCGCTAGGTACAGCGGCAGATAATCGGCGCTGGTGTTGTGGTACGTTCCGATCACTCCACGCTTTAGGAGCGACCAGAAGTTTTCGATGTTGTTTGTGTGGACGTTGCCGCGCACGTAGGTCTTTTCATTGTGCCGGACAAACTGATGCGGATAGGCTGTGCCTAGTTTGCCATAGGCCGGATGCTCGTCCGTCGCCAGGAGCGTCACGTCCGTGCTCACAGTCGCCTTCACGAAGTCGTTTAAAGTCTCGCGCCGCGTATTCTCAATCGCCTTGCAGACTACGTTCCCTTTGCGGCTGATAGCGCCGATTACTGGCACCTTGCCGGACGCTTCACCGCCCGTCTTATGGGTCTTCTTCCATGCGTGCCGGTTCTTGTCCTTACCGCCCACGTAGGTCTCGTCCACTTCAACCTCGCCCATCAGCGTGTCCCATTCCATGTTCTTCATCGCGGCGCGTAGGCGATGGCACATATACCAGAAGGTCCGGTAATCCGCGCCCTCGCTCTGGTGCATCATGCGGTGTAGCTGTAAGGCGCTCATGCCCTTCTTGCTGGACAGCATCAGGTAGGCGACCTTGAACCAGACTTTCAGCGGTAGCTTCTTATCCTGAAAGATCGTGCCGGTCGTGATGCTGAAGCGGTATCCGTTCTTCTGGCACAAGCGGCACTGCCAATGCCACGGTTTGAAGTTGAGCTTGTAGACGTTGGAATTCTGGCAGCGGGGGCATTTTACGCCATCCGGCCAGCGTTGCTCCATCACATACTGCTTGCAGGCTTCATCATCAGGGAAACGCTTGTCGAACGTGTCCAGCGTGTACTTGGGAAGAACAACCTTCGGGCGACCTTCTTCTGCTCGCTTGTCCATGATGGTAATTTAGCTCAAAAGGCGCTCATGTGTCAACATCAACATACTCGCCCTAGAAAGCCTGTCCCACGCAGCCATCCGAAGTATGAGATGCACTACCTATGCTGCTCGCTCTTGTTTCCTGCCTCTTCCAGCCACCCCAGCCGGGCCTGCTTTCTACCTAATTGGTCTTGGGAAGGCCCAGTACGCGCTGTGCGATGATGTTGCGCTGAATCTCGGAAGTTCCGGCTTCGATTGTGTTGGCCCGCGAACGCAGGTAAGTGAACTGCCAGCGTCCATCATCGATCGCGTGGGGGCTGTCCCTCAGCAGTTGGGAACTGGGCCCCTCCAGCGCCATTGCCAACTCGTTCATCCGTTGATTCAGTTCCGACCACACCACCTTGGAAATCGAACCCTCCGGTCCGGGAGTGCCGCCCTTGAGGATTTGGGAGAAGGTCCGGTAGCTGACGTAGCGCAGGCTTTCCAGGTCGATGTAGGCCTGCGCCAACTGCTGGCGGATTACCGGGTCCGCGGTCGCGGGCCGGCCATTGCGGATGCGCTTGCGGGCCATCTCGATCAATTCCTCGTAGGTGATGCGATAGCGCAGCCATACGGCAAAGGCCGAGGTGCCCCGTTCATTCATCAAGGTGGTCATACCCACGCGCCAGCCGCCGTTGAGTTCGCCGAGCAAGTTGGTGCGCGGCACGTGCACGTTCTCGAAGAACAGCTCGTTGAACTCATGTCCGCCAGTCATCTGGCGCAACGGCCTGACCGTGACGCCCGGGGTTTTCATGTCGACGAGCAGGTAGCTGATGCCGCGATGTTTGGGCGCGGCGGGGTCGGTGCGGACCATCAGGATGCACCAGTCAGCGATCTGCGCCAAGGTGGTCCAGACCTTCTGCCCGTTGACCACGAACTCATCACCTGCCAGTTCGGCCCGGGTGCGCAGCGAACCCAGGTCCGAGCCGGCGTTGGGCTCCGAAAAACCCTGGCACCAGAGTTCTTCGCCCGACAGGATTTTGGGCAGGTAGCGCTTCTTCTGCTCCTCCGTGCCATGCGCCATGATCGTGGGGCCGGCCAGGATGAGACCTACGCCATTGATCGGATTGGGGGCGCGAAAACGCGCCGCCTCCTCGTTGAAAATCGCCAATTCGATCTGGCTGGCGCCCTGCCCTCCGTATTCTTTGGGCCATGCCATCCCGAGGAAGCCCGCCTTATGCAGCCGCCGCGTCCAGTCGTGCTGAAACTCGGTCGACGCCTCTCCGGCGGGCTGCTTGTAACCGGGTTTGCCCCATCCCTCAGGCAGGTTTTCCTGCATAAAGGTACGCACACGCTGACGGTAACGTTCTTCCTCTTCAGTGAAACTCAGATCCATGGGTTCTTATCCGTGCGATGATCTTTTCCGGCGTAAGGGCGGATGGCTCCAACCGCCGTCGTCCTGCCATGCGGCGTCCTTGAAGTAAACCAGTCACCCTCACCCTGTCCCCTCTCCCACAGCTAAATGTGGGAGAGGGCACAGAAAGATGCCCGTGGCGGGACTTAGCTCGCCTTGCGCCGCATCCGCGCCACTTCTTCCGTCGTAGTCCGCTGGGTTATCGGGCTGTAGATGAACCCGCCGACGCTGGTCATATCGAGCGCGTCGGTCATCACCATCCCATCGGTTCCGACCCGTGCCGTCATGCCATCGAAGGTGGCCTTGAGGTCGTCGGTTTCGATCTCGTAAATGGCCAGATACTTCCACGGCGAGGGCGCTCCGTTCCCCAACTGGAAGTCGTTCAGTTTAAAGCGCTGGGCGGCGACGATGCCCGGAACGCTGACCACGTCGGGAATGTGCTGGTTGGTGTACCAGTCGTTGTAATCCTTTTCCTTTCCTGCAACAGGGTTGGTCAAAACCAGGAATGTGTGTTTCGCCATGGTAGTCCTCCTCGGCGGCCAAGCTCATTGGATATGCGCGGCTTTTCATCCGCCTCATGACCACTAACAAAACCCGCCGCAATCCTCAAACAAACACGAGGATTTGATCGCCCTGTAAACGGATCCGGCCCGGTGCGCGTCACATGGCTAGGAATTTGCTCACGGCTGCGGCCGATGAGCCTGGCGTGAACTGAGGAGGTCATATGCGTACGGGTTACAAAGCGATTGCGCTGTCGGCGATCGGAGCGGTGATGCTGGCCGCGGTGGGATGCAGCAGTCAACCGCTGACGGCGCGGGAAGAGGGTACATTGGGCGGCGGCGTCCTGGGTGCCGGGACCGGCGCAATCATTGGCGCGGCGGTCGGCCATCCTGCCGCCGGAGCGCTGATCGGCGGTGGACTGGGCGCGGTGGGCGGTCTTGCGGTCGGCAATGCGATGGAAAACCAGAACGTTCAGCAACAACAGACCAACGAGCAGCTTTCTCAGCAACAGCAGGAGATCGAGCAGCAGCGCCGCGAACTCGAACAAATGCGGCAACAGTCGCAGACCGAGTAGCTCAGCGCGGGTTGTGCTTTTAGCGCCTCCGGTATGGATTTGTTGCTCGCGCCGATGCCTGTAGCGTGTGGAAAATCCCCTCTCTCACAAACTGATTGGTGGGAGAGGGGAATGTCCGTCCATTGAGGTTTACCTGGGCGCTCGCTCATGATGTATAAGAAAGACAATATATCCCATGGCGGGCACCCGCGCCGGGTGAATACGCAAGGAGGCCTCGATGGACTTTGCCGTATTTTACGAAATTCAAGTTGCCAATCCGATCAAGCACCCGGAGAGGGAATTCGAAGTTTTCCATGAGGTTTTGGCCCAGGTCGAGTTGGCCGAGGAAATGGGCTTCAAATACTTCTGGACGGTCGAGCATCATTTTCAGCCCGGTTTCGCCCATTCCTCCGCCCCCGAAGTGATCTATGGGGCGGTCAGCCAGCGCACTTCCACCATCCGAATCGGTCATGGGGTGGTACTGCTGCCGTTTCCATATAACCATCCCGTGCGGGTCGCCGAACGGCTCAACACGCTCGACATCCTGAGTAAGGGTCGGCTCGAGGTCGGCACCGGCCGCTCGGGTACCCAGATCGAACTGGGCGGCTTCGGCATCCCATACGGCGAAACCCGCGCCCGTTGGGAGGAAGCGCTGGACGTCATCACTACTATCTGGAAGGCGCCCGACGGCCGCTTCTCGTTCAAAGGCAAATACTTCGACATCCCGGAAAGGACTATCGTGCCGCGCCAGTACCAGAAGCCCCATCCTCCATTGTGGGTCGCGGCGACCTCCGAAGAAACGCATGGGATGGCGGGCAGAATGGGCCTGGGACTGCTCTCCTTCACGCTGCTGGTCAGCACCGAGCATCTGGGGCGGCGGATTGCCGCCTACCGCGACGGACTCAAAGAGGCGAAGCCGCTGGGACAGTTCGTCAATCCGCGGGCAGCCGTGTTTTTCATGACCCATTGCGCCGCCACTGACAAGCAGGCGCGCGAGGAAGCCGAGCGCGCTTTCCTTTCCTACGCGCAGACCACGCTGGCAACCGCAATCAAGGTTCCTGCCGACGGTGGATCAGGGCAGCAGCGCTATGCGCATGCGCAGTTCGAAGCCGCCGACCCGACCAAGATCACCATCGACTATCTGATCGACAATGACATGTGCATCGTCGGCAGCCCCGATACCTGCATCAAACAGATCGAGCGCATGCAGAGCATCCTCAACATGGATCAATTGCTGTGCATGATGCAGTTCTGGCCGATCCCGCATCAGAAGACGATGAATTCGATCAAACTGTTCGGCAAGTACGTGATTCCGTACTTCTCGCCGGTCTGAGACTGCGCCAGACTTAGAACAGCGCCACCGGGTTGGCCGGCGATCCGGTGCCGCGCTCCAGCACCAACGGCAGCAAGCTGAACATGAAGGCGTAGCGGCCAATTTGAGCGCATCGCTGGGCCAAAGGCTCCAACTGGGCGTTGTCGATCAGATGGACGCCCATCATGACCAGCGTCCCGGTATGGATTGGCATCCCCGCCGGCGCGTCATAGCCCGACGGGAGCACGTCGCTGATTGCGTCCGATCCGAGCACGGCGATACGGCGCTGATGGAGCCATTCCAGGCACGAGGCATGAAGCCCTGGCATCGCGCCCAGCGCGATCGCGCCTGAACCCTTGGCGCGGCGCGCCTTGAAGCGTCCGGTGCGAATCAGCAGCACGTCGCCTTCGGCGGCGGTCACGCGATGGTCGCGCTCGGCGGCGTCGAGGTCCTCCGGATAGATCGCGTCGCCCGGCTCGATCCATTCCACGCCGCGGATTTTCGGAATGTCGAGCAGCACGCCGCGGCTTATGATCCCCTCGCGGCAGACATCGATCGCGCATTTGTGCGCCCCCTGGAAATCCACCTCGTTCATGTCGAACCCGTTATACATCCGGCCGCGCCAGAAATGATGGCACAAGGCGTCCAGATGGGTGGTCGCCAGGCCGTGCGGCTCGATCGCGAAGTAGTCGGCGGCGCCAGATGATCCCAGCGGATGGCCCACAATGCCCGAGCGGATCATCAGATGCGTGACCGGCCGGGGATTGTCGCGCGAGGGGCGCGTTGCCAGCGGCACGCACAGCGAAACGGTCTCGCCTGACTTGACCAGCCGCGCGGCGGCGGCGCGCTTCTCATTGGTGATGAAATTGAGCGCCCCGCGTTGATCGTCCGTGCCCCAGCGGCCCCAGTTGCTGACCTTCTCCAACAACCCGGCGATCTGCTCGGTGGTATATTTCACAGCCATCGCGCACCCATCTTCTTCGGAATCCCCTCTCCCATTCAGTCATTGAAGAGGGTTAGGGACAGGGTGCTGAAACACCGCGCATAAAATCCAGTCACCCTCCCCCTCTCCCATAACTGAATGGGAGAGGGGACAGAAAGCTTGTCTAAGTTCGGAGTCATGAGCGGATGCGGGCTCTGTGCCGTGGCCACGGCACAGCCCGCAGCGCTCAAACTCACTCGGTTTCCTGCTGCGACTTCAGCTCCTGAATCTGACGCCGCTGGCGCTCGATTTCCCGCTGCTGCTGATCCATCTGCGACTGCGTCTGCGCCTGCTGCGCCTCCTGGTTCTGCATCGAGTTGCCCACCGCGAAACCGCCAACGCCACCAACCGCGGCACCAATCGCGGCACCCGCGCCTGGCGCACCCACCGCCGCGCCAATTATTGCGCCGGTCGCCGCACCAAGGCCGCCTCCGATAAGCGTGCCCTTTTCGCGCGTACTGAGCGGCTGTCCGCTGCATCCGGTGGCTCCGATCAGCACCGCCAGACAGAGCATGCCAACGGCGATACCCTTCCAAGACCTGAACATGTGGATCTCCCGAGGATTGAAAGCCTCCTGCTCAAATGGAAAGCAAGCGTTAACTTTTTCGTTCGTCCTCATAGCACCCCCTTACTGAGCGGACTGCATCGGAAGACCCGCGATGGACTTCCCATTCTCATCGGCCAGTGCCAGTCCCGGCTTGCCATTCTTGTCCACATGCAGTTCGGCGCGGTCCTTGCCGTTCTGATCGAACAGGGCCAGCGCCGGCGTGCCGTCAACCGATAGCCCCAAACCCACGCGGGCCAGTCCGCTCTTGGCATCATACAAAGTCAGGCTGACCTCTCCGTTGGCCGCCGCGGAAAGCCCGGCGACCTGATTGCCGTCGGCCGAGAAAACTCCAACTCCGGCCTGACCTCCAGCCGCGCCGCTTTCACCGACCACGACCCGCTTGTGGCCGCCGCCATCATAAAATCCCAGCGCGGCGCGGCCATCGGCCGACACCTTAAGTTCGGCTCTCTCTTTGCCGCTTTCATCGTTCAGATAAATCGCCGCGGCACCCTTGTCGCTCACCTGGATGATGCCTCGCTCGTCGCCGTCGCGCCCGAGCAGAACGAACCTCTCCGCCTCCACAGTCCTGGCATGATGGGCACGACGCACCGCGAACGCATTGCTCGCTCCCAGCATCGACGCCACCGCGCCGCCAATCAGTCCGCCCACCAGAGCCGTCGTCACCGTCAACCAGGATTTCCCGTTTTTCATGTTTACCTCCCTGACATCGCAATCAGCATTTCGTTCGCATTGAGAGCCCCTTCGAACCTGATCTCCATCCTGTTGCCGCCGCAGCGTTCCCGCAACCCCGCAGCAAATGCGCACTCCCCCGCCAACCTCTTAAATAGGCCTTGCCGAGCATAATACCGGCTGAGTTGCGTTCCAGCCACCGTTTGGTCGTACGGGCGCCGCCCGCGCATCGATGGCGGGCACGGCGGCCCACCCCACTCCGGGCAAGCGTGGTTTGAAACCATTTGACAGCGCCGCATGCCCTGTGTTTGCATTCGTCCGCAGTCGCCACTCATGCCAAATTCCCAAACCTATCTCAATGAGGAATTGAGCATGCTTTTATACAACACCTCGCGTTTCGACTTGGTCAATTCCGGCCTTATCGCCCGCGGCGCGGTGGAAAAACAGACCGCTCAAGCGCTGGGCCATTGACCGGCTGGCCATGAGTCCAAACGAGCGACAGGGATGGCTGGTGATCGCGGCCCTTTGGGTCGTGAATTTTCTTACCATCGGCTCGACCATCAGCACGATTGGGGTGTTCTTCAATCCCCTGATTCACCAGTTCGGATGGAGTCACGAGCAGGTCTCACGTCTGGCCACGGCCTACATTCTATGCATGGGACTGACGGCGCCGGCGGCGGGATGGATGCTGGACCGGGTGCCGGCGCAACTCCCGATGGGGGTGGGCGTCACCGCCGTCGCTTCCGGTTATTTGCTGGCCAGCCGCGCTGGCTCACTGACCTCGCTGATCGCGGCTTTCGCGCTGATCGGGGCGGGGGTCGGGGCCTCCTCACTGGTACCCGGCACCATCGTTGCCGCGAACTGGTTCAAGCAGCGGCGCGGTTTGGCGATCGGAATCGCGGTGTGCGGCAGCGCCGTGGGCGCCACGGTGATGCCGCCGACGGTGGCGCACCTGATTATCCTTCACGGATGGCGCACTACGTTGCTTTACATTGGGGCGCCAAGTCTTGCCCTCGGTCTGCCCGTGATACTCGCGGTGGTACGCACGCGCCCGCCCGGCGCGGCAGGTTCGGGCCGTGAGATGGCGGCAAGTGTCAGGCGGGAAGCGGCCGCCACCCCCGGGCTGGAGTTGGGCGCCGCGTTGCGCTCCCTGCCGTTCTGGATGCTGGCTATCGTGCAGATGCTCTTCACGGTGGCGTTTAACGGTGTCTATTACCATCTGGTGCCCTACCTGATCGGCGCCGGCTACAGCCCGGAGCATGCCGCATTGATCTTCGGCGCCAAGTCGCTGTTCGTCACCATCGGCACAATTGTGCTGGGCGGCATGGCCGATCGAATGGGGGCGCGCCAGGTGCTGGCCTTCGGGATGGGGCTTCTGTGCGTGAGTCTGATCGACCTGTTCGCGGTGGGCACTTCGGCTTTCGGCCTGATCGCGACGATGCTGTTTATCGTCGGCTACGGATCGCCCACCGGAACGACATCGACCACCATCCCGATGTTGCTGGGGGAGTGCCTGGGCATGCGGCGATTCGGCACCCTGATGGGCATTATCGGGTTTATCGCCACGGTCGCTTCGGCGCTGGGTCCGCTCGTAACCGGGCTGATCTTCGATATGACGGGAAGTTATGTGGTGCCATACGCGCTGTTCGCGGCGCTATTCGCCGTCGCCGCGCTGATCGCATTGATGGTCCACCCGGCGCCGGGAAACGACCAGGTGCCGGCCGTGGATCGCACGCAACCCGCCACCGTCGCGTTACAGACGCCCGGCGGGTGAGCTTTGGCACGCACTCGTCTAGTTGTTCCTCGCCCCACAGAGAAAGGATTCAGACCTCACTTCAATTTCCAAATCCTGATTCTGGGACCGGGGCGCGTCATGCTCGTGATGTGGCGCAGGGGCGCGTAAAAGGCGTCGGCCGCGTCGAATACTGGAATGGGCTTGCCGGGCCGGAGCGGATTGACGTCGAACACCAGCGTGGCCTGCGAATCGAGCAGCGCCTGCTCCGCCGGCATCGGGCCGTGCGAATAAAACGCCAGTGGCGCGATCGAATCGGACATCACATACTGGACACCCTCATTCTTCAGCACCTGCGAATCCGCAAACGGCACCACTCTGACGGTGTACAACTGCGGCTTGCCGTAGGGCGTGGTGTTGTCGGTGGCGGCAATCGCACCGCCCGCCGGGACATGCGCCTCGATCCATTGGCGTGCGATGGTGCGCGTGTCGGTCTGACTGAGCAGCCGGTTCAGTTGCAGGTCTCGGATAAAGCATGGGGTTAGCAGCAGGGCCATGCAGCCCGCCGCCCACACCGTGGCGCGATGCTCACCGACGCGCCGGGCGGCAAGTCGCGTCAGGTCGGAGACCATCAACCCGCCCAGCAGTGCCATCGCCGGAAACGGAATCATAAGGTAGCGGTAAAACACGTAATGGCTGCGGGTCATGCCGACGAACGCGACGGTCAGGAACGTAAGCAGCGAAAGCGTGCCCGGCCGCGGACTCACCAGCGCCCACAGCATCGCGGCCATCAGGAAAACCTGCAACGCAATTCCGAAGCTGTCGGGCATCGCGCGCAACAGCAACCACGACCAGCCGTAGTCGGCCAGCGTGTTTCCCACTCCAAAGAGCAAAAATCCCCGCTGATAGATGTAATCGTTGATGGTCTGCGGCCAATCCAGAAACAGGTAGGGCGTGGCGCAAAAGAACACCAGCGCGGCCGTGCCGACGGCCAAATAAATTCCCGGATCGCCCATGGTCCGGCCCCACGAGCGCCGTTCCCGGCGGCAGATCCCCAGGTGCGCCGCCGCCATGCTGAACAGCACCGCACCCGCGGGATACTTGGCGGCGGTTGCAAGGCCGGAGAAAAAGCCCGCGCCCAGGTAGTCCATCGTGCGGCCCCGCCACGCCATCCGCACCACCATCGCGAGCGCCAAGGTCAACCAGAACACCGTCGCCGCGTCGGTGGTCGCATACTTGGATTCGCGCACCGGCAGCGTGGTGAAGGTCATGATCGCCGCCGCGGTCATCGCCGCTCCGGGTCCGAACACGGTCGCGCCGGCGAAATAAATCGCCGGCACCGTGGCGGTGCCAAACGCCACCGACAGGCGGCGCGCCACCAGGTATGCGAGCGCCTGACTGTTGCTGGCATAGGCCGCGCGGAAGTCCTGCGGATATCCGGTCAACGCCGCGTAATACTTCAGCGCCGCGTGCTGAAGGTACATCTGCGCTGCCGGGTAGAGCGAAAAGTGCGGGTTCCAATCATTTTCGAAACCCAGCGCGCGCGATATCAAGTACTCTTCGTCGGGGCGGAACTTGTCGGGCAATCCAAAATCGGTAGCCGTGAAACGAAGCCATCCGGCAATCACCGTCAATGCCGCCAGGACGGCCAGACTCGCCAACCGGCGCGAGCGCTGCGCGACCTCCACTTCGGCCGCGATTTGATCGCCGCCGGGCTGCGCCTGCGCCGCCAGATTTTCGACCCCGAAAGTCACCACCGTCAACTCGCTCGCAAGGATGAGAATTATCCCCTGACCACGCAACCCGACATTACCAGCACGATGCCGAAAATGCAGGATATCGTTTTGCGGCGCCAGTCCCCGACCGTCTCCCGCTGGCTTCAGCTTTGTCAGTGACGCTTTGCAGGCTGCCATTGGATCGTTACAATTTGGGCGCGTGACGCCGCCAGGCGGCGGCACATAGCAAAGATGAAGTTAAGGATTCACACAGCCCAGCGTCAGCCACCGTTTCGGATCATTGTATGGTCGGCCGGGTTTTTACCGCATGCCCGATACCGATAGCGCGACATACAATTGGCCGCGCGCCGATTCGCAGCGGACGCGGCGGCGGCCTGCGCAGCGCGTTGGCGCCTTTACATCCGCCGTCCTCCTCTTATTCGCCCTGTGCGTCACGATCGCAACCCGCGCCGCGGCCGACGACAACATTATCGTCAACCCTAACCTGACCACGGGTAAGGGCGCCGCTCCTGAAGGTTGGACCAGCGAGGGCTGGATCGCCACTCCCGACACCACCACCTACAATTGGGCCCACCCCCCGGGTGGAGGACAACTGGAGATCACCAGCGCCAAGGGCAACGACGCCCGCTGGATCCAAAACCTGCACCTTGGCTCGGGATGGTACTACTTCAGCGCCGATATCCGCAGCGAGAATGTCGCCGACAACAATACCGGCGCTTCCATCGGCCTGATGGAAGACGGCATCATCTCGCAGCAACTGCACGGCACCAGGGACTGGACCAAGGTCGGCTTCTACCTCAAGGCTGGCGATCAGGGCGCCGATATCGTGCTCGACTGCCGATTGGGCGGCTTCGCGAGCCTCAACACCGGTAAGATGGCGTGCCGCAGTTTCAAGGGAGTAAAGGTCAAGGAACCACCTGATAATGACACTCCCCGCTATGACCTGGACGTGGTTCGCAACGGCGGCACGCCGCCGCCCGCCGCGGGCGGGGGCGCTAATGTGGCCCTACCGCTGGCGCTGGCCGTCCTGGTCCTGGCGGCTCTGTTTTACTGGCGCCGATTCGGCAAGAACTGGGCGCGCAAGGCGTGGACCAGTCTGCAGCGAATGCCGCCCGGCGGCTCGGCCGCGCCGCTGCCGCCCGACGCCACTCGCCAACGCATTGAGATAACCCTGTTCTGTGTGACCCTGCTGACCTTCGCCTACTTCTATCAGGCGGCGGACCACAGCACCGGCTCGCGCTTTGACCTGGTGCGATCGATCCTGGAGCGCGGCAGCCTGTGGATCGACGGCTACTGCGGCTACAACACGGCGGATATTGTCGAGCTGCACTCGCACATTTATTCCAACAAAGCGCCGGGCGGCGCCTTCACCGGCCTGGTGCCGTGGCTGTTCGTCACCACAGTTATGCGTATTTTCCTCAACCAGAATGATTGGTTCTGGGCGCTGGCCACGCATCTGGGCACAGTGTTTTCGGTCGGTCTGCTGTCCTCGGTGCTGATCGTTCTGATTTACCGCTTTGTACTGCGGTTGGGCGCCGGCAACGCCCGCGCGGTAGCGCTCGCGCTGATCCTCGCCTTCGGTACCATCCTGTTCCCCTACGCGACCGAATTCACCGGTGAGCCAATCGCCGCGCTGTGCGTATTCGCATCGTTCTACCTGCTGGCATTCCTGGACCCCGGCGATAATACCTACCGCAACCTGTTTGCCGGGTTGCTCGCGGGATGGTCGGTGGTGTGCGACTACCCGACCTTCGTGCTGGCCGCGGGCGTCGGTGTTTATGCCCTCTGGAAGCTGCGCGACTGGCGCAAGATCGCCCCGTTCGCGATCGGCGCGGCCGCCTGCGCGATGGTCCTGGCCTCCTACAATCTGTTCGCTTTCGGCAGTCCGTTTTTTTTAAGCTACGAGGCCTACATGGGGGCGGCCAATGCCGGCCGCTTTCCGGAGCAGTCGGTCGGTTTTGCCGGCGTTACCTATCCGCGGATAGCGGTGCTGTGGGACGTCTTGTTCAGCGCCGAGCGCGGGCTTTACGTTTGCAATCCGGTGCTGTTGCTGGCCTTCCCGGGCCTGTACTATTTCTGGCGGCGCTCGAGCTATCGCGGCGAACTGTTGTTGATCGCTTACGTGATCGTCAGCTTCATCCTGTTCAACGGCTCCTACGGCGAATCGATCATCTACTGGGGCGGCGGCACCGCCACCGGGCCGCGCCATATCCTTTCCGCCGTGCCGTTCATGGTGCTGGCGATGGCGTTTTTGCCCAAGCGTCTGGACCCGGTGCTAGGATTTCTGGCGCTGGCCTCGGTGTTCGTGATGCTGATGGCGACCGCAATCGAGCCGCATCTACCCTACGAGTACGACAACCCGCTGGTCGATTTTCTGTGGCCTGCGTATCTGCGCGGCGATTTGGCCTACAACAAGGGTGCCTATTACGGTGGCGGGCCGATCGCTGGAGACTCGGTGGCCTTTAATCTGGGTAAACTGGCTGGATTGCCTGGCGCGTTGCAGCTCTGGCCGCTGGCGATGGTGTGGCTCGGCGGGGCGTGGGAACTGATGCGCAACCTGGACTTGTGGAACCATCCGGCGTTGCGCCGGCGGATGGCAGCGATAGCGACCATCGCCATCCTGGCCCTGATCTCGCCGCCGGTATTCGGCGCGCTCTTCCTGCGCCCCAAACTCGACCAGTCCCATGGTCTTTTGGGTCGTTACTACGAAGGATTACGCAACAGCGGCTTCCCTCCACATATCGAGCGGGTGGACCAGCAGGTTGATTTCGACAGTATAGTCGCCCTGGGCTCGCTGCCTTATCCCTCCTACGCCACCTGGACCGGGAAGCTCATCGCACCGGTCACCGGCACTTATCAATTCTCCATCATGGTTGACGACTCGGGCTGGCTTAAAATCGACGGCCGCGACGTCATCGCCGACCCCGGCGACGTGACCAAGCAGTCCGATAGCGGGGAGGTCTATCTCACCGCGGGCACGCATAAGATAGAGGCGGGTGAGCGTAACATCTGGGGCGGTTCGATGATGCGTTTGATCTGGAACCCACCCGGCGGCCAGCAGGAGGTGGTGCCCTCGAAATACCTGATCCCGGAGCCGGTTGACCAAACCCATCGGTCCGGCCGCGACCTGATCCAGAAGGCGCAGGGATAAGCACCAGCGCCCTTCAGGCCACGGGATATGCGCGGTCGCCGATGCGGCAGCGCTTTGGACGCCCTTCGCACCAGTTCGAAAAATCCTACATTTTGATGTGATCGTGAAGCGGCACGAAAATCCTGCCGATTCCGAAGCATTGAGGAGCAAGCAGTCACTTGCACTCGGCGATGCTTCACGTTAGCCTTATCGACGGCGATTATAGATGTCGCTACCAGTTGATACCTGATTTAGCATATCATAGACAATCATAAACAAGCTGGCCAAGCAGTCGCTTTAGTTAATCATGAGTAGCCATGCATACCAGCGTCAGGGTCTTTCCAGAGCAGAGGGACAAAACTAAGGTGAAGCAAGTAGGGATAACTTCTGTTAGCCGGCGCCTGGCGGCAGGCGCCATTTTGCTGGCGGTTTACATTGCTGTCGTTGCGGCCGGGAGCGGCAGGGCCCAGAATTTGTCGGGCACAGTCGCGCTTAGCGGCAATCATCCGAATGAGGCCGTCAATCTGCCACCGCTGGCTCACGCGGATCCGGCCGCACCACTGAAAATGGAAGCGACGCTCGCGCTGCGCAATGGCGCCGCTTTGGATCAGCTCCTGAAGGACCAGCAGAATCCCGCCTCGCCGCGCTACCATCAATGGCTCACCTCGGCGGAGTTCACCGCACGCTTCGGCCCCTCGCAGCGCGACCTCGACGCGGTCGCGCAATGGCTTGACGCGCAGGGCTTCACGGTAACCTCCACCAGTCTGGCGCAGCGCTACGTGCGAGTTAGCGGGTCGGTTGCCGACGCCGAGCACGCCTTTGGCACCAACATCATGGCCTTCGGCGACGGCACCGCCTACTCTAACGTCACCGACCCGGCAATTCCGGCGCGCTTCAGCGGTGTGATCGGCAGGATCGGCGGGCTGGACAACTTCCTGCATACGGTCGCGGCTTCCCAGTCGCCAGCGATGCTGCAAACCACGGCGGCGTCCGCCTGGAACGCGGCTCCGCTGGCCTTGCTGGAATCAGGTCCGGCACTTCCCTTGCCTGAAAGCGGCGCCGTGGAGCCGGTTCCCGGCGTGATCGTCGGCGGCGTCGGTCCGGCGTTCGGTCCCTCCGATTTCCGTTCGTTCTACAATGAGAATCATCTGATATCCACCGGCGTCAGTGGCGCCGGTGGCGATTGCCTCGCCATTGTGGGCACTTCCAACTACACGGCCGGCGCGGTCAGCTTGTTCAACAGCACCTTTTCACTGCCCGCCTCCAGCATTACGACGGTGATGGTCGATGGCAGCGACCCGGGGCTCACCGGCGCTCAGGACTAAGCTCTGCTGGACCTGGAATGGTCCCACGCGGTCGCGCCTGGTGCGCCAAGCCGCTTTTACCTGGGCAACGACGCCGCCGCCAGTCCCAACGGTTCGGTCGTCGATGCGATTTCGCGCGCGGTCAGCGACAACGCTTGCGGCGTGATCAGCGTCAGTTTCTCGCTTTGCGGAGGCTCGGCGGCATTCTTCCAGACCGTGGTCAGTCCGATCTATGCGCAAGCGGCGTCACATGGCCAGTCGATCTTTATTTCCTCGGGCGACTGGGGCGCGGCCGGACTGATCTTCAATGGCAGCGCTTGTGTGATTGCCAGTTCACGCAATGTCAACGAGCTGGCCAGCGATCTCAACGTAACCCAGGTTGGCGGCACGCAATTCAATCCGATCTTCAACGGCTTCGGCAACAACATGGGACAAGTGGCGGAGTCGGTTTGGAACGATTCCGCAATCGGCGGCGACGCGACGGGCGGCGGCGTAAGCGCGGTCTATGGTAAACCGGGCTACCAAAAGGGTCCCGGCGTAACCTAACGACGCCAAGCGCGACGTGCCCGACGTGGCGCTAATCGCCAGCCCTAACCATCCGGGCTCCTTCTGGGGCAGCACCAACGCCGGCTCACCAGCCATCAAATGCTGCATCGGCGGGACCAGTCTCTCGGCGCCCGCCTGGGCCGGAATTGCCAAACTGATCGCGCAGCTGAACCACAAATGGCCAGGGCCGCTCAATCCGCGCATTTACGCGCTGGCCAACGCGGGACAGGCGGCGTCGGGGTTTCGCGACGTGCTCACCGGCGACAATCACTTCAACGGCGTTCCCGGCTTTAGCGCCGGCCCCGGCTTCGATCTCAATACCGGCTGGGGCACAGTGGACATCGGCACCTTCTCCAATGATTACGTCAGTCCTCCCTCGCCGGCCATCAGTTCAGTGCCGTCACCGATTCGGGTCGGGTCCAGCTTCACCATCACGGGCAGCTTCTTCAGTCCGGGCGCGGTGGTGAACTTTTTCGTTGCCACCGCCAGCGGACCGAAAAACGCCGGTCCGCTCACTCCCTCGTTCGTTAGCTCAACTCAGCTCACCGTGCCAGTCCCGGTCACGGTCCCGTTGGGGGAGGGCTTCGTGACCGTCGTGGTGATCAATGCTGATCTCGGTTTCAAGGCCTCCAACCAGTTTTCTACCCTGCTTCAGGGTTCGGCTGGCGCGGGTATACCTACCCTCACGAGCATCAATCACCTGCCGCTGGCGGCGACTACCAGCACCCCTAACAACGTCCCGACCGTGATCATCCAGGGCTCATCGGTCCCGATGGGCGGGAGCGGATTTGATACCGTCCACGGCGTTGCGGTCAACGTGTTCTGCGCCTGCCCGCCCTTCGGCAACGCCGGCCCGGTTGATGTCAATCCGGGCTCAGGCGGGCTGACTTCCAGTTCGTTCAATTTCACGCTGCCGCCAGGTATGCCCACCGGACCCGCCTCGCTGGCGGTTGTCAACAAGGGCAATTTTAAGAGCAGCAACGCGGTCTCGATACCGGTGGGAGCAAAAATTACCGTGACCTTGGTCAAGCAATCGGGCAGCATCGTCACGGTCAATGGCAGCGGCTTCTCCACCTTTACCGTCATCAACTTCTTCAATCAGCAGGGCACAAAGACGCCCAACCTCGGCGGGATCGTCGGCGGTGTGCCAGTCATCCCTCTACATGTCATCAATGCGAACCAGTTCACCTTCACCAGACCGGCCGGAGCCATTTCCGGCCCGTCCTACGTGCAGGCGATAAACCCGCCTTTCGTGCCCTTCACCATTTCTGCCGGTCCAGGCGGCAATATCAACCTGTTGTGAACAGATGCGGCCTCCAAAAGCTCGCCTGGACGGCTAAGGCCAATCAGGTGAAACGGGGGAGCACAAGGAAACGTCTAAGGATGGCAGGGAGATGCTTGTCCTGAGAAAATCAGGCATACTGTATCGATTATCCGCCAAGAAGAGGAATTTTGGACTCGATGGTGAATGTTAGCGTCAGTCAGTTGCGATCAGCTTGTGGGTGGTTTTAAAGGTATTAGGGTTTTGGCACGGGGCTTATTCCTGGCCATTATCCTCACTTCGCTCGTGGTGAGCGCCGCAGGGGCTCAAACGGTTTCGGAGCCATCGGTAACTCTGGCCGGCAACCACCCGTTTGAAGCAACCAGCTTCCGTCCGGTGTCTCACCCCAACCCGTCCGCGCAACTGAACACGCAGGTTACGCTTGGCCTGCGCAACGGTGGCGAACTGGACAAACTTCTGCGCGATCAGCAAAATCCAGCCTCACCTCGATACCATCAATGGCTCACGCCGGGGCAGTTCACGGCGCGTTTCGGCCCTTCACAGCAGGACCTTAATGCGGTCGTGCAATGGCTGGATGCGCAGGGATTCAAGATAACCGCGGCGAGCCTGGCGCTGCGCTACGTGCGCTTTAGCGGCGCGGTTGCCGACGCCGAGCGGGCCTTTGGCACCGACATCATGGCCTTCGGCGACGGCAACGCCTACTCCAACATCACCGACCCGGCCATACCGTCTCGTTTCAGTGGCGTGATCACCACGGTTAGCGGACTGGACAACTTCCTCCATTCAAAAGCCGCCTCGCACTTTCTGCCAATCAGCCGGCTAACCAGCGCGGCAGCATCGGGACTTTCCGCTGGTCCGCTGGCGTTTGATTCCGGTCCGCCGCTTCCAATGCCGCAGCGCGGCGCGATCTCGTCGGTCCCCGACGTAAACGTTGGCGGCACAATCGCCTTCGGCCCATCCGACGTCTACTCTTTTTACAATGAGACTCCGCTGCTTAACAGCGGCATCAATGGCGGAGGGGGCGGTTGCATAGCGGTAGTCGGAGATTCGAATTACACCCACAGCGCGGTGGACTTGTTCAACAGCACCTTTTCGCTGCCCGCCTCCAGTATCACGACCGTGAAGGTTAACGGCTGGTCAACGGCGATGAACTCGAGGCGCTGCTCGATCTTGAATGGACCCATGCGATAGCGCCGGGAGCCGCGACCCGATTCTACCTCGGCGACCCCGCTAGTACCGTCGGTAACGGTCCAATAATCGACGGAATCCAGGGCGCCGTGAACGAGGGCAAATGCGGCAGCATCGGAGTAAGCTTCGGCCTGTGCGGTGGCTCGTCGCTCTTTTACATGGGCACGGTCACTCCGATCTATAAACAGGCGGCGACGCAGGGGCAGTCTATTTTCATCGCCACGGGCGATGAGGGCGCGGCGGGCATAGTCCTGGATCCTACCGGGACGACGTGCGTAGTCGGGTCCTCACGCAACATCAATGAACTTGGGGGCGATGAGCGTGTGACCGATGTCGGCGGCACCATGTTCACCCCGAACTTCGTCGGTAACAATAATTTCCGCTCCGTGCCCGAGTCCGCCTGGAATGCGCTTTATACGAACCTCCCCCGACCACGCAACTCGCGACCGGTGGCGGGGCCAGCGCGTTTTATCCCAAGCCCACCGCTCCCGCTTATCAGACGGGCCCGGGCGTGCCCGCTGACGGAAAGCGAGACGTACCTGACGTCTCAATGATCGCTGCTGTCTCCGGCCCCAACGGTCCCGGCGTTTTTGTTGGCGACGAGAGCGGAATCGATTGCTGTATCGTCGGCACCAGCCTTTCGGCGCAGATCTGGTCGGGAATATCCAAGCTTATTACGCAGCTCAACGGCAAGCCGCTGGGGCCGATGAATCCCCGGATCTACGCGCTGGCCAACGCAGGCCTGGCCAACTCGGGCTTTCGCGATGTGACCAGCGGGAATAACGATTTCGGCACCCCCGGAACCCCGGACTTTGTCCCCGGCTTTACCGCCAATGCCGGCTACGATCAGGCCACGGGGTGGGGCACGGTTGACATGGGCGCTTTCGCCAAGCAGTACGTTGCGCCGCCCGCGCCAATCATTACTTCGGTCTCATCGCCGGTACTGGTCGGGACCAGCTTCACCATCAACGGCAACTTCTTCAGTCCGGGCGCGATGGTGAACTTCTTCGTTGTCAGCCGTGTCCCCCCCAACGCGGGTCCGCTGCCTCCGTCGTCGGTTTTACCAACCCGGATCACTGTTCCGGTTCCGGCCACGGTCTCATTGGGAGAGGGTTTCGTCGGCGTCCAGGTAGTCAACATCGTCGGCAAGACCTTCACGGGCTCCAACACGGTCAATGCGCTGCTTCAGGGCTATGCCCCTGCGGGTGTACCTACCCTCACCCACATCAATGGCGCGCCGCTCGCGCCGACCAGCGGCGCCCCGGATTTTGCCCCCAACAACGTCCAGACCGTGATCATGTCAGGCAAATCAGTCACCTTAAGTGGTAGCGGGTTTGACGCCGTCCACGGCGTCGCGGTGAACGTGTTCTGCGCCTGCCCCGGTGGTAATGCCGGTCCGGTTTCAGTCAACCCGGGCTCAGGCGGTCTGACCTCCAGCTCATTCAGTTTCACGCTGCCGGCCAACGTGCCGACCGGACCCGCCTCGCTGGCCGTTGTCAACAAGGGCAATTTTAAGAGCAGCAACTCGGTCTCGGTGCCGGTGGGCGCGCAGATTGCCATAACCTCGATCACGCAGCTGAGTAACACGATCACAGTCAACGGCAGATGCTTCGCACCCGCGACCGTCATCAACTTCTTCAACCAGCAGGGACTAACGACACCCAACCTCGGCGGGATCGTCGGCGGCGCGGCAGTCATCCCTCTACACCTTATCAATTCGAACCACTTCACCTTCACCAAGCCGGCCAAAGCTCTTCCCGGGCCGTCCTACGTGCAGGCGATAAACCCGCCCTTCGTACCCTACACCAGTTCGAGCGGTCCGACAGGCGGGTTCACCTTGCACTAGCAGGGTCCGGAAAAAGTAGCTTTCGGGCGGTTGCAGTGATGTTCGCTTTCGGCACCCTCCATAAAAGCTGGCTTCTTTCCTTAAACTTCTCTCCCTATGGGAGAGATAAGAGAGAGGGAGCAGGCTGCGGAAATCCTTTTTCCGCAGCCTGCTAGGCCGGATTCCCATCGCCGGCTCAGGGTTCGAACAGGTCGGAAAGCCACACCGTCGGCGGCATCAAAGCCGGTGCCGTCGACTGTAATGATGGCGAAATGTTCGGTTCGGTGGCGGTCCCGCGTATGTCCAGGCGTTCAACCAGCCCTTTTTACCGTATGGCAGTTCGGCCAAAGATCGGGGCGGTGCGTTCACCTTGCACCAACCCGCGGCGGCGCCATTTCAGTCCCACACCAGGCCGCCATCGACGTTGAAGGACTGGCCGGTGATGTTGTCGGCCTCCGTGGAGGCGAGAAATGTCGCCATGTTGGCGATATCGTCGGGCGCGTTGGAGCGTCCCAGCGGAATCGTCGCTTCCATCCGCCGCATCGCCTCCTCGCGCGAAATCTTGCGCTTGTGAACCGCCTCGGCGATACCCATCTCCAACAGGTTGGTACGCGTCGCGCCCGGGCAGATCGCATTGACGTTGATATTGTAGCGGGCCAATTGCGAGGCTCCGATGCGCGTCATCGCGATCACCGCGCCCTTGGTGCCAGCGTAAGCGATGTTGGAAGTGCCGCGAAAGCCCTTGCCCGCGATCGACGCGATATTGATGATCTTCCCCGCGCGCTGATTGACCATCTCGCGCGCCGCCCGCTGCATGCAGAAGAATAGCCCCCGCGCATTTACCGAATACATCCAGTCCCAGTCTGCTTCGGTCACTTCGAAGAAGCCCAGCGTCTTGGTGACTCCCGCGTTGTTGACCAACACATCGATACGGCCGAACGCCTCGACCGTGCGCGCGATCAACTCGTCGATTGCGCTGACGTTGGCGATGTCGGTTGCAACCGCCAGTCCGCTTCCGCCCAGAGCGGCCAGGGTCTCCTCGGCGGCCTCGCGGTTGATTTCCGCGACCACGACCTGCGCCCCTTCTTTGGCAAAGCGCACCGCCGTCGCCCGTCCCATCCCCGCTCCGGCGCCGGTTACTATCGCGACTTTGTTTTCCAGCTTCACGGCTACCCTCCGATGCTGACTGCGGGCATTGAAGCGCAACCCGCACCAATGGACAAGCCATCGCCCTTTGCCCGCGGAGGCTGCCCGCCGGAGCAGGTCTCCGAATTGAACAACCTCTCCCTCAAGACACGGTGAGGTCGCGCAGTCGAAGACCACCAGATCTGAGAGTGCGCGGGAGAGGAACCTTTGAAATAGATTCTGACTTAGAACCCCACGCGAACGCACAGCCGCCGGGCACGCACACTTTTGCTAACCGGCTCGATTCCGCCCGAGTCGTGGAACAAGGTCGGCACGCGTCTGATTCCGAAGCTGCGCTCGGGCAGTCAACTGAGCCTTGGGGTGACGTTTTCAGTCGAGATCGGCGCCGGCGAGGCGGTGTATCTGCTGCGGGAGTTGCAGCAGATACTTGCGGACCTCAATCTTAGCGACAAGATCAGGATCGAGACGCGGTGAGAGCAGAGTCTTTTTCATAAGGTCCCTCACCCGCTCACCTTCAGCAGGGTGCGGAAAAAGGAGCTTTCGGGCAGTTGCGGTGATGTTTATTTTCTGCACCCCGCACAAAAGCTGGCTTCTTTCCTTAATCTTCTCTTCCTCTGGGAGAGAGATAAGAGAGAGGGAGCAGGCTGCGGAAGTCCTTTTTCCGCAGCCTGCCAGGCCTTGCGGCCTTCGGTTTCGCGACCTCTCCTGTCGAGAGAGGTTTTCTCGACGGGAGAGGTGTTCCAGGCAAATCGTTTCGCTCGGCTTCAGCGCTTATGAACCGGGGGTATTTTGCCCTTGGCCGACTTTTTTGCGGTAAAGGAAAACTTGGAGTTGCCGTTCATGTCCCACAGGCCCCAGTTCGGTCCCCATGAGTTTTGGATGCTCAGCCAGGGCTCGTCGAAGGCTGAAAACAGGAAGTTGGAGCCGAGTTGATTTGCGTTCGTAAAATTCGCCTGCGTGTAGGCAGCTTCGTTAGCCACGCTGGGAATCGCAGCGCCGTTATCGGCGCCCGCGCTGGGCCATCCGGTCTCCCCGATTATTACCTGTTTGCCGTTAAACTGCCCATTGAACATGTTGTAGGCGCCAATCAGGTTTGCGATCGCGCCACTGAGCGGCACCGGCGCGTAGAAAGGGTAAATGTTGATCATTATGGAATCAACATACGGTTCCAGTTGAGCGCCATACTGCTGGGCTGCCGCGTATCCAAGTTCCGTGGTGACCTGCACGGCGCCCTTATTCTTAAGCCTGGTGCGAACGTACTGCAGGTCGGCGATTAGTTGACTGACGGAAATTGGGTTCGGATTGGAATCCGTGTTGAGGCATTCGTTGCCTACCACCACGGCAACGATCGCTTTGGGGTAAGTGTTCGCCAGTTGGGTAGCCGTATCCAGATAGGTCGTATCGGCCGAGCTATTGAAGGAGGAGTTTTCAAATACGCCCTGGTAGATTTTGAGTTGGGGAAACTGGGCCGCCGCGATGGGTACGACCCGGTCCAGGCGCGAAGCCGCGTCGTCCCCATAGGTCTTTATGTAGGTAAACTTCTGGGAAAGGATCCCAAGGTCCGACATGAACTGGCTGTCCGGGATGGGAGTTCCCGGCATCTGGCCGCTTTCATGGAAGGGTCCATAATTGATTCCCACAAAGGGACCTGCCAGTGCCGAACCGGATATCAGCAGCAGGCAACCGATCAGCAAGCCTAAACCCGATTTAATCTTCTTAGTGCTCAAGTCAATGCCTTCCTTTTGCTGGCGCCGGCGTTAACCGCAGTCCGGCGTACCGTTTATGTTAAGCCGGGGTCTATTCGAATACGTGTTCGAGGCGGAACTCAGGAACCGCAGCTCCAGATCATGCGCCTCAGCCGGCACTAATGTAACAGCGTGTTGGTAGGAAGTGAATAGGGTAGCATCAAAAAAATTGGCCGTGATGAAAAGTCCGCTAAAATACAAATCAGCCCAACTGCCGCCTCAGTCAAGGTGGCCCGCGATTGCTCACAAGTCCGGGCGACCTATTGCGGGCAGGTCGTGCACCCAGCAGTTACGGATTCCGAGGATTTCCTGCACCCTCTCCCGCGCGTGACGGCTGTTGCGAAAAAACCGCAACAGCCGCGCCGCTCGCCCTCTCCCGCGACTGAGCGGGCGAGGGGGGTGATGAGCAGAGCCCGCCATCGGGCCGCGTTTTATTTTCGCGTTCGAGCTGAGAAAAACGCCGGCACCCTTGGGCAGACTCAGGGCAGGCTGCGGCCGGCTGCGTCCCTAACTTGATTCTCCCGGCGCCAGCAGATTTACCTTGCCGGCGAAATCCTCGAGGTCCACCTCGGTGGTCTCCAGCAGGCGCGCTACCATGCCCCAAAAGCCGATCGACAAGATCAGCTCCACTATCTCGGTCGGGCCCAGATGCTTTTTCAACGCCTCCAGCGCCTCACGCGAGCCCTTGACGCTGCCCGCGACTTCATCGGTGAAGCGCAGCACCATGCATTCCAGATCGTTAAAGCATTTGGCGCCCTGCCAGTTGTCATCGCCGCGACCTGCGCGTCGGTGACGCCGACATGCTTGGCCATCGGCACGTGCTGGGTCCATTCATAAACCGAGTGGCTGACCTTGGCGGTGCGCAGGATTGCGATCTCCCGCAGCTTGGGGTCGAGCTTGGTTTTCATCACCAGCGCATTGGCCATTTTGGCAAACGGCTTGGCGGCCCCCTCCGAGTTGCCGATCATTCGAGCCACGTTGAGCTTGACCGCCGCCTTGCGAACCGATTCCTCGCTTCCATACGCTAGCAGAGCCATTTCAATATCTCCTGTCGCCGCGCGCCGTTATTGGCGGTTGGCCTCGAGCAGGTTCACCTTGCCGGCGAAATCCTCGAGGTCCACCTCGGTGGTTTCCAGCAACCGTGCCACCATTCCCCAAAAGCCGATCGTCAGGATCAGCTCGACGATCTCGTCGGGCTTCAGATCCTTCTTGAGCGCCTCCAGAGCTTCGTGCGAGCCCTTGACGTTGGCGGCCACTTCATCGGTAAAGAGCAGCACCTTGCGCTCCAGGTCGTTGAAGCATTTAGCGCCCTGCCATTTGTCCATCGCCGCGACCTGCGCGTCGGTTACCCCGACGTGTTTGGCCATCGGCACATGCTGGGTCCATTCGTAAACCGAATGGCTGACCTTGGCGGTGCGCAGGATCGCAATCTCGCGCAGCTTCGGATCGAGCTTGGCCTTACCCATTAGGGCGCCGCCCAGTTGATTGAAATATTTGAATACGGCGTTGGAGTTCGCGATCATGCGCGACACATTGAGCGTGAGGCGTCCGCTCTTTAGAAACTTGAGCGTTTCCTCCGACGCAGGGCCCTCATCGCCATAGGGTAGTAGAGCCATTTGTCATCCTCCTGATTCATGCACCTGGAGATCGGACCTGAACTGGCCGCAAGCTACCATCGCTGGTTGAACGGGCGCAAATGGGAATCAGGCATCCTCTCCCACGGAAGAGTGGGCGAGGGACAGAAAGTCAGGACTCGATACGGGGGACGGCGCGATGGCGCAGCCACAACGGGTAGACTCCCGCGATAAGCACGATCGCGCCGACCATGACCCACGGACTGGCTGTGTGCACGTGTCTGGCGACGCTCTCCCACTGATCGCCTAGAACAAATCCCAGGTAGGCTACGACCGCGCACCAAACGGCCGCCCCCGACACGTTCCATCCGAAGAAGCGCCAGAACGGCATCTCCAGAGCGCCCGCCATCGGGCCTGCGATAAAGCGCAGGCCGGCAATAAAGCGCGCCAGAAAAATCGTCTTATTGCCGTGGGCTTCGAAGAAGACCTTAAACCGCACGTAGCGCCAGCGTAGCCAGGTGGACGAGTTCGCCGCCCGCACCAGCACCTGCCGCCCGCCCGTACGACCCAGCATGTAGCCGAAGTTGTCACCCACCACCGCGCTGACGAAGGCCACCACCATCACCGCCTTGAGGTCCATTATGTCGCGTCCGGCGAGGAAACCGGCCGCCAGGACGACCGACTCTTCGGGCACCGGCAGGCCCAGATTGCCCACGAATACGCACACGAAGATGCCCACGTAGCCCCACGTTTCGAGAACTCGGGCGATGTTATGAGGATCTAAGGCGTGATGCATCGATGCGGTCCGCTCAAACCTTTCCTGCCTCCAGTCATCCAGTTTGTGGACTATATCACGACCGGGATGGCGGTGTGGAACCGGCGCGCGACGTACCTGAGCCGGGCTGTTTACAGGCCGAACTTCTTGAAGGGACGGTCGCGTTCCTCCAATGCTTCGCGCAGTCCCTTTTCGCGGCATAGTTTGACCCAGTTCCGCACCGCCTCGGTCTGATGGGCAATCACGTCCAGGTCGCAGGCGGACTGCTCGGCCGCGCGAATGCTCATCACCTCCAGGTAGCGGTTGACCGCCGCCTTGTGCAGACTCAGAAGCTCAAGCGGGACCATCGCGGCGCGGCTGGCGTACTCGAGCGTCGCCGCTTCAAGCTGCGCGGGAGGAAAGGCGCGATTTACCAGGCCCCATTGCTCAGCCTGCTTGCCGCTGAACGTATCGCCGGTGAAGAAATACTCCTTGGTGCGACGCGGCCCCATCAGCGCCGGCCACATCCCCATCGTAGGTAGGATGCCCAACACGCGGCCCGCCGGATTGCCGAAGATCGCATCGTGGGCGGCAAAAGCTATATCGCAATGGCCGGCCAGTTCGGTGGCGCCGGCCACGCAGTAGCCATGGACCTGCGCGATCGTGGGTTTGGGCAGGTCGAAGAGCCGCAACCAGTGGGTGGCCAGTCGATGCATCGCGCGGCGGTCGGTGGCGACCCGGAACCCGGACCCGGAAAACTGCGTATCCTCCAGATCATAGCCGGCGGAAAACGCGCGTCCCGCGCCGCGGATGATCAAAACGCTGGCGCCGGCGTCGTTCTCGAACTCATCCATCACCTGGTCGAACTCGGCCAGCAATTCCAGCGACATCGCGTTGAGCCGCTCGGGCCGATTAAGCGTCAGGCGCATCACCTTGTCGGCGGCTTGTTCATAAATCAGCGTCTCATACTGCGCCATCGACGCCTCCTCCCCCGCTCCTGCCGCGCGCGGTCCGGCGGCTAGTGCGGGAATTCGATCAGCACCTTGGCCTGAGTGGTCGGCTTGCGCAGCGCTTCAAAGGCCGCGGGCACCTGGTCGAGCGCGATCACGTCCGTGACCAGGGCGTCGGCGTTGATCTTCGCACCGGCCAGCGCCTCCATGGTCTCCTCGAAGTCCGCGCGCGAATACGCCAGCGCGAAATTGATGCTGACCTCCTTGAAGATACAATACAGCGGCATGATTTGATCGGGCTCCATGCACACGCCGATCACGACCACCTGCCCGCACTTGTCGACCAGGCCAACCGCCTCGTTAATCGTCGATTTGACGCCGATACATTCGAACACCACCTCCGGCGCCTTGCCGCAGAGTTCCTTGACCTTCGCCCCCGGATTGGACTCACGCGGATTGACCACCGCGCTGGCGCCGAGTTTCTCCGCCAGCCCGCGGCGTCCGGGCGCGATTTCCGACACCACCACGGGATCGGCGCCTTTGGCCTTGCACCACAACAACGTCGCCAGCCCTACCGGTCCACCGCCCATTATGATGCAGGGTGTGCCCGGCTTGACGCGCGACCGGTTGACGCCGTGCAATCCAACTGCCAGCGGCTCGACCAACGCGCCCTGACGGGAACTCAAATGATCGGGCAGCTTGAGCAGGCTGGCCTGCGAGCAAGCCACATACTCGGCGTAGGCGCCGGGCAGCGGACCCAGGCCGACCGACTTCATCGTCGCGCAATGATAGCCTTGGCCGCGCCGGCAATGTTCACAGGTGCCACACGAAGCGAAGGGCAGTACGGCAACGCGCTCGCCGGTCTGGTAGCCGCTGACCTCGCGGCCGATTTCAGTGATCTCACCGCAGAACTCGTGACCCAGAACGCAGTCGGGCTTCAGTCCCAGGCCGAATTGCACGGCATGCAGGTCGGAACCGCAAATCCCGCAATCGTGGACCTTGAGCAGGACCTCGCCGGCGCCGGGACTGGGCGTCGGCAGTTCACCGACTTCGATTTTGTCGCGGCCCTTATATAGGATTGCTCTCATGTCTATGCGTCGCCTCCGGCGCGATCCTCGATAAGCTCGACCCGGTACCCGTTGGGATCTTCAATGAACGCGATCACCGAGCTGCCATGCGCCATCGGACCGGGTTCGCGCACCACCTTGACGCCTTTGGCGCGCAACTCATTGCAGACCCGATAGACATCGTCCACGCCGACCGCAAGATGGCCAAACGCGTCGCCAAGCTCATATTTATGCTTGCCCCAGTTATAGGTAAGTTCGATCACGGTGGTATCGCGAATGCCGCCATAGCCGAGGAAGGCCAGGGTGAACTCGCCGCCCGGATAATCATTTTTGCGCAGCAGCTTCATTCCCAGATTGTCGCAGTAAAACTTCAGCGACTCGTCCAGATCGTTGACCCGAATCATGGTATGCATCAAGCGCATAATGTTCCTCCATCGGCGCCCTTCCCGCTAAAGCCGGTTGCCTGACACGGTTGCGGCCGCGGGATGAAGCGAATTTTCCGTTTTACAGACCATAGCTTGGAGTATCGCGCCCCCGCAACGCTCTGTCCCCTCTCCCACTTCTCCGTAGAAGAGGGCGAGGGAGAGGGTGACTGCGGTGTTCGGCATCAGGATCCGCGCCTCGCATTTTCTTTCCCAACCCCTCGCCTCGCGGTAGCCAAATGGTGCAAAAGATATGTGCGCAAGCTGCGCATCGATATTTGGCGAAAAGGTTTTGTGCATGACCGCAGACAGCAATCTGGTTCCACACAAGTTCGGCCCCTTGCAGGACGTTCGAATCGTCTCTTGGGGGACCAACATCGCGCAGCCCTTCGCCGCCGAACTGGCCGCCGAGATGGGTGCCGAGGTAATCCATATCGAGCCGCCCGGACGGGGCGACCCTTATCGCGCGTCGGGCCTGAATGTCGCCGCCGACGGCGCCAAGCCGGTCGGGTCGAACTGGGTCCAGGAGCGGCGCAACATGTTCTGCATAACCCTTGACCCTACTCAGCCGCGCGGCCGTGAGTTGCTTCTCCGGCTGCTGGGACGGGCCGAAATCTGGATGGAAAGCTCACCGCCTGGTGCCTGCGGCAAAATCGGCCTGAGCGACCCTGAATTGCTCAAAGCCTGTCCGCACCTGGTGATCGCACACATCTCCGGCTTCGGTCAGACCGCCGCTGGCGATTACCTTGGCGGCGGCGATCACGATTCGATTGCGCAAGCTTTCGGCGGGCTGACGGGGCTGGTCGGCTTTCCTGACCCCCAGCCGCCCGCGCGCGGGATGCCCTCAACCGCGGATTACCTGACGGCGCTGTGCGCTCTGTGGTCCTCGATGGCGGCGCTGATCCACGCGCGCGCCACCGGAGCGGGCCAGTCAATCGACGTGGCGAAGTACGAAGTCATGCACAAGCACCTCGGTCCCACCATGATTGAATTCTTTCAGCGGGGGACCGTTCCTCCACGCACCGGCAACAAGTCACCCGGCGCGCAGCCCCTCGACACGTTTCGCGCCAGGGACGAATGGGTGATGATCGCGGCGCTGCGCGAACAGTACGGGCGCCTGTGCAAACTCCTCGGACTCGATCCCAAAGAGCAGAAATGGCAGCACGCGGCCTGGCACGTGAACTCGCCCGAGGGACTGGAGTTCGACGCCTTGTTCCGCGGCTGGGTGGCGCAGCGAACCGCCGACGAAGTGGTGCGTGAACTGGATCAAATCGGCGTACCCTGCTCCAAAATCATGTCCAGCAATGAATGCGCGGAGAACCCACATTACCAGGCCCGCGCGATGCATATCGAATGGCAAGACGGCCAGGTGGGAAAGGTCAAGGGAACCGGGTTGGCGCCCAAATTCTCCGCCACTCTCGGAGAGATATGGCGTGGATCGGTCGACCTGGGACACGACAATAATCTGATCTATGGAGAATTGCTAGGCCTGGGCGCCGCGGGACTGGATGACTTGCGCCGCGCCGGAATCATTTGAGCGGCCCACAAAATCGCTCACCGAAAGGATGGCTCCACGATGCGTCTGCAAGGAAAAGTTTCTCTCATCACCGGCGGCGCTTCCGGAATTGGTGAAGCAACCGCCAAAGCCTTCGCCCGGGAAGGCTCCACTATCATGATCGCGGACCGCGATGAGGCTAGTGCCCGCCGGGTCAGCGGAGAGATCCGCGGCTCAGGCGGCAGCGCCGAGTATGTCATCGTGAACGTCGGCAAGCCGGCCGACGTCGAGCGCATGGTGCAGACCACCGCCGACAAGTTCGGCCGCATCGACGTGCTGCTCAACAACGCGGTCTACACTGCGGTCGGACGCGTCGCGGATATCCCGCTGGATGAATGGCAGCGTACGCTCGATGTCAGCCTGACCGCCTATTTCTATGCCACCAAGCTGGTGCTGCCCATAATGGTGAAACAGCGCAGCGGCGTGATCCTCAACACCTCATCCACCGCCGGCATGGTGGGCGATTACAAGCTGTCGCCTTATGCCGTCGTCAAAGCGGGCGTGTTGGCGCTGACGCGCAACACGGCAATCGAATACGCGCGCAAAGGCATCCGTTGCAACGCGGTCTGCCCGGGTTCAACCGAAACACCGGGCTTTATGCGCACGCTCACGCGCCCCGCGGGCTTCAAGGAAACCTTCGCCAACAAGATTCCCATGGGCCGCTTCGCGCAGCCGGCCGAGATCGCCAACGTGATGCTGTTCCTGGCCTCGGATGAAGCCTCCTTCGTCACCGGCGCCTATATCGTGTCCGACGGCGGCTTCACCGCCCATTCGGGCAACCCCTACGTCGCCGGCCAGGGCCCCGACTGGGATTAAGTGATTTCTGCCGATAGTCAGTCAAAGAACAGCAGAGCCCTGGCTTCGATACTCTCGCGCGGCGGCGCGTCGGGCGGAGTCGAAGGATCCGCGAACGCCCATGTGCGGTAAAACGCGCGCGGCCATCACGCGCCGAGTCGAATCCTTTGATGAGGATTACCTCATCGGCGTTTATTCGTGGAAAATAGTGCCATCGATGGGCCGGATTGTATCGCAACATGAAGACTTCATGCCTCAATCCTTCGCTTACTGCGATGAGGTCATCCGGCGTGATGCTTCGCGCATCACAAACTGCCAGCGGATGGTCCAGCACCGGGCCCTTGATCGGCCTCCACACATTTATCTCGACGAATCGCCGCGTCAGCCAGCGCTGCGCATCGGCGGGCGCCAGGACATCGCGCACCATCTGCGGCGCGGACTTCGGCGTGTAGTCATTGTGTACGTACAGCACCGGTTCCCGCACGCCTTTACTTTCCTGGCGCGTTCGATCGCTGCACCGCACGTCGTGAGCGAACACCGCCACGCTTGACGCTCCGACGGAGGCTTTCAGCAACCTTTCCAATTCCGGATAGAAGCGACCCCGCACCTCGTTTTCGTCGTAGAAATTCTCCACCGCCGAAGGGCTACGCAGCGCCACGAAACCATTGCGGTCGAGCGTCAGCGGAGCGCAGCACCAGGCATTTATTATGCTCACCGAACGGGTTTCCGACCGGCCAGGCCATCCGTCAGATGCTTGAGCAGCCTGTGCATCGGGATCGGCCAGGTATAGCAAGTCGGCTCTTACCCATTCCGGTTCATATCTACTCGGACGATCCATTTGCCGAATGAGTCTTTATTCCGATCATCATGATGAGTGGAGATTGTGCCCTCAACTCCCGCCCCCGGTAATCACCGAGCGTCTGCTCCACCGTGAATCCGGTATGGATAAACAGCAACGCAATTCGCGGGGGAAGAACACATGGCTGGCGAAGTCGTCAATGTAGCTTTCGACCGCTCGCCCCTCTTTGTACTTCTCGTACAAAAAGCGGATTGCGGCCAGTTGATTGTGACTGCTGTAAGATGTGGTCTTGCGCCGAATCAGACGGGTACCGTCGCTCTCATTGGTGCTGTCGAGGTCGATCTCAATCGGTGCGCGAGGCGGCATGCTGAATGAATCCATATATGCCGCCATGTTGGGCATAATCACCTCGACCACGAACCGGCCGCCGGAACGGAGATTGTCGTAGCATTGACGGAACAGGCGAATCTGAGCCTCGAGCTCCAGGATGTGGCTGAGCGATCCGCAGGGGATCAAAATCAGATCGAATGGCGTGTCGGAGCGCCAGGTCAGCATGTCGCCGTTGACATACGACAGCCCGCGCCTGATTTCTTCATCAGTTTGAACGCGGCTTTCTTCAGCGCTCCGTAGCATTACAGGCTCGTTATCCAGACCGACGATGGTAAAGCCCTCGCGGACCCCCTCTCGCGCAAGCGGCAATGTGATTCTGCCGGTGCCGCATCCCAGTTCAAGCACCCTTCGCGGCCTGAGACTTCTCACCAGACGGAGATAGAATTCCGTATCCTCGTCATGGCCGCTATGTTCGAGGTCGTACTCCTCAGGATGTTTGTAGATATCGCTCATAGGCAGATAAAAGCACTCTGCCTTTCATTCTATCCGATCCTTTCACAGAGGCGAGTGTCTTTTTATCAGTAGGGCGGTCGTCCCTGCCCGCCCTGTACGGGCTGGAAGCCTGTGCCTTCAGTTTCTAAATTTTTTGACCCTTTTATGGGACGGAGCACAATTGCTGCGTTTACTTGGTGCGCGAGGCTCTCTCTGGTTCCCTCTCCTTATCTTAGGAGAGGGCTAGGGAGAGGTCCGCGCGCATCGCTGGTCGAGCTCCTGATCACTTTACCCAGGGTCTTCGCTGGCACTCAGCGCTTGAGATTAGCGGTGCGTATGACCTCTCCCTCACCCTCTCCTAAGATAAGGAGAGGGGACAGAATTGCTGCATTTTTGATCGAATCACACAACCGCCGTCGTATGTAGCAGCCAGAATTCAGAAAATTCCAGGGCGGGCGTCCCTGCCCGCCCTCCACGTGGCGGAGCCCTACCATTCCGGGCCGGTGCCGAACAGTCCGGGTATTCCCGTATTGGCTGTGAGTCCGCCATCAACGACGAATGCGGCGCCGGTTACGTATGACGCTTCGTCGGAGGCCAGGAACAGGACCAGGTTGGCGATTTCCTGAGGATCGCCCAGGCGGCCCATCGGCACCGCCTCACACATCCGTTTCATGAGCGCTCCCTCGCCCGCGTTCAGGACGGCCAGCAGCGGCGGCGTCGCAGTCAGTCCGGGGCAGACCGCGTTGCAGCGGATTCCCTTGCGCGCATACTCGATACCCGTTGCCCGGGTCAGATTGATAACGCCGGCCTTGATCGTATTGTAAGCGCCCATCATGTAATCGGCGGCTAGTCCTGAGATCGATGCCGTGTTGACGATCGCCCCGCGCTTGCGCGGCAGCATCTCAGCGATCGCGCATTTGGTGGCGTACCAGTACGCGGTGAGCCCAACGTCGATAGTCTTCTGCCATCCGTCAAGCGCAATCTCGCCGATATGGCCGACCGACGTGAAGACCGCGTTGTTGTGCAGGATGTCGAGCCGGCCAAAGCGATCGACGGCGGACTTGATCATGGCCTCGACCTCTTTGGGCTGACCGATATCGGCATGGACGAATTCCGCGGTGCCGCCCGCGTCGCGAATCTGATCGACCATACGATGCCCGCCTTCGTCGTTGAGGTCGGCTATCACGACCGCGGCGCCTTCGCGCGCAAAGGTCCTGGCCGTTGCCGCCCCGATCCCCGAAGCCGCCCCCGTGATCAGGGAAATTTTGTCCTTAAGCCTCATTGCCCTTCCCTCCTACGAATTTGTGCCCCGCTTGATTAGGCTCGATGAAAGCCCTCCGCTCAAGACAGCAAGGTTGTGCCACAAGTCCTTTTCCGCCGCCGACAGCCGACTTTGTCCGCAGCCTGCTGGACTTTCGGCTGCGCCGGGGTCACAGTGAAAGCGCGTCAGATCGGACAAAATCTTTTGCACAAAACGTGCGTTAGGTTGCTCTCATCTCGGCTCCCCCATGCCCGACGCTTTCATAATTGCCGAACTGAGCGGACTGCTTCTCTTGTGGCTGCTGGGCTACGCGCTTGACGATTGCCGCCGGCGCCTGTTGCCGGCTTTCGATCGCAACTTCGCCATCGCCCTCACCCTGCTCGTCATCATCTTCGTTGTTAAGCTTGCCGCCCTGCCCTTTTTTCCTGGCTACCCGGACGACGTGCACGCCTTTGAACGATGGTCGGCGACGATGGCTTGGCACGGCCCCCACGCAATCTACGATCCGCCGATGCCCGCTGACTATCCTCCCGCCTATTTATACGTTTTGTGGATGGCAGGTGCGACCGCGCGTTCGTCCGTCACCACGGTAGAAGGATTGCGGCTTTTCGTCGAGACGCCGCCCCTGGTTGCGGATCTGCTGCTTGGTCTTTTGATCTTTGCGGCGGTGTTCCATTACCGCCGCAGCCGCCGCCTCGCGCTCGCCGCGATGCTCCTCTTCGCGCTCAACCCGGCGCTGCTTTATGACACGGTGGTGTGGGGACAGGCCGATTCCGTGCTGGTGCTTCCGGTCGTACTTGCGGCGCTGTTGCTGATCGAATCGCAGTTCGTGCTCGGATGGGCGGTCGCGGGACTCGCGGGGCTGGTCAAGCCCCAGGCGCTCATGGTCCTTCCAGTGTTCGCCCTATGGACGATGCTCAGGAGCGATCGGCGCACCTGGTATTACTGCGGCGGGGCTTTCCTGGTCACCGCATTGGGGGGCTTTGCCCCGTTCCTCAGCGGCCATCCCTGGTACTGGCCGTTTTCCGTGTACTCCTTCAGCGCTTCGCGTTATCGCCTGGCCTCGATGAACGCGTTCAACCTGATGGCGGTGCTGGGCGGAATCGACCGGCCCGAGTTCATCAGCTTCATGGGCGTCTCCTACATCGCGGTCGGCACGGGCTTGCTCGTCGCGCTTTACCTGACGCTGGCCTTCCTGCTGTGGCGCAAGCCGAGCCCACAAATGGTTCTAATCGCGACCTTTCTTGCCTTCCTGGATTTCTTCGTCCTGGCTGCACGGGTGCATGAGCGATATCTCTATCCCGCGCTGGCGGTCGTTACGCTGATGGCGTTCGACGCACCAGCGCTAATGGCGCTTTGGGTCGTCCTGACCGCAACCTTGCTCACCAACCTGATTTGGGTGAAACGGTTCCACGAAGGCCTTATTGCACTCGACCCAAATTCCGCAGCGGTTATCGGAATCGGACTGATCAACGTCGCCGCCTTTGCGATAGCAATTTTTTACGGCTGGTTCGCCGCGACGCCCGATGAAACCTTGGGCGACGGATGGCCCAACGCGATGCGATGGTTTTTCGGCAAGTCGGAGTTGGGCGGAGCGCAAGCGTCATCGGTCGCAGGCGTACACAGCAAAGCGGCGGCAAAAACGGGGCGTCAAGCGAACCGCCGGCGGCGATAGCCCTTGCTTATCCGATTGCGTGGCGCAATGAATTGAACCATCTGAAGCCGGTATCCCGTAGCGCCGGCCTCGGTGCCGGTTCTTTTTCCGGTAGCGGGGCACGCAACGGTGTCGCGGCACGTCACTTTCGCGCGGGGATCATGTTATGCCGAAAATTAAAGCCGGAGCGCTGAACATCAATTACGAAACTTTTGGCGAGGGCGAGCCCCTGCTCCTGATCATGGGCTTCGGAATGCCCGGCAGGGCGTGGCTGCCGCGCATCCCGCGATTTGGCGGCTTTAAGATAATCGTCTATGACAACCGCGGCACCGGCGAGTCCGACAAACCCGACCTGCCCGCTTATTCGATCGCCGAGATGGCGGATGACGCCAGCGCTCTGCTCCGCGCGCTGAACATTCCCCGGATTAAAATCTGCGGTTTCTCGATGGGCGGAATGATCGCGCAGGAACTCGCCCTGCGCCATCCGGAGCAAGTGATAAAGGCGGTCTTCGGCTGCACCACCGCGGGCGGCGCCAGCGCGCAGATGGAAAACCCGGGTGGCGGCGATCCGCTGCGGATGGCCTCCTTCAAACTGCTCGCGACGGATCCGGAAAAGGCTTACGAAGAGCTGCTGCCGATGCTGCATCCGGTCGAACTGCTCGCCCTGCGTCCCGAACTCAGACACGACATGCTCGACGCGATCAAAACCGCACCGCCAACTCCGGAGCAGACCTACGTACGCCATTGGGCTGCAATCATGGGGTTCAACGCATACGACCGTCTCCCACAGCTCCGGATGCCGGTTCTGATCATTCACGGCGACAAGGACATCGGCACGCCGATCGAGAACGCCCACATCCTGAAAAGCCGCATCCCGCACGCCGACCTAATAATCGCACACGGCGCCGGCCACGGCTTGGAAAACGCCGAACCAAACTGGGTCACAGATCGCATCGCCGCCTGGCTGCGAGAATGAGATTGGAAATGGATTGAGGCCGGAGATTTGACAACGTCTTCACGCATTGGCGATAATGGAGCTGCGGTTGGGAGGGCTGCCACGGCGGTCCGTCGAGCGAATGCTCGCCCGGCCGCATTTTTTTTTCGATGCACCTGCTCTATCTCGATGATTCCGGTTCTGCTGCGAATAAGAATGAACAGTATCTGGTTTTAGGTGGCATTTCCCTCTTCGAGCCGCAGGTCAATTGGGTCACCCAGCAACTGGACCAAATCGCAGAGAGCGTTGACGCGAACAATCCTCACGCCATCGAATTCCATGCCTCCGAGATCTACTCCAGGCGAGATCCACCATGGGACAAGATGTCGGCAGATGAGAGCCGAGGGATTATCAAGGCAGTTCTTCGGGTAGCCGCCAATTCATACGATACGGCTCGGGCGTTCGCGTGCGCCATTCATAAATCCTCCTTTCCGGGAAGCGACCCCATGGAACTTGCCTTTGAAGATCTATGCAGCCGATTCGATAGGTACCTGTCCAGACTTTATGCGGCCGGGGATCGGCAACGCGGGCTTCTGATTCTCGATAAAAGCGCCTATGAAACCAGCCTTCAGAAATTGGCGCTGGACTTTCGCCGCCTCGGTACGCGATGGGGCAACCTTCGCCACCTGGCCGAAGCACCGCTGTTCATTGACTCCCGCGTTTCCCGCGCCGTGCAACTCGCCGACCATGTTGCGTACGCGGTGTTCAGGCGTTTTAACGCAGGTGACACGAATTACTTCGACATTATCGCCTCCAAGTTCGATATGGCCGACGGCGTCATGCACGGACTAACCCACAAACAAAACAACGATCCAAACTGCATGTGTCCAGCCTGTTTGAGCAGAAGAAAGGTTACCGGCGTCACCTAGAGATACCGGCGATAAGGCGGACCCTTCAGTCTAAGCCCATCTGCATTCCTGTGATGCCGCGTGTTAGACTGGCGCCGATGGGCGCCTTGGAGGCGCTTTGTTCAACATGGCCACAGAAAAAGGCAGTAAGAAGATAAACCTCGATGGGGTCAGGCATATCGCGCTGTTGGCCCGGCTGGAACTGACTCCGGAAGAGGAGCAGCGGATGCTGGGCGACCTTGAAGAGATGCTTGATTACGTCGACAAGCTTAATCAGCTCGACACCGATGCGGTTGAACCGACCGCGCAGGTGGGCGATATCGGCGCGGCCGTGCGCGAGGACGTGGTGACAAATCGGGCCGACCCCGACTCAATCCTGGCCAACGCGCCTGCTGCCCGCGAGCAGATGTTTTTGGTACCGAAGATCATAGAGTAAAAGTGACTACTGACGCCTGCAGACTGACTATCACCCAGGCGCAGCACCTGCTGCGCAGCCGCGAGTTATCGGCGGTTGAATTGACCCGCTCCTGCCTGGACCGGATCGGTGTGGTCGATGCTCGCCTCCACTCCTACATCACAGTTTGCGAGGAGCAGGCGCTGGCCCAGGCGCAGGACGCCGACCAGCGGCTGGCGAAGGCGGACGCGCCCGCGCTGTGCGGCATTCCGCTGGCAATCAAGGATATCTACGCAACCAAGGGCGTGCGCACCACCTGCGCTTCGAAAATCCTGGAAAACTTCGTCCCCACCTATGACGCTACCGTGATCGCGCGCCTGCGCACCGAAGGCGCCGTTTTCCTCGGCAAGGCCAATCTCGACGAGTTCGCGATGGGTTCGTCGACCGAGAATTCCGCCTTCGGGCCGACGCTCAATCCCTACGACCTCCAGCGCGTGGCCGGCGGATCGTCGGGTGGGTCGGCGGCTGCGGTTGCCGCCGACGAATGCCTGGGCAGCCTCGGCACCGATACCGGCGGTTCGATTCGGGAGCCGGCGGCGTTTTGCGGCGTGGTTGGAATCAAGCCGACCTACAGTAGGGTCAGCCGCTTCGGAGTCATCGCCTACGCCTCGTCGCTGGATCAGGTCGGCCCGTTTGCCAGGAGCGTACGCGACGCGGCTATCCTGCTGCGCTCGCTGGCGGGAGGCGACCCGGCGGACTCGACCTGTTCCACGCGCCCGGTGCCCGACTACGAACAAGCGCTGAGCGGCGAGGTGAAGGGGTTGCGAATCGGCGTGCCGAAGGAATTCTTCGTCGAAGGGATGCAGCCCGAGGTGGAGGAGTCGGTGCGCGCCGCCCTTAAACGCTACGAGGCGATGGGTGCGGCGATTATCGAAGTATCGCTGCCTCATACCGAGTATGCGATTGCGGCCTATTACCTGATCGCCACCGCGGAGGCGAGCGCGAATCTGGAGCGCTACGACGGCATCCGCTACGGTCTGCGCATCGATAGCGACAACCTGCTCGAGCTGTACCGTCGCAGCCGCGCGCGCGGCTTCGGCGCCGAGGTCAAGCGGCGCATCATGCTGGGCACCTTCGCGCTGTCCACCGGCTATTACGACGCCTACTACCTTAAGGCGCAAAAGGTGCGCACCTTGATCAAGCGCGATTTCGAGCAGGCGTTTGAGCGCTGCGACGTGGTTGTTACGCCGACGGCGCCCACCACGGCATTCAGGCTGGGCGAGAAGATGTCAGACCCGTTGCAGATGTACCTGTCGGACATTTTCACCATTTCGGTTAACCTGGCGGGCTTGCCCGGCATGGCGATTCCGTGCGGTTATGACGGACGCGGAATGCCGATTGGCTTGCAGCTCATCGGTCCCGCTTTCGGTGAAGAGGTGATTTTGCGCGCCGGCGACGCCTTTGAAAGATCCGGCACGGTTACCAGGCGCCCCGCTGCGGTGTAACCTGTAAGTATCCCGGTGTAACCTGTAGGTATCTCAAGGATAACTTCAAATGTCCGCCAATAACGAAAAGTACGAAGCGGTTATCGGGCTGGAGGTGCACTCTCAGCTCGGGACCAAGTCCAAGATTTTCTGCGGCTGCTCGACCGAGTTCGGGGCGCCGCCCAATACTCACGTATGCCCGGTATGCTCCGGGATGCCGGGCGTGCTGCCGGTGTTCAACCCCCGGGTACTGGAGTTGGCCATCCGGATGGGCCTGGCGGCGCATTGCACGATCGCGCCGCGGTCAATTTTCGACCGCAAGAACTATTTCTATCCTGACCTGCCCAAGGGTTACCAGATAAGCCAGTACGAAACGCCGCTGTGCCTGGGAGGTTATATCGAGCTGCCCGGCGAGCCCGTCGACGGCGGCCCGACCCGTATCCGCCTGGTGCGCATCCATCTGGAGGAAGACGCCGGCAAAAACATCCACGCGCCCGACTGCAGCCTGGTCGACTTCAACCGCTCGGGCGTGCCGCTGATGGAAATCGTCAGCGAGCCCGACCTCCGCACCCCCGAGCAGGCAGGCGCATATCTGCGCGAATTGCGCTCGATGGTCCGCTACCTGGAGGTGTCCGACGGCAACATGGAGGAAGGCAGCTTTCGCTGCGACGCCAACGTCTCGGTGCGGCCGCGCGGTTCCTCCACCCTCGGCGTCAAGACCGAGGTCAAGAACATGAACTCCTTCCGCCACGTCGAGCATGCGATCGCCTACGAGATCGAGCGCCAGTCCGGGATGCTCGACGCCGGTGAGCGCATCGCGCAGGAGACCCGGCTGTGGGACCCGGATCGCGGCGTCACGCGCTCGATGCGCTCCAAGGAGCATGCGCATGACTACCGCTACTTTCCCGAACCCGACCTGCCGCCGCTGATCGCTCCACCCGATTTGGTCGAGCAGATCAGGATCGAGATGCCGGAGCTGCCCGCCGCGCGCCGCTCCCGCTATATCGCCGAAATGGGGCTGACGCCTTACGAAGCCAACGTGCTGACGCAGGAGCGCGAGATTTCCGATTACTTCGAAGCCGTGCTGTCCGGGCTCAATAATCGCAAGGCGGCGGCCAACTGGGTGATGACCGAGGTGCTGCGCGCGGTCAATGAAAGTGGCCGCCCGCTGGCCGAGGCTGCCCCCGCCCCCGCCGAAGTGGGCGCGCTGCTCAAGATGGTGGAGGCCGCAGCCATCAGCCTCAACGCCGCCAAGACCGCGTTCGCCGCGATGTGCAAGTCGGGCAAAGGCGCGCAGGCAACAGTGTCGGAACTGGGCCTGCTCCAGGTTTCCGACGAAGCGGCAATCGCGCAAGCCTGCGAGAAAGTTATAGGCGCCGAACCGGACAAGGTCGCCGAATACCGCGGCGGGCGCGACAAGCTGTTCGGATTTTTCGTCGGCCAGGTGATGAAGGCGATGGGCGGCAAGGCCAATCCGAAGATCATCAACGAGGTGCTGAGGCGTAAACTCGCCGAGAATTGAGTGGGGCACCGGAAATCACGGGCTCAGTCAGTGGGGCGTCCCTGCCCGGCATGAACCAGGCATCGGAATCACGGGCACGGAGGCCCGCGCTACTGATCAGGCCGCGCCGCGATAATGCCCCTCAATAATTGACCTGAACGTCTGTTCTGGTCGGCTATATTACCGCGGACGGCACAATCGGCTCATTTTCCGTGTGCCGGTTTGCATGTTAGCTTACTTCACCGTCAGATCGGGAGGTTACGACCGCGATGCCATACGCCGAGGGTAGAACCTACAACGACGCCGACAGCCACTTCATGGAGACCAAGAATTGGCTGTTTGAATACGCCGATCCCAAAGTGCGGCCCAAGCTGTCGGAGATAGATTTCACCATGGCTGGCGGTCAGGCGACTGCGGACCTGGTTGAGGCGGTGCCCTCGATGGTCGAGCGGCGCCGAAAAGATCCCTCCGCGATGGCGCGGGCGGAGGCCAACATCCTGGAGCGCAAGAGTTGGCATGCGCTGGGAGCCTACGATCCGCAGGAGCGCAGGCGCGCGCTCGACCTGCTGGGCTACAACCGCCAGTTGGTGTTCACCGGTGTGGCGATGCAGCAGTTCTGGGGCAATCTCGGCGTGCAATACATCTTCGACCCCGAAGCGCTATATGGCGGCGCCCGCGCGCACAACCGCGGCATCGCCGATTTCTGCCGCCATGACCAGCGCATGCGCGCGGTGGGCTTTCTGCCGCTGGACGTTCCCGAACTGGCGGTGCGCGAAATCGAACAGGGCGTGCGCGAGGGCGTGGCTACGTTCTGGATCCCCGCCGTGCCGCCGCCCACCATGTCACCGACCCATCCCGACATGGATCCGGTATGGACCAGGCTGCAGGAGCTGGACGTGCCTTTCGTGCTCCATCTGGGCGGCGGTCCGCTGTTCCTGCGCGAGGGCTTCTTGAAAAACGGCAAGCAGATCGAGGCTGGCCCGTTGGGCGGCACCGACGAAATCCGCTCCAAGGATTATATGGTCTGCCATTACGGCGCCGAGGCATTCATGTCCGCGATGGTGCTCGACGGCGTGCTGGAGAAATTCCCCCGGCTACGCGGCGCCGTAGTCGAGCAGGGCGCGATGTGGGTGGTGCCGTGGCTGCGCAAGCTGGACATCGCGCAGGCCGCCTTCGTCCGTTTCGAGCCCTATCTCAACCTGCCGCTGAAGCCCTCGGAATACGTGCATCGCCAGCTCAAGTTCACCCCCTTTCCGCCCGAACCGGTGGGTTGGATGATCGAGCAGGCCGGCGCCGACCTGTTTCTGTTCTCCACCGACTTCCCCCATCCCGAAGGCGGGCGCGACCCGCTCAAGCGCTTCAAGGCGGCGCTTGACGATTACAAGATCGGGGAAGAGCAGCGGGAGCGGTTCTATACCAGCAACTTCAACGAGTTGCTGGGCTCGCATGCTTGAGCGATCGGTTGACTGGCTGCGTGGGACAGGCTTCCAGTCTGTCATTTTTCAGTTCTCTTACAGATCGGAAATGACGGGCTGCCTGTCCCACGCAGCCAATCCGCTTCTTTGATATGCCGCTACGCCTTGGCGCTGGGACGGCCGGAGACCTCTTCCCGCCATCGCGCGAGGTTTTTCTGTTCCGGCTGAATTCGGATCTTTGATACGCGCCCGAAATCGACCGCACAAAGTGCCGTGATGTCGGCGATCGTAAACTTGTCCCCGGCGATGAAGCTCCGATTCGCAAGTTCTCCGTCCAGCCAGGCGTAACTCTTCTCCGCCGCCGCGCGCGTGACCTCAGCGAACTGCGGCACCTGCGGAATCCGTCCCTTGAAGAACTCGCTGGTGTTGCGAAACGTTTGGGCTACCAGCAGCAGCAGATGATACTCCATGCGCCGGTTCCACATCTCAACCTGCGCCCGCTCCAAAGCGCCCACGCCAAACATCGGCGGCTGCGGATGGAGCTCTTCGAAATAGCGGCAGATGGCCACACTTTCCGCGATGTGCGTGCCGTCGTCCAGCTCCAGCACCGGCACCTCGCCCATCGGGTTGATCTTCTGTTTGTACTCGGGCTGCCGGTTGACCGCCTTCCCGATATCGACGTCCTCGTACGGGACCTGGATGCCTTTCTCGGCCAGGAAGATTCGGACTCGACGCGGATTGGGCGCCACGGTGCTGCTGTAGATTTTCATCGCTTGCTCCTGATGCGAACTAAATTTAGCATCGGCTGTGCGTGAAGTAAGGCACCCTCTCCCTCGCCCTCTCCCACAGAAAAGTGGGAGAGGGGACAGAAAGACCTTACCGCCCCGGGAAGCGCGGTGGACGCTTTTCCGCCATCGAGCGGCGCGCTTCCTTGAAATCCTCGGTTTGGTTCTGCTTCATCGCATCCTGGCAACTCGCCTGGTATGCGGCGGCGAAATCCGTGCTCAGATCGCGATAGACGGCTCGCTTGGCCTGAGCGGCTGCTGTCGGCGCGCAGTTGTGCGCGATATCGCCGGCGAACTCGCGCGTCACCGCCATCAGCTGATCGGCCGCGACCACCCGGTTCACCAATCCCATCGCCAGCGCCTCTTGCGGCGGCAACAGGCGTCCGCTAATCGCGACGTCCACCGCGCGCGTGACGCCCACCAGGCGCGACAGCATCCATCCCGCCCCCTGCTCCAGCGCCAGCCCCTTTTGCGAGAACAGCGCTCCGTACTTGGCGTTGTCGGCCAGAAACCTGAAATCGAAGAACAACGTCATCGCAAAGCCCATGAATACGCAGTGGCCGTTAATCGCTCCGATGATCGGCGTTCCGAGCTGATGCATATAGTCGAAGTTGTCATGGATCTCGCTATAACTTCGCGTTTCTCCCGAGCGCGCCGCCTTGTTGGCCTGCGCCCCGAGCTTCACATCGAATCCGGAGCAAAACGACCGGCCCGCGCCGGTCACGATGATCGCCCCGATCTCGTTGTCCGCGTCGGCCTCGTGAAGCGCGGTCTTCATTTCCAGGCCCAAAGTGGGCGTATAAGCATTAAGCGCGTTGGGTCGATTGAACGTGATAGTGGCAACGCGGTCGGCCTTTTCATAGATGATCTCGGTGAACTCCATCTTTCCCTCCTGCGGAACCGGACAATTCTAACCATCAATCGCGCCGCGTTGTCCAGAACTGTTGGAACGTCTGTTCTGAATCTTCCCGATCGCTTATAGTATCGTCAATCTGGCCGCTTCACTTGGGAGCGGGCTGCTTTACGTGTTAGTTATCTAGCCCCAAGTCTCATTGGAGGGTGCGAGCGCGATGCCATACGCCGAAGGCAGAATTTACAACGACGCCGACAGCCACATAATGGAAACTTTCGACTGGTTGGTCAGCTACGCCGACCCCGATATGCGCGACCGGATCAAACCGATGAGCGTGCAGATGGCGGGGGGCAAGGCCACCGCCGATCTGGTGGGCGCGCTGCCTGGAATCATCGAACGGCGCAGGCACGATTCCGAGGCGATGGCGCGAGCGGAAGCCAAAATCCTGGAGCGCAAGAGCTGGCATGCGCTGGGCGGATTCGATCCCGCCGAGCGCAAGCGCGCGCTGGACCTGCTGGGCTACAATCATCAACTCGTGTTCACGGGCTGCTCGCCCGGTCAGTTCTGGGGTTACGGCGGCATCGATCAATTCGGTGCCGAGGTGCTCTATGGCGGCGCCCGCGCGCACAACCGTGCGATTGCGGATTTCTGCTCCCATGACAAACGGCTGATGGCGGTGGGCTTCGTCCCGCTCGACGTGCCGGAGTTGGCCGAGCGCGAAATCGCCGAGGCGATCCGGCTTGGATGCGCCGCGATTTGGGTCCCCGCGATTCCGCCGCCCACCATGTCCCCGACCCATCCCGACATGGACCGCGTATGGGCGCGGCTACAGGACGAGGACGTTCCCTTCGTGCTCCATCTCGGCGGGGGGCCTTTGTTCCTGCGCGAGGGCTTCTTGAAGAACGGCAAGAAGATCGAAGCCGGTCCGTTGGGCGGTCCCGACGAAATCCGTTCCAAAGATTACATGGTGATGCATTACCCGGCCGAGGCGTTTCTCTCCGCGATGATCCTCGACGGCGTGCTGGAGAAATTTCCGCGCCTGCGCGGCGGCGTGGTCGAACAGGGCGCGATGTGGGTGGTGCCGTGGCTGTACAAGCTGGATATCGCGCAGGCCGCCTTCGTGCGGTTCGAGCCCTATCTCAATCTGCCGCTGAAGCCCTCGGAGTACGTGCATCGCCAGCTCAAGTTCACGCCGCTGCCCCCCGAGCCGGTGGGATGGATGATCGAACAGGCCGGCGCCGACCTGTTCCTGTTCTCCACCGACTTCCCCCATCCCGAAGGCGGACGCGATCCGCTCAAGCGCTTTGCCAACTCGCTGGCCGACACCGGCGAGGACGCCAAGGATCGGTTTTATGCGCGTAATTTCGTGGAGCTAATCGGCTCGCGCGCCGCGTAAGGGGAAAAGTGAGGGAGGAGAAGTGAAGAGTGAGAGAAGAAGCAAGCTACGTGGTGCGTTTCCCTTTCTCACTCCTCACTTCTCTCCCCTCACTTCTCTCAGAATGCGGGACTGCGCATGCGCGACGGGCGGTTGCGCATGCGTGAGGAGCTGAATACTTTGACCGGCTTGGGCGCGATGATTTCCAGCGCCTCGAACCCCTCGACGTTCTCACGCTCCAGCGTGATCTTTAGCGCGCGCTCGATCTGACCCAGCAAAGCGCGCTCCTCGGGAGTCACCAGGCTCACCGCCTGACCGGACTTGCCCATCCTGGCCGTTCGGCCGATGCGATGGACGTAGCCTTCGGGCTCCTCGGGCAGGTCGTAGTTGATGACGTGAGACACGTCGGGGATGTCCAGACCGCGGGCGGCCACGTCGGTCGCGACCAATATGCGGTAGGCGCCGGCGCGGAAGCCGGCCAACGCCTCGTTGCGTTGACCCTGGGTCCGTTCGCCGTGGATCACGATCGCCTTGACCCCGTGGCGCACCAGGAGCCTGCCCACGCGGTCGGCGCAGTTGCGGGTGCGGGTGAAGACGATCGCGCTGGTCACCACGGGCCGTCGCAAAATCTCCAACAGCATCTGGCCCTTGTTGCCGGTGGCCACCGGACAGACCACCTGGCGGATGGTCTCGGGCGGGGTGGAAATCTCGGTTACCTGGGTCTCCACCCGCGCCGGGTCGGTCAGAAACTCGCGCGCGATGCGCTGCACCGCCGACGCCATCGTGGCCGAAAACATCAGGGTCTGGCGCTGGTGCGGCACCCGCTGCATGATGCGCCGCAACTGGGGCATAAAACCCATGTCCAGGAGCCGGTCAGCTTCGTCAATCACGGCGATCTTGATGTGGTCCAGCTTGACCGTGCCGCGCTCGATATGGTCGATCAGCCGGCCCGGGCATCCGACCAGCACCTGCGCGCCCTTGCGCAGCTTTTGCAACTGGCGGTCCATCGATTCGCCGCCCACCACCACCGCCGCGCTGAGCAGCGTATGGCGTGCGAGCAGCTCGAATTCCCGCCCGATCTGGGCGGCCAGTTCGCGCGTTGGCGCAAGGATGATCACACTCAGTCGGTTAGCGCGCTCGCGCTGGAGCCGGTCGATGATGGGTAGGAGGAATGCGGCGGTTTTGCCGCTGCCAGTCTGCGCGGTCGCCATCACATCGCGCCCAGCCATTATTTCTGGAATAGCTTCGGCCTGGATCGCCGTCGCTTCGTCGTACCCGCGTTCGCGGACTGCGCGCAGGACTTCAGGGATTAGAGCAAAAGTGGAAAAGGACAAAAGGTCTCCGGTGGTGTAGGGGCAAGTGGGCTCGGCTTGGGCGCAAACGCCCTACGAATGTTAAGAAGTTGGAATTGATCCCGCGCCCTATAAGCGACGCGCGGCTTAAATTGAACACATCGTCATAATAGATCGCGCTCTAGGATGATTCAACCCCCTGGCGGTTGCGTTCGCGCCACGCTCCTACGCAATGGCAGCGCATTGGATGCGCGATCCACGGGTGCATTCCCGGTTAACAACAGCTGCTTGGACTCACTGCCGGCCCCGCTATCTCCCCGGCAAACTGGAACCGCCGCAAACGCAATGCCCCACTCCTTATTCTGGAAACTGAGAGATCGGCGTAGCGCGCCGTTGCCTGCCTGCACTCCTGACAGCGGGCGATCGCATTGTAGAGCAATGCGGCGTTCTGGTTTTGCGTCCGGGGCTATCGCCGTGCCGCCTGGGCCGCCGAACCAAAAGGTTCGATACATTCAATAAAAATGAGGATGCAAAGATGAGATATAGTTAAGCTCAATGAACGACTTATGAAAGAGATTATTCTTCAAAACATACTTTTATGCACTCGTAAATCGCGTGCAGACATATTTCGGTGTCCTTCCTGGAATTCCGTACGGCTCAACCCTATCATCGCTCGATCCCCTCTACGAGAATGCCTTTGCGTTTACAGTTTTTGAGACCGATGCTAAATTTCTGACCGAACGAAGATAACAGCGGGGAACATAGTGCAGTCGCATCTTCCTGAAATTATTCGGAAATACCAAAAACAGTTGCACACCGATTGGATGGCCGAACTCGCCGCCGGGCTGCGCACTGACACCCGAATCAGCGAGAGTGAACTTTCACAACAAACCGGCGAGTTTTTGCGGGTCCTGGCAGATAGCACCAGTAGTGGAAAGGTGGAGGGCGCAGACTCCCTTCAGTGGGAACCGGTGCGCGACTTTCTGACGGGAATTTCGCGATCCAGGGCGATGCAGGGCTTTTCGGCCGAACAGACTGCCACTTTTATTTTTTCGCTCAAACAAGTCCTGTTCCAGCACTTACGCCAGCAGTTCGACAAGAATCCAAAGGCCATGGCTGACGAGATTTGGAATGCCAGCGTGTTAATCGACAGCCTCGGCATGCATACGTTCAACACCTACCAGCAGGCCCGGGAAGAGGTCATCAGCCGCCAGCAGCAGGAACTCCTGGAGTTGTCCACGCCGGTCGTCAAGCTGTGGGACGGGGTACTGGCGCTGCCGATGATTGGCACCCTGGACAGCGCCCGCACGCAAACCGTGATGGAGACACTGCTGCAAAGAATCGTGGAGACCGGCTCTTCAATCGCCATTATCGACATCACCGGCGTGCCCACCGTGGACACGCTGGTGGCGCAGCATCTGCTGAAGACGGTAACGGCAATTCGCCTGATGGGGGCCGACTGCATCATCAGCGGAATTCGGCCTCAGATCGCACAGACCATCGTGCACCTGGGTATCACCCTTGAAGGCGTCATTACCAGGGCTACATTGGCTGACGCTCTGGCGTTGGCGCTGAAGCGGTCCGGGCAGACCATCACGGCGGTCAAGGCCTGAGGAACGGCGCACAGGCATGGACCGTATTCCAATTTTGCAGATGGGCAAATTCCTTCTGGTAACCATTCAGGTCGATATGCACGACCAGGTCGCGATGATGCTGCAGAACGATCTGATGGAGAAAATCTCCCGCACTGGAGCGCGCGGCGTGCTGATTGATATTTCCGCCCTTGAAGTGGTGGATTCCTATATTGGCAGGATGATCGCCAACACCTCGGTCATGTCAAAATTACTCGATGCGCATACCGTTCTGGTCGGTATGCAGCCGGCGGTTGCGATCACGCTGGTCGAACTGGGACTGTCACTGGCCGGGGTAAAGACCGCACTGAACGTCGAGCGTGGGATGGAGCTGGTGGCGGCCGCATCCGAGGGAAGCACCGATGCCGGCGATCAAGAGTGAATCGCTGCCTTTGCGCTCGAGCCAGGATATAGTTTTAGCTCGCCAAACAGTGCGCAAAATTGCGCAGGAAATGGGATTTAGCCTGGTCGACCAGACCAAGATAGTTACCGCGGCCAGCGAACTGGCACGCAACGCGGTAATTTATGGTGGAGAGGGTATCTTAACCTGGGAGCATATATTGGAGGGAGTCAAGCATGGACTGCGGCTCACCTTCTCCGACCAGGGCCCGGGAATTGCGAACATCGACCAGGCCATGAAAGACGGATGGACCAGCGGCAAGGGTCTCGGACTCGGTCTGTCGGGCGCCAAACGCCTGGTTAATGAGTTCGAGATTGATTCGCGGCCTGGCGCCGGCACCCGTGTGACTATCACCAGGTGGAAATAACTGAGAGGATCACCGGGTGACGCAACAATACGCGATTCCCCTTTCCGACAGCAGCCGGATCGGTGAAGCCCGCCGGATCGCCACGCGCGCGGCGCAGTCCGCAGGGCTTGACGATTCGGATGCCGGGCGCGCGGCGATCGTTGCGAGCGAGCTCGCAACTAATGTGGTTCTCCATGCCGCGAACGGCGAAATGCTGATCCGCGGGCTCGATGATCAGTTGGGAAAAGGGATCGAGCTGATCGCGATAGACCGCGGTCCCGGGATGGCCGACGTTGCCCGTTGCATGGGTGACGGTTATTCCACGGGAGGGACCCGCGGCGATGGTCTTGGCGCGGTCCATCGTTTGTCAACCCAGATGGACGTTTATTCGGCGCCTGCGCATGGAACAGCGATATATTCCTGGGTTGAGGCCGGCGAGCGTGGCCCGCGGCCTGACGCTCAAGCGCCTCCCTGGTGTGCCATCAGCGTGCCCGTGACCGGCGAGACCGAGTGCGGCGACGGCTGGCGGATAATGCGATCGGAGACTTACATATCGGCGGTCGTGGCCGACCGGCCTCGGACACGGTCCGCTGGCGGCGAAGGCCGCCAACGAGGCTATCCGCGTTTTTGAGCAAGCGCCATTTTCCACCCCCGAGATCTATCTGGACAGGGCTCACAAAGCACTGCACGCGACGCGCGGGGCGGCGTTGGCTTGCGCGCGCGTTGACCTAAAAAGCCGCACCCTGTTATTCGCCGGAGTCGGCAATATATCCGCCAGCCTGGTGGGGTGCGACACGCAATCGAGCAGGTCACTTACCTCGCATAACGGAACTGCTGGGCTTCAAGTGGCCAAACTACAGCAATTTCAATATGATTTACTTGAGGGTGATCTACTGTTGATGCATTCTGATGGCCTGACGTCGCGATGGAAACTGGCCGATTATCCTGGCCTGTCCCATCGCGTCCCGGCGCTGATTGCCGCAGCTCTGTACCGTGACTTCAAGCGTGGACGTGACGACGCCACAGTTTTGGTCGCGAGGTTGAAATGACGACCGTCCTCCGGACCAAGGATATGGAGCCGATCACGCAAGAGATGCTGCGCTTGCGTGAGGAACGCGACGCGCTCAGGGCCGAACTGGAGCGCCGCACCGCCGAAGTCGACGAACTACGGATCGAGCTTGATGAGACTAACCGCGGCGTGGTGGCGCTTTACGCCGAATTGGACGACAAAGCGATGGCTCTGCGCGAAGTGTCGGATCTAAAGAGCCGCTTCCTTTCCTACATGAGTCACGAATTCCGCACCCCGCTGGGAGCGATCCGCAGCATGACCCGCCTGCTGCTGGACCGGATGGATGGTCCATTGACGCCGGAGCAGGAAAAGCAGCTCCATTTCGTTCAGAGTTCCGCGCTCGAACTGAGCGAAATGGTCGATGACCTGCTCGACCTGGCGAAAATCGAGGCCGGACGAATCTCCATCTCGCCCGGATGGTTCGACCTGGTCGATCTGTTTGCGGCGTTGCGGGGCATGTTCAAGCCGATCGCCCACCAACAACACGGTCTCGCTCATCTTTGAAGAGCCGGTCAATCTCCCGCGGCTTTATTCCGATGACAAGAGGTTGTCCCAGATATTGCGCAACTTCATCTCCAATGGTCTCAAATTTACCCCCAAAGGCGAGGTCAGGGTAACGGCTCGTTGCGAATCGAGCGGCTGGGTAACCTTCGCGGTTGCCGATACCGGGATCGGCATCGCGCGCGAGCATCTGGGCGCCCTATTTCAGGACTTCGTCCAGTTGGATTCTCCCGTGCAAAAGCGCTGGCGCGGGACCGGCCTGGGATTGTCGCTGAGTAAAAGGTTGGCTGAGCTGCTGGGCGGCAGGGTGGAGGTACAAAGCGAGTCAGGCCGTGGCTCGACTTTTTCGGTCACTATTCCAAACCAATTGACAATTGAAACCCAGCCTCAGGCCGGGGCAGACCAAACCGCCAAGGAGCGCAGCGATGATCGGTGAAGCGCCGGCGCGGGTGCTGGTGGTTGACGACAACCCGGCCACCCTGTACTCAACCGCGCGCGTGTTGCGCTCCGCCGACTTCGACGTCAGCGAAGCGGCCACCGGACAAGAGGCGCTGGACCTCGTCGCCAAGGGTACCGACCTCGTGATGCTGGACGTGAATCTGCCCGACATCCACGGTTTCGAAATATGCCAGCGGCTGCGCAAAGATCCCCGCACCGCCCGCCTGCCAATCATCCACGTTTCGGCCACTTTCGTAACAGATATCGACAAGGCGCAGGGTTTGGACGCCGGCAGCGACGGCTATCTTACCCATCCCGTGGAACCTCCCGTACTGATCGCTACGGTCAACGCGTTCCTGCGCGCCCGCAAAGCTGAACTGGAACTGCGCGAGAGCGAAGGCAAGTTCAAGGCGGTGTTCGAAAATGCTTTGAGCGGGATTCTAATCCTCGACCACAACTTCAATTTTGTCGAAGTTAACCCGGCGCTGTGCCGGATGCTGGCACGAACCCGGGAGGAACTGGTCGGCAAACCTCTGTCCGCCTTTATCGCGCCCAAAAATCACGATAAAGCCCAGGAAATAGCCATCCATCTCCGGCAGCGCGAAGCCTGGAGCGGGAGCTTTCCACTGATGCGTTCGGACGGCTCCGAGGTTCATTTGGAGTGGTACGTCTCCTCTCACTCGGATCCTTCGGTGGTAGTTGTCACCGACATTTCGGAGCGCGTCGAACTTGAAGAAAAGCGTGAGGAACTGCTTGCCAGCGAACGTGCCGCGCGGGCGGAAGCCGAACGCGCCAATCGGTTAAAGGACGAGTTCCTTGGCAATGTTTCCCATGAGCTGCGCACCCCGCTCAATTCGATCCTGCTATGGACCAAGGTCGTCCAGCAGCATCTGGATGACAAAGGGCAGTTAATCCGTGGTCTCGACGCGATCGAGCGCAACACCATGGTCCAGACCCAACTCATTTCCGACCTGCTCGACGTGTCACGCATCACCTCGGGCAAACTGCGCCTCGACCTTCAGCCGACCGACCTCGCCACCTTGATTAAATCATCGCTTGAAGCGCTCTCGCCCGCGGCCGCGGCGAAGGAAATACAGGTGGAGACGTCACTGGATCCCGCGGCCAGCCCGGTTTCGGTAGATCCGTCTCGCCTGCAGCAGGTGGTGGGAAACCTGGTCAGCAATGCGATCAAATTCACTCCGATGCGCGGCCGCATCCTAGTCAAATTGGAACGCATTGATTCTCACGCCGTGATCACCGTGACCGATAATGGCCAGGGTATCAAGCCGGAACTGCTGCCTCACCTGTTCGAGCGATTCCGCCAGGGCGACTCCGCCGGGAACCGTGCTTATGCAGGCCTGGGACTTGGTCTCGCAATCGTCAAGCATCTGACCGAGTTGCACGGCGGTACCGTCGCCGCGATGAGCAAGGGCGACGGACACGGCGCCACGTTTGTCGTTAAACTCCCTGTTTTCGTCGCTGCCGAAAGCGGATTGCCCGACACTTCAGGTTCGCGCGCGCCCTCCGGGATCTCCAGTGCACACTACGAGGCGCTACAGGGGGTTCGGGTCCTGATTGTCGATGACGATGCCGATGCTTGTGAGGTAATGACCAGAATACTTGAGGAGGCCGGTGCCGATGTAGCCTGCGCGATTTCCGCCGACGATGCCTTGGCGAAGCTCGATGAGTTCGCTCCCCAAGTACTGGTCAGCGATATCGGAATGCCGGAGCGCGACGGTTATGACCTGATCCGCGAGGTCCGTCTGCGCGGCTACACCCACCAGGCGCTTCCCGCCATTGCGCTCACCGCATTATCGCGGCCCGAAGACCGCCGTCGTACCTTGCTTGCGGGTTTTCAGTTGCATCTCGCCAAGCCAATCGACGGCAGCGAGCTAAGCGCGGCGATTGGCGCTATGGTCGGGCGCACCGAGCCCGCCCCTTCATCCTTCAGTTCCGGATCACGCCCGGAATAGCGCGCTTGCCTTCCTGTGCAGTCCGCTCCCAGTAAGTAAAATTTTCACTGTATCAGCAGCGCGTAATATGGGATGCTGAAATCACCCGGATTTACGGGACTTTTTCAGCAACCCCAACCCTCAATTCTTCGGCGCAGCAGTTGCAACTGTCTGAGCACGGAGGAGCACATCATATGAACCAGTTCACGGCAGATCTGAAGGCCATTAAACAGCGGGCGCGCAAAGACATGGAACAAGGGGCGGTGACCGATAACTACCAAGCCGATCGGAAGGCAGTGATCCAGGTTCTCAATGATGTTCTCGCCACCGAATTGGTCTGCGTGCTGCGCTATCGCCGCCACTATTACATGGCTTTCGGAATCAATTCCGAGGCGGTCAAAGAGGAGTTTCTCCAGCACGCGAACCAGGAACAGGAACATGCCGACTGGGTAGCGACGCGTATCACTCAGCTTAACGGCGAACCCAACTTCAATCCCGAAGGACTCGCTACCCGCAGCCATTCGGAATACGCCGAGAGCCACGACTTGGCCGGAATGATCAAGGAAGACCTGTTTGCCGAGCGCATCGCGATCGAGACCTACTCCGAAATCGTTCGCTGGCTCGGCGATAAGGATCCTACCACCCGGCGGATGATCGAAGAGATCCTCAAGGTCGAAGAGGAACACGCCGAGGACATGAAGTCGCTTTTGCAGAGGACCGCCTAGCAGGGTGTTGAAAAAGCAATATAGACGGGGTTCTTATGATAATCGCTTTTAACACCCTGCATAAAAACTGGCTGCCTTCCTTCACCTTCTCTCCCTTTGGGAGAGATAAGAGAGAGGGAGCAGGCTTGAATCTCCTTTTTCAACAGCCTGCCAGGCGAACCATGACCAGGTTTCGCTAATTCCTCAGGCGTGAAATCCGATCAACCTTTTTGCCGGCTCGCTGGCGAGCCGCAGCTCTGCTGTGCGTCGGACCCGTTGCCCACCCAACCCGGATCCGACTTGGGAGTGGGGAGATTTGCGATGGCGACATCATATCAGTCTGAACGCGCCGCAGTAATTCTGGCCGGCGGTGACGGCACGCGGCTGTGCGCGCTGACCCGTGAGATGTTCGGGGAGGAGATACCCAAACAGTTCTGCCGATTTTGGGGCGGACAGACGTTGCTGGAACATACGCGCCGACGGGCCGCGTTGCTGGTCGAGCCCGCCCGCACTCTGACCGTCTTGACGGCGACCCATACCCGCTTTTATCTGCCCTTGCTGGAAGGCATGAGTGAGGAGCACGTAGCGGTGCAGCCCTCCAATCGCGGCACCGCTCCGGCGATCCTCTATGCCCTGATGCGGCTGAAAAAGATCGCGCCTGACTGCTCGGTCGCGATGTTTCCTTCCGACCACTTCGTCGGTAACGACCACGAGTTCATGCGCCACGTGGAGGCGGCCTTCCGGGCCGTCGACGCCCGCCCCGAAGAGACCATCCTGCTGGGCGTCGAACCTGACGAACCTGACCCGCTTTACGGATGGATCGAGCCTGGCCAATTCCTGGCCAACGAGTGCGAACCGGTCAGACAGGTGCGCCGTTTTTGGGAAAAGCCAACGGCGGCGGTGGCGCAGCGGCTGATCTGGGCGGGCTGCCTGCTCAACAGGTTTGTTATCGTCGCGCGTCTGTCCACTTTTCTGGGTCTTTTTCTGATCGCTATGCCCGAACTGCATGACGCCTTCCGGGCGGTCGAGCCGGAACTGGGCGCGCCCTCGGAAGCGGTCCGGGTCCGGCGCCTCTACGAACGTACCCGGCCGTCCAATTTCTCCGACGAGGTGCTGGCCAAGTGCCCCTTCAACCTGGCCGTTCTTGAAATCAAGGGCGTCGAATGGACCGATTTGGGCGAGCCGCAGCGCGTCGCCCGGCTAATCGGTCGGCACGGACTGTCTGCGCGCTGGCCCACCGTCCAATTCGCACCCAAGCCGCCCACCCAAGCCGGACCCCAGGGCCCCGCCGAGAACCTGTAGCAGGGCACTTGTAATCGCAGCCCTCCCGTCGCGTCGCTCCCCTTCCCTCCGGATAAGAAGAGCGCGGGAGTTCAGTCAGCGGTCGCTATCGCGATCGGAGGCGGTGGTTGCGCGACATTCTTCATGCCCGCAATGACAATCTGTCGCCCCCTCATCGGCCAGGTCGGATTGACACTCCGGGGAGCAGAACTGCTGTCCCAATTCGGTCTGGCAGGTGCATAGCTTATGACGGCATTTCATCACTTCCACCTCTTTTACCGATGTTAACACCAAGTCGAACCTGACTCGTAATAAAAGCAGCCACCGCGCGGACTTCGAGAAGGCGGATGGTTGCAGGCGCCGTCGCCATCAAGTATTTGAAAGAAAGGGTCCGTTTCGGCCCATCATCATCGCAGCGCCCGCATGGAGCCGCTCACGCAGCCTTTCGGGCGTCACCAGCGGCGCAGCGCAAAAAGACAAGGCACGAGGCAGAAGTGGAATATCGTAATCTGGGCAAATCGGGTCTGAAGGTCTCAACGGTAGGGCTGGGATGCAACAACTTTGGGATGCGGATCGACCTCGAGGCGGCGCGCGCCGTGGTCGCGCGCGCTCTTGATGAAGGTATCACGCTGTTCGACACCGCCGACATTTACGGCGGCCGTGGCGCATCCGAGGAAATGCTGGGCAAGGCACTGGGCGATCAGCGCCACAATGCGATCGTGGCCACCAAGTTCGGGATGCCGTTTGGCAAAGGTCCGTATCTGCGCGGCGGCTCACGCCGGTACATTTTCGCCTCGGTCGAGGGTAGCCTGAAACGTCTCAATACCGATTACATCGACCTCTACCAGATCCATCAGCCTGACTCGGATACGCCTCAGGAGGAGACCCTGGAAGCGCTCACGGACCTGGTCAGGACCGGAAGGGTTCGCTACCTCGGATGTTCCAATTTCGCCGCCTGGCAGCTGGTGGAATCGTTGTGGAATTCCGATGCCCGGAACCTCGCCTCCTATGTCTCGGCCCAAAACGAATACAGCCTGCTCGATCGCTCCGTGGAGAAGGAGTTGGCTCCCGCCTGCCGCCAGTTCGGAGTTGGAATACTGCCCTTCTTCCCGCTGGCCAGCGGCCTGCTGACGGGCAAATACAAGCGCGGTGTCGAACCCCCCAAGGACACCCGCTTCGGCGCGATGAAGCAGCTCGCCGACCGCTATGGAACCGAGGCGAACTGGAATGCGATTGAAAAGATGGACGAGTTCGCGCGCAGCCGCGGCCATAGCATGCTGGAACTGGCGATGAGTTGGCTGGCCGCCAACCCCTGTGTGTCGAGCGTAATCGCCGGCGCCACCAGGCCTGAGCAGGTCGCCGACAACGCCAAGGCAGCGGATTGGAAGCTGACTCCAGAAGACCTGACGCAGATCGACAAGATTCTGAAGCAGTAACGTCGAAAAATATAAGGGCGCGCCTTGCGGCGCGCCCTTGAGTGGTGGGACCGGCTTCCAACCGGTCGTTCGTAAAAGGTCAGGCTGGACAGCCTGTCTTTATTTCAGTCAGCGAAAAACCAATCCCGCCTTTTTCCGCCCGTTAGGCGGCGCTGCGCAGCTGGATACGGTAGTTGCCCTCGTTGACCTGACGGGGAGCCTGGTAGTCAGCGCCTGAAGCCCGGTAACGCGGACCCCAAACGTACCAGTCTACCGCCATTAGAATGGTCGCGAGTATAATCAACCCGACGATCGATAACATCAACATAACTTGTCTCCTTGGCCCGGCTCAGTTTGGCTGAGCCGTCCGTTAAATTTTTTCTCTCAGCCTGTTACAGCCCTGAAACTGAAATCGCGATCGCGGCGATTAGCCCCGCGGTCAGCACACCTACAATCGCCAAGGTGCCCAGCACCCATGCGATCGCCCTGCCCGAGGGGCCTGACTCCGCCGCCCCGCGTCTGAACCTCAACCATTGCTCGAAATTCTCGCAATTTTCGGCCAGCGCCAGATAGTCGGCCATCTCCTCCTCGGTGATGTCCGGTTGCTGCATCCGTTTCTTGCGCGCCAGATGCTGCATCCTGACCATAATGTCGCGGTCGCTGTCGGCATTGAGTTCCGCCCGGATAACGGCCGGAATCTCGTCGTAGGAGCGGGGTTTCGGGTCCGCCACGGGTCCCACAAAAAATGATTTTTGAGCAAGCGCCACTGAAGACACCGTACTTATCTCCCTTCCCCAATTTGCCGGCCGTCCACCCCGACCTGGCCGCCTTTCCTCTATCCTCCGTGTTTCCATTACACCCATTAAACTAGACACTCCGTCTCGTCCAGTCAAGACGGTTCGTCTCGTCTCGCCCAAATTTATTTGCAGATCGTTTAGCCCCTGGAGTAGAGACTTTCAGGTCAGATTGCGGCGGTTCGCCCAAAAGTAGACCGACACTAGACGAATCGTTGCGTTCATGTTACGTACTCACACACATCTTAAGTACGGGCGCGTTTCTAATATGTGTGTTAAGATTTGGTCACGATGGCAGTGACGGAGCGTCACCTTACAAACCGGCCGCCCGAGGCCGGAACAGAGCTGGGCAACTCGCCGAGCCCTCGGCGCAGTAAACGGGCCCATGAAGCTATTCTCAACGCTGCCGCCGAACTAATTCACGAACGCCCCTACTCCGACGTCTGTATTGAGGCGATCGCGGCCCGCGCCGGTGTCGGCAAGCAGACCATTTACAGATGGTGGACCTCCAAAGCAGCCGTGCTAATGGAAGCCTGCGCGGCGGTGGTGGCCCGCGAGGTCCCGTTGCCCGACAAGGGCTCCTTCATCGAGGACTTCCGCGACTACCTCAACCACATCTGCGGCTTCTTCACCAACCAGCTTTCCCGGCCCGCGATTGCGGGGCTATTGGCCGAAGCGCAATGCAACGCGGAACTGGCCGTGGCCTTTAAAGAACGTCTGCTGATGCAGCGCAGGAAGGTGTTGAATACTATCCTTGACCGCGCAGTCGCGCGCGGCGAACTGCGCCCCGCGCTTGATCTCGACGTGATCATGGACATGGTCCACGGTGCGATCTGGTATCGCACACTCCTGTTAAAGGCCCCGTTGGATGAAGCCTTCGTCGAAAGCGTGATTGCCCAGGTGATGGCAGGGTGTGCTGCCGCCCCCAAGCTAGCGCCGGACAAGCCCGTTCCGCCCGCCTGACATCACTATCCTTTCCGCCCTGACATTTATCCGTTAGTTCGCCGCTTGCGCTTGTGAGCGGGCGTTGTGTGTGCTTGTCTCGGCCCGGAAGCGTATTCAAACTGGCGCCCAATTTAAAGATGGCGTTCCGGGCAATTGGACAGGAGATTTGGTCGATGGCTCTACTTAAGGACAAAGTGGCTCTCATCACAGGCGGCGGGTCGGGCATCGGGCGGGCCACCGCGCTGATTTTCGCGCGCGAGGGAGCGAAGATGGCGCTCGCAGATTTAAACCGCAAAGGCCTCGAGGAAACTGTGGCGATGGTGGAAAAGGCCGGCGGCCAGGCGATCAGCTTCCAATGCGACGTGCTTAAGCCCGCCGCCGTGGAAGATATGGTCCAGCAGACGGTAAAGCATTTCGGCCGGCTGGATTGTGGCTTCAACAACGCCGGCGTAGCCGGGGATCTGGCCCGCACCGCCGACAGCACCGAGGAATGCTGGGACTTCGTGGTCGGCATCGACCTCAAGGCCGTGTGGCTTTGCATGAAGTATGAAATCGGGCAGATGCTCAAGCAGAAGAGCGGCGCGATCGTTAACACTGCATCGATCGCGGGGTTGGGCGCCAATCCCCTGGGAATCGCCTACAGCGCCGCCAAGCATGGCGTGCTTGGACTCACCCGCACGGCGGCCATCGAATACGCGAAGGTCCCCATTCGGGTCAACGCCGTCTGCCCAGGCGTGACGCAGACCCCAATGGTCGAGGCGGGAATGTCGAAGCGCCCGAAGATGCGCGCGACTTTCGAAAAAATTCATCCGATGGGACGCCTGGGACGCCCCGAAGAAATCGGCGAAGCGGTTGCCTGGCTGTGCTCCGACGCCGCCTCGTTCGTGACTGGTATCCCGCTGCCGGTGGACGGCGGCTTCACCGCCATTTAGCACGTAGAATCAATTCGAAAAAATGAGTAGGGGCGGTTCGTGAACCGCCCGCGGAGGGTCCAGAGATGAGACTGACTGACAAAGTTGCACTGATTACTGGAGCTGGTTCGGGCATGGGCAAGGCGGCGGCGCTGCTGTTCGCCACCGAGGGCGCCGCCGTCGCGGTAGCGGACATCGACGAAGCTGCGGCGCTCGAAGTAGCCAAAGAGATTACCAGCCGCGGTGGTAAAGCGTTCGGCATCCGCGCCGATGTCTCCAATCCTGCCGAGGCGGAAAAGATGGTCGAGGAGACCGTCAAACGCTTCGGCAAGCTCAACGTGCTGTACAACAACGCGGGAATCGAGGGCGAGGCCAACCTGACCGCGCGCTTTTCCCTCGAGGGTTTCGAAAAAGTGATAGGGATCAATTTGCGCGGTGTGTGGCTGGGAATGAAGTACGCCATCCCGCACATGATCAACGCCGGCGGCGGTTCGATCATCAATACATCCTCAACCGCGGGTCTGGCCGGCGTCAAAGGCGGATGCGCGTATGCGGCCGCCAAACATGGCGTAATCGGACTGACCAAGACCGCGGCGCTGGAGTATGGACGGCGCAACATCAGAGTCAATGCGATCTGCCCCGGCCCGATTGCGACGCCGCTGCTCGAGCGAATCGCGGCGTATCAGAAAAAGAAGGAAGTCACGGTCAATTCGATGGGCGCAAATACCCCCATCGGGCGGCCGGGCGCTCCCGAGGAAATCGCCAAAGTGGCCCTGTTCCTGGCCAGCGACGAAGCGTCATACGCCAACGGTGGAATATTCGCGATCGACGGCGGCCAGACCGCAAACTGAACTGGCTCCGTGGACAGGTGAGCTCCAGCCGGTCCCTGAAGTTTCCACATTTTGGTTGATGAGCACGACCTCGGTCGCGTTATTCGAGCAGCATTTCTTTCCCCTCTCCTTATCCTAGGAGAGGGTGAGGGAGAAGGTCATACGCACCGTTAATCCCAAGCGTCGAGTGCGAACGAAAAGCCCTGCGCAGAGTGAAACCCCACTCATCGCGGTAGCCGGCGCGGGCGGCTTTATCGGCCGCCGTTTGGTGCAACGCTTGGCCGCCGAGGATGTTTCCGTGCGCGCCCTGATGCGCCAGCCGGCCACGCCGATCGCAAACGAGGTTGTGGTCCAATTCGACCTGGCCGATCCCGCCGTGATCGACGGTGCCGCGCTGCAGGGCAGCCAGGTCGTTTACTACCTGGTTCATGCGATGGCTGAGGGACCGGATTTTGCCGCATTGGACCGCCAATACGCCCGGCGGTTTGCGGCCGCGGCGCAGCGCGCACACGTCGGCAAGGTGATTTACCTGGGCGGGCTTTACCCGCGCGGCGCCGCGCACCTGTCGCCCCAATTGCAAAGCCGCCGCGAGGTGGGCGAAATCCTGATGGGCGAGTGCGGCGCGATGGTCGTGCGGGCCGGGATCATCATCGGACGCGGCAGCGCGGCCTTTGACATTATGCGCAGCCTCGTTATGCATCTGCCGATCATGATCACACCCCGGTGGGTGTCCAGCCGATGCCAGCCGATCGACGCCGGCGACGCGATTGAGGCGCTGACGCGCGCCCGTATGCTGCCCGCCGGCCGCGAAGTCGATCTGGCTGGTCCCGATGTGGTGAGCTATAGCGCGATGATGCAGGCGGCGGCCGATGAACTTGGTTTGCGCCGCCTGATCATTCCCGTTCCGATATTCAGCCCTTCCCTGTCCTCGCATTGGCTGCGTTTCATTACCGACGTGCCGCTGCCGGTGGCGCGCGCTTTGGTGGAGAGTCTACATCAGGACGCGATCGCTGACGGTCCCGATTTGTGCGCCGAGGCTGGTATCAAACCAATCGGTTTCCCAACAGCTCTCAAACGCGCGCTCACCGCGCGAGGTCCGGATGGTGGAAATTGAAGATGGCGATGGTAAGGGGCGAGAAATGAGAAACGAGAAAGGGAAAATAGAGGTAGAGGAGGAAAAGGGAAATTTGAATTCATTGTGGCGCCTTTCTCATTTCTCATTTTTTCTGTTCTCGCTTCTCATTTTCTCTTCTGGCGCTGTAATTGCAAATTCTGCATGGACGAACTCGGTTGGTAGTGCCTGAAAAGGGCTGATGTCTGGACGTTAGATCAAGCAAAATCAAGCCTTTTACGCAAAGCGCATCCTCGGCACGGAGCTTGCTCCGTGTCGTCTTGGTAATTTTGGGTCGCAACGGTGCGCTGTAGAGCGCAAGGTAAACGTCTCGCTCGGGCCCTTCGTCCCATGGGCGTCAGGAGGTCCAGATGTCTTTCAAGTCCAAAATTCGAAACGCGGTAGTGATGCTGGCCGCGGGTACCTGTGCAGCCTTTTTCGCCGGCACCGCTCCCGCTCATGCCCAACAGTTGCAGGTATTGGGAGCTTCGCCGCCGGCACAGGATTCCGCTCCTGACGTGATCACTTCAACGCGTTTGATCCTTCACGACGTAACTGTCAGCGGACCGCGACTGGCCGTCGCTCCGAAATCACGGCCGGTACTGGATTATGCCGTCAAGCTGCTGCGCGAACACCCGGCAACCGTTGTCAATGTAAGCGGCCAGGATAATCGTCCCGCGCAGCGCCGTCAGACCCAGGCCGTTGCGCATTACCTCGAGCAACGCGGCATCCCGGCCGACCGGGTAGTCGTACAAAACGCCGCCTTGGCGAGCAGCGCTGGGAGCGGCAATTCAGCTAATACCGGCGTGGTGGTGCTGAACCTGTTCAGCCCGAGCCAGGGTGTATAGCGCGCCGGAAAATCCCACTCAAATTTGCCGCGCGTGCCCGCAATAACGGCACGCGCGGCGCGCTCTTCCTTCCGTCCCGCGTCATAAATTATCTTGGCATCTAACCGTGGCCGCCGTGGCTTGCGCTGTTCATGGCGGCATCGGCGCGGGAGTTCGAATCGATGGCCCCTGAGTACGACGTGATCATTGTTGGCGGCGGCAACGCGGCTTTATGCGCAGCGCTATCCGCGCGCGAAAGCGGCGCACGCACGCTGGTGCTCGAATGCGCGCCCGAGGCCGAGCGCGGCGGCAACAGCCGTTTTAGCGCCGGCGCGATGCGGGTGGCGTACGGCGGCGTCGATGACCTCGTGCGCCTGATGCCCGACCTGACCCCGGAGGACAAGGCCATCACCGATTTCGGCGCCTACACCGCCGACCAGTTCTACGACGACCTCTGCCGCGTGACCCAGTATCGCACCAGCCCCGAACTCGCCGAGACCCTGGTCAGCCGCAGTTTCGATACCATGATGTGGATGCGCGGCAAGGGAATCCGCTTCGCGCCAATTTACGGTCGGCAGGCGTTCAAAGTCGAAGGGCGCTTCAAGTTCTGGGGTGGCCTCACCGTCGAGGCGTGGGGTGGCGGACCGGGACTGGTCGATGGGCTCTATGGAGCTGCCGCGCGCAATGGAATCGAGGTGCGGTACGCCAGCCGCGTCCGCAGCCTTATCCACGACGACAATGGAATTCGCGGCGCGATGATCGCCACCGGTGGCAAAACGGCTGCCGTCAGCACCCGAGCGGTGGTGCTGGCCTGCGGCGGGTTCGAGGCCAACGCCGAAGCGCGAGCCCGCTACCTCGGCCCCGGATGGGACCTGGCCAAGGTCCGCGGCACCCGGTTCAACACCGGCGACGGTATTCGCATGGCGCTGGAGATCGGCGCGATGCCCTACGGCAACTGGTCGGGATGTCACGCCGTCGGATGGGACCGCAATGCCCCCGAGTTCGGCGACCTGGCAGTCGGCGACGGCTTTCAAAAGCACAGCTACCCGTTCGGAATAATGATCAACGCGCGGGGCCGGCGCTTTGTCGATGAGGGCGCGGACTTCCGCAACTACACTTACGCCAAATATGGACGCGCCATTCTGGAGCAGCCCGGACAGTTCGCCTGGCAGATATTCGACCGCAAAGTGGCCCATCTGCTGCGCGATGAATACCGCATCAAGCGCGTAACCAAAGTCAGCGCCGGCACCGTGGAAGAACTGGCCGGCAAGCTCGAAGACGTTGACCCTGCGGGATTCCTGGAAGAGGTGGGCGCTTACAATGCCGCCGTCATGCTGGAGCAGCCCTTCAATCCCAATGTCAAGGACGGCCGGCGCACGCGCGGGCTGGCGGTCGACAAAAGCAACTGGGCCAATACCATCGATACCCCGCCCTTTGAGGCCTACGCGGTCACCTGCGGCATCACCTTTACCTTCGGCGGCCTGCGCATCGACGGCGACGCCCGCGTAATCAACACCGACGGCCTGCCGATCAGGGGCTTGCACGCCGCGGGAGAACTGGTCGGGGGAATTTTCTATTTCAACTATCCGGGCGGCACCGGCCTGATGTCGGGCTCGGTCTATGGCCGTATCGCAGGCGCCGCCGCCGGCCGCTTCGCGCGGGAACAGTAGAGCGGGCGCCGTGCCCGCCGGTGGGAGTGGGCCAGGCAACGAGTGCGCCAGGCCTGCTGATACGCGCTCAGGCTGCCAAACTCTTATCCGGATGTTTTCCCAGTGGGACAGGCTTCCAGCCTCTGATGCCCTTTTTTGGGATCATTTCCAACATTTCCTAAAAGCCGGATTATCAGACCGAATCACAGGCTGGAAGCCTGTCCACTGGGATCGTTTTTTACTGGCTGGGAGTGCTGGCCAACGGCACAAGTTGCGCGATCTCGCACTGCACCAGCGCATGAAGCTTGTTGTCGACCTGGAAGAACCGGGTCACGGTGATTCCGGGCAGCGCGGCGCGGAACCTGGGAATATACTGCTTCTGCACGTCCACCCGAGCCTGCGCGATCTCCATCACCTCGTCCAGTTTGCGATTGGCCTGATCGTCGGTGAGGTTTTGGTAATTTTTGGCGTATTCCTTGATTTCGCGCGCATGGCGTTTGTCGACCTGGTCCATCGCGTCTTCATACTGCTTGTAAAGCGGCCAGAACGCCTTGGCCTGACCCGGCGTAAGTTTCATGTTCGCGCCCACCACAGCCTTGCGCTGGGCGCGCAACGCGGCGATATCCAACTGCTTCTGAGTCGGCGCACCTTCCTGCGCCGCCGCAATCGCGCCGAGCAGGCAGATAACCACCGCCACAGCTCCACAGGCGCCCAAATACCGCGTTACCCTCATTTGAAAGTCAACCTCCGCTATAAGTTAGAATCCGCTCAGGCTGGCCTATTTCGCCGCAAGCGTCAAGCGCCAAAGGCGAGAAGTGAGAGGAAGAGGAGACCGCGGGGGCCCGTTTTCTTTTGTAGCGCCGGCCTCCGTGCCGGTTTTTTTCAGCGCAAATCAGGGGCCGGCGCACCCCGGATTGTGACAGGCGCCAATGATGTCCCGAGTCAAAAAGGTTGCCGGCACGAGGCCGGCGCTACGGAAAGTGCGAGAGCAAGCGGTATTTAAACGTGCGGAAACAAAAGGCAGACGCAGATGACCGGCTGATTTACTTCCTTCTTCCTCTCACTTCTCACTCCTCATCTCTCACTTTTCTCTTCTAACGGTCCAACACCACCGGATACGACTGGGGAGCCTGCACCGATGTTTTGCGGACGTAGGATTGCAGCATCTGACGGCGTACCTCGACGCGGATCTCATGTTCGCGCGCATGCGCCGCCATCTCGGTTATCAACTGCTCGGACTGTGGGATGCGCTTGACCACCTCGCGGCAGGCCTCCTCCTCGGCGCGGGCCAGGTTGATATCGCGCAGTTGCAGGATGTTTTCGGCAGAGTTGATCAAGATGTCTTTGGGGGTGAGGCGGGCAGCACATTGTCGTCCCAGCGGCTGCCCCTGGCTTCAATCAGCGTATCGCCAGTGTGGGTCGAGACCAACTTGACGTGGATTCCCACCTGCCACGCCGCGACGAGGCCCAGATAGTAGGCATCGTAATGCATCAACTCGCCGTACATAACCGCGTCAACATCAAGCCATTGGCCGAGGTCTTGGGCCGGCACCTTTTGCAGTTGCGCCATATCGCCTATTGCGCGGTCCTGAAGGACGGCGTCGACGCCGTAAAGATTGGCAATCTGAAATTCGCGCTCCGACATATAGCCCTGCATCGCTCGCCGCAGCCGTTGCGCGTCGGTCCATGACCAGTTGTAACGCTGCTTTTGGTTGCGATAGGTCAACGGTATTTTGTCCACTACGAAGTTGGCGCTGCCGTCGTCGGTAAAGGGCAGGACCGCGATGCGCGCCGGCGGATCACGCCTGAACTCGGGCTTCACATCCACGTGGAAGCCGCCGGGGTCGAGTTCGACCAGACGGTCCAGCCAGGTCTTGCGGCCGTGGGTTTCAAGGTCGTATTCCTGCTGGAAAAACGGCCGCTGCTCGACATTGTTTGCGGAAGAGCACCCCGCGAGTAAACTCGCCACGATCAAAAGCAACAAGTATCCCACGCTGTCTCCTTCTCTTTCCCGCCCAACGGTATCTGATGAGAAGTTGAGGAGGCCGTCGCGGAGTAGAGCAAACTGTTTGCCAATGCTGTCCTCGCTTAAGTCTGAACCCAGTTCGCGGCTAAAATCCAGTAAATCTGCACCTTTTCGATCGAACGCTCGGAGAGCAAGTCATAGCTGACGGTCGGACAATCTCGCCACCTATATAATTTTTCCATACGGCGCACTTGCCCCGGCAGTTCGACCCCGGTCGCCGCGACTCGCTGCGCTGATCGACGCCAAGAAGATAATGCGGGGGCCTCAAACGGAGCGAGAGACTGTCACAGTTCTTAAGTATTCTATAGCGATATATTCCGAGCCTTATAGGTGGACAACGCATTGACAATAACACTTACTAAAAGTAGTCTCCACGGCGGCGCTGCGTGCTTTCGCGCCAATGGGAGGTCCAGTCGTGAAGAAGACAATTCTGATAGCCTTGGTGGCGGCAGTAGTTGCACTATGCGCCGGTTCAGGCGTAGCTCATTCGGGATTCTCGCTCAAGAACGTCCGCGGCACCTATGCCACCACAATTCACGGGACCATCGACGCGACCGGAACGCTGGTCGCCGATGGTGCCGGCAACGTCACCGGAGGAACCGAAACCGCCAGTGACGGGACCAATGTGTGCGCCGGAACGATCGCCGGTTCGTATACCGTCAACCCGGACGGGACCGGCACGTTGACGATTAATTTCACCACCACCAGTATTATTCACGGACTCTGTCCTTCTAGCCCCACCACCAACACCGCCGCGATCGTAATTGTCTCCGAAAAGCGGATCCTAAGCTCCGGAACCGATGTAGGTCTTTCGGAAGCGGCAGCCTGACCCGCCAATCGCGCCCGGACGATGACGATTAGCAGGGTTGAGGAGAGCTGAATGTTGTGAGCGGTCGCAACGACGTCCGCTTGCAACGCCCGCAGTGAGTCAGGGAGCAGGCGGCGGAAAATCCCTTTTTCCGCCGCCTGCCAGGCCGCCGGGGTCCGGCGCCTGCGATTTTTCGGATGGCGCTTGCGCGCCTTGTGCGATGGTCGAGACAATCGCCGAGTTGGTTACTGTGGGCCGGCTCGGCGATAGCTTTTTTGCCGATTGTGATCCTCCCCTGTCGCAGGCGCCTGGCGTGGTGGCTGCGCTTGCAATAGGCCGCGAACTGATCCAGTTACATTGCGGGCGCGGACTAATGCGCCGATTGGACAGGAGGCGTACGTGGACCCCTCTAGCGTGCTATTGACGGACAAGGTCGCGATCATCACCGGCGGCGGCGATGGAATCGGCAAGGGCGTCGCGCTGACCTACGCGAAGTTCGGCGCTCATGTCGTGATTGCCGACCTCAACCCGGCCGCCGGCGACGCGGTGGCGGCGCAGGTACGCGCGCTGGGCCGCAAGGCCGTTTCGATCGCCACCGACGTCCGCAATCTCGAACAGGTCAAGGCGATGGTCAGCCGTACCGTCGCCGAACTGGGCGGCGCCGACATCCTGGTAAACAACGCCGGAGGCGCGCGGCCCAAAGAGTTCATGGAGATGGACGAGGCGCGGTGGCGGCGGTCGATCGAGCTTAACCTGGTGGGCTTGCTCAACTGTACCCACACGGCGGTCAAGGCGATGGCCGAGGGCGGGCGCCGGGGCGCGATCATCAACATCTCCAGTATCGAGGGCAGCCGGGCAGGCCCGCTTTATTCGGTGTACAGCGCCTGCAAGGCGGCGATGGAAAACTTCACCAAAACGTCGGCGCTGGAGTTCTCCCGCTTCGGCATCCGGGTCAACAGCATCGCTCCCGACGGCATCGACACCCCGCATACCGCCGAGTTGCACACGCCGTCCGCGGAGGCTGCGCTTGCGCGAGTGGTGCCGCTCGGACGCATGGGCGTAACCGACGACGTGGCCGGCGCGGCGGTTTACCTGGCGTCGGAGATGTCGGCCTGGGTGACCGGAATCAACATCCACGTCGACGGCGGAACCTGGGCTTCCAGCGGCTGGATCAAACAAGGGACGAGCTGGACCCTGTTTCCAGATTCCACCGGCATAGTGGATTCCCACAAGGGATAAGCCAAGGAACTGTTATGTTCAGCCTGGAAAACAAAGCCGCGTTGATAGCGGGCGGCACCAGGGGCGTGGGCCTGGAGATCGCGCTGACCCTGGCAAAGATGGGCGCCACGCTTGGGCTCAACTATGGGCACAACGACGAGGCTGCCGCCCAGGGCCTCAAACAAGTGCGCGAGATCGCTCCGAAATCGCTCCTGCTCAAGGCCGACCTGGAGGACGAGGAGCAGACCCGCTCGATGGTGCGGCGGGCGGCGCGGGAGCTGGGCGGGCTGGACATATTCATAATGAACGCGGTTTCGACCACGACCAAATCGCTGATAACCGTCAAGCCGCACAGCTTCTGGCGCACGATGGCGATGAACGTCGGCGGCTTTCTGACCTCGGCCCAGGAAATCGGCAATCTGATTTCCGACCACGGCCGTATCGTGTTGATTTCAGGAAACACCACTCTGCGCTATCCCACCCCCACCACTGAGGTCCTCGGCGTGGCCAAGGCCGCGATGGAAAGCATCGTGCGCACTCTGGCCTTCGCGCTCGGACCGCGCGGTATAACCGTCAACGGGCTGGGCCTGGGCCTGTACGATACCGAATCCTCGCGCTACGCGCTGGGCCTGGATAACAGCTTCGAGGCGCGGGTGGAGATCTCACGCCAACGCACGGCGCTCAAGCGGATGGGTAAAGCGTCCGACGTCGCCGGCGTCGCAGGCTTCCTGTGCACGCCGGAGGCCGGCTATGTAACGGGACAAATGATCATGGTCGACGGCGGAATCAGCGTCGCCTCGCCGCAGTAAGAGTGACTGGCGAATTGGCTGGGTGGGACCGGCATTCCAGCCGTAGGCTGAAGTGCTGTGATGGAGCCGGCGCATCGGCCCGATCTGGGCAGTTGGGGCGGGGTGGCAAAAAATCAGTGGGACAGGCGTCCCACTATTTTAAGCCCACCCCATCCCGTAAACCCCCAAGCAGCAGCGGAGGACGCGCACCGCCTTGCTTAATTAAATTAAATTCAATCTTTCCACACTGCGTTGAGCAGGGCGGCCAGACGGTAGCCTCCCGTTGCCAGTTGCCGGGCCACCACCATCCATTCGTTATCCAGGTATGCCTGGCTGACCTTCACTGGCTGTTTCGGCTTGATGCACGCCGTCGGCTGACAGGATCGCATCGGTATTCCGAGCGGCTTGTAGACCTGGCTTTCGGCCAACTGATGTGACTCCCACGCAATTTCCGATATCGAGGGCAATTTTGTATCGGTGTCGGGAAAGCGCCGTTGCAATGCAGCCGCGGTGTTGGCCGGGCCGCGGGTATGCAACTCGTGTTCGACATGAGTAACCAGCCTCTCACCCCACAAAGCGTGCAGCGCATTGGCCGGCTCCGGTGCTATCACCCCGACGCACTTCCCGCCCATGTCGGCATTGGTTATCGCATGCATCGGCTGGTGTATCTCTCCCATGAAATTGATTACGAACGCGAGTTGGGCCGCCGAATCCCACTTTCCGTCTTTTTTGTCCGACCGCAAGTCGTTCACAAAGCGATCGATCTGGTCCGTCAGGCAGGCGCCATTCGGACAGCGTGCCTGCTCGTCCGCCGGCGTATCCTGACGGCAGAGGTTGAGGAAATGCCACTCGATAGTCTCGGGCGCTGAAGTCCTGAACACGATATCCGGCCGTATCGCCGCCCGCGCCATCGCATCCGCCACCGCCCTCGGGTTATCAGCCACCCCAAGAATCTGCGCCACATGGCGGCGCGCCACCGGGGTCAAATGATCCGCGGCGATATACCCAATGATCTGATGCCCATCGCTGCCCCACGCCCAGCAGGTCCCTGGGGCGGCGAGCAAGCCGAACACTACCTGCGCCAACAAGACCAGCACGAGTACAGGTGCCAGGTACGAAGCCCTGGGCCGCAGGACGAAGTCGTTATGCGCTTCCAATTCGCATCCTTTCGCGCCGGATTTTTATTTGCGAGGTGCTGATAAAACCAGGGCGCCGTTCAACCCAGAATCAACGGCAGCGTGCTCAGGCCGCGGCCGAACGCGTTGCCGTTGTATTTGGGCTTCCAGCCTTGGGCGAGGCGCATGCGGGGGAAACGTTCCAATATCCTCTGCACCGCAACCCTGGCCTCGACCCGCGCGGGCGACGCCCCGACGCAGTAGTGGATACCTTCACCCAAGCCAAGGTGGTCGCCGTTGTCGCGCCTGATGTCGAACTCGTCGGGATTGGGAAATTTTCGCGGATCGCGATCGGCCGCGCCGTTTACCACGCATACCGGCGTGGTTGGCTTGATCCGCAAGCCGCCGACTTCGACCTCGGTGGTGGTCACCCGGAACAGCGTATGGATCGGGCCGTCATAGCGCAGGGTCTCTTCCAGCAGCGGCGCCACCAGGGCTTGGTCGCGCTTAATCTCCTCGTACAGCGCGGGCCGCCGCAGCATCTGATAGATCGCGCCGCTGATCAGATCCGCCGTCGTGCCGATTCCTCCGGTCACCAGCACCATCGCCATCCCGAACAGCTCGAGGTCGTCGATTTTTTCATCCCGCTCGTGGGCCGCGATTGCCAGGCTGATCAGGTCCTCCCCGCCGCTTTCGCCCTTGCGCGTCTGGACCAGCTTGTGGATGAACTCCGCCCGCGACTGCATGAACTGTGGATCGTAAAAGGTAAACGCGACGTCGTTCCTGGGCTTACCGACGCCCAACGCGCGCAGCGTTTCGTTCTCGGATTTCGGAATCGCCAGCAGATGGCCGAAGGCGCGGATAGGAACCTCCTGGGCGAGGTAACAGACCGCGTCGACTTCAGGCTTTCCCTCCCAATACTCATCCAGTATCTCGTCGACCAGTTCCAGGAACGTGGGCGCCATGTTTTCCATCCGGCGCACCGCCAGCGAGGGCGCGGCGACCCGGCGCAGCCGCGCATGGTCGGGCTCATCGGCAAACGTCATGACCGGGATGTCCTTAAACGCGTCGTACACTTCGGTGCCCGGCAGATGGGGGTTGACGCTGGAGTAGCCCTTATGGTCGCGCAGCACCTTAACCACGTCGTCGTAGCGCGAGACGATCGCCCACGTAATCTGGCGCTGCACCATGACCGGCTCGGTCGCCAGCAAGGCGCGGTAATAGGGAAATGGATCGGCGCACACGGCCGGATCGGAGAAGTCGAACTTGTATCTCAGATCCAGATCGATACCATCCACTGGCGCTGCTTCGATGCTCATTGCGTGTCCCGCCCGCTCCTCGCGCTAGGCGGCTTTCCCGTAGGTGCCGATCTCGTCGGGACGGAGCTTACGCGTGGCCACCTCCGTCGGCGCGGTGCCAAAACCCGGAAATATGTTTTCACCCAAGATCATGCCGTCCTGGTCGAAGGGCCAGACTACCAGGGTGCGGCCTTCGGTGAGGTAATACGCATTCGGATCGTCAACCTGTATTCCCATGGCAGCCAGCACCGAGCCTTTCATGGCGCTCTTGGTTGCGCCCTCGGTAACGACGCAGTAGTCGTCCACCACGAGGCGCTCCACAAAGAACTCCAGGTTGACCGAAACCGCGTCGAACATCTGATTGTAAAACTGGCGAATTCCTTCGTGGCCCTTGAAGACGCGCGGCGGCCCGCTGGGATTGTCGTACGAGATGTAACTCGCCTTGGGTGAGACGGTGGTCAGGATCTGGTCGATATCGCCGGCGGCCTCGCCTTTCATATGAGCGATGATTTTCTCCAGTTGCCGGCGATGGAGCGGATTTTTCTCCGTCTCAAGCCGCTCAGCCAGCGTCTGCCAGGTCTTATACGGATCGATGACCAGCATGGGATTTGTCCTCCCGACTCGGGCCTGTAGTCACCGTTACGATAATACGCCCCAGGGGCCGCGCCAAGTCTCAGGCCTGCGCGCGCTGCTCGGGCCGTTTGTATAAGCCCACCTCGTACAACACCTCGCGCTCGTTAACCGGCGCACCCGTCGCACTCTTTTCGAGCTTCACCGCGCCGGGCGTCTTCTGAAACCCGTCGAGCAGGCCGATTTCCTTGCCGTACTCGCGCAAGCCCGGCATCACTTCCTGGGCGAACATCCGCATGTTGCCCATCCGCTCTTCGTTGCTGGCCGCTCCCTGCACATTGAACATGATGAAGATGCCGGGGCGCAGCACCCGCAGCACCAGCTTCACCTTCTCCAGCACGGTCTTGGGACTTCCCGCGATCAACTGCAGCCGGCCTTCGACTCGTTTCAGGCCGGAATCGAGCTTCGCTTTCACCTCTTTGTAGTCGATGTCGGTGTTCTTTTCCTGATCGACGCCCAGCTTTTCCAGATTGGCGCCACTCACGCCAAGCCAGCTCCCGGTGGGCTGCTTGGCCAGCATCCGGATAGCGGTTTTGCTGTTGTAACCGGAAGGCATCGCATATTCAGGCGTCGCGAAGGCGTTCTGCCCGCCGCCGAAGATGAAGTTTCTGGCCAGCTCATGGGCCTTCTCGTCGGTCTCGGCGACGACCGTGGGCAACAGATAGCCGAAGTTCTCGGTCCCGGCCTGGTAACCGTGCTTCTCGGCCTCCTGCGCATAGATGTCCCACAGGTCGCAGGTCGGACCCAGTTCCGTTCCCAGCCCGATGTACGGGTAGCGATGCTCGGCGCACCAGCGCACCGTTTCGGGGCTCAGGACTCCGGGAATCCAGATCGGCGGATGCGGCTTCTGGTAGGGCAGCGCCCAGGGATTGACGTGGCGATAATGGAAATGCTCGCCCTCGTAGCGCCAGGGACCGGGCTTGGTCCAGGCCTGGATGATGAAGTCGTGGGCTTCGTTAAACAGTTCGCGGTTGAACGCGGGGTTAGCGTTGTTGAAAAACTGTTCGCTGCCCGCGCCGCGCACCCATCCGGTGACCAACCTCCCCTGCGAGATGAGGTCGATTTCCGCCAACTCCTCGGCCATCCGCAGCGGATGCTTGAGCACCGGCAGCGGATTGCCAATCAAAACGATCCGCACCCGCTTGGTCGCATAGGCCAGCACGGAGGCCTCGACGTTCATCACGCTGCCCAGGCAAAAGGGGTTGCCATGATGCTCATTGAGCGCCACCAGGTCGAATCCCAGTTCCTCGGCGTAGCGATATTCCTCGATGTAATAGCGGTAGTCCGCCGAGCCCTTGATGGGATCGAAGAACTTATTGGAAAGGCCGAAGAAGGAGCGGTGCTTGAACACTTCGTCTTCGGGAACCGATCGGTATGGACGTTCGGTGAAATAGCCTATTTGCATGGCAAATCCCCTCGGCTGGTTTATTCAGACAGCCAGAAATTTGTTGACCACTTTGACGAAATCCAGCGGCTTCTCGATCTCCGGACGATGGCCGGCGCCCTCGATCTCGGCTACTTGGGCGCCGCCCAGCGCTCCTTGATACGCGTCGATACATCCGCGTGGAACGACCTCGTCCTTAGTACCTCGCACCAGCAGGGTGGGCGTCTTAATCCCGCGCAAAAGATGAGGCAGGCTGGGATTGTGCATGTACGGCTCCCAGCCCAGCCGGGAGCTCTCGGTGCGGGCGTCTTCGAACGCTTCGTACTGCGCGGGGGTCATCTCCCCGCCATAGATTTTGGAAAATTCCGGCGTACCTTCAGGATTGGCTACGGTGGCGCGCAGGTGCGTGCGCACCGAGAGCGGGAAGACGTCGAGAATTTCTCCCTGCGAGGGCTTGATTCCCATCGGCGCGACCAGCACCAGGTGGGCGAAGATTTTCGGATCTGCCGCCAGCATCTCGGCCGCGATAAAACCGCCGGCGGAAAACCCGATCGCGTCAACCGGATCCAGCTTCAGCTCGCGCACCACCTGCGAATAATATCCGGCCAGGTCGCGATACGTGCGGACCCAGGTCAACCTTGGCGTTTTGCCGAATCCCGGTTGCATCGGGATGAGCAGGCTATGATCCAGCGCCAATTCCTCATTCCAGGTCATCCAACCCGTATAGCCCAACTCGTCGTGGAAAATGAGCAACGGCTTGCCGCTGCCGCCCTTGAGCGTAACCAGTTCGGCGCCCGCCGCTTGCATTGTCTCCTCTTTAACAGTCGCCAAAACATCCTCCTGAAGCGTGATTCCCTTTCGTCAGCGGCCGTGGCGCAGCTGGCAGGTTGCGATGGCCCGATTAAACGACAAGCCTCAGGCCGACACAAGACTTGTATCGCATGTTCAGAAAGATGCGCACGCCGGCGATGTACGATGTACTGGCGGCAGCCAGCGGTGATAATTGTCACCCATCGCCGCGAGGTACGGGCGGCCAAGCCATACAGGGGAGAGCAATGGAAGCGGAGGAATTGACCAAGCTGGTCGAGGAAGAACAGGAAGGCAAGCTGAGCCCGTTTGACCGGAACGTGGCGATGACGATGGTGCTCATCGCCGCCCTTTTGGCGGTGGTCACCCTGCTGAGCCATCGCACTGATGCCGAGGTATTGAGCCTCCAGGTGGAGGCCGCCAACCTGCGCACCGAGGCCAATATCTACCACACTCGCGCGTCGGACCAATGGGCCTACTATCAGGCCAAGAACATCAAAAGCACTGAATATCAGGCGTTCCTCGCCATGCTCGAAGCGTTGAAGCCGCCCTTGACCGGCGACCACAAGACCATGGAGCTGGAGGAGAATTGGGGGGCCAAGGTGCGCAAGTACGAGGGCACCGAATTACCCCAACTCAAGGCCAGTGCCGAGCAACTGGTCAACCAGGCCCTGCGTTACGAAGCAGAGTCGGCGCAAGCTGTTCGCCGCAGCTACGAGGCCCATCATCGCGGCGAACGCCTGGACCTGGCGGAACTCGCCGTTGAACTGGCGCTGGTGCTCTGCTCGCTGGCCGTGCTCACCAAGGGACCACGTTTCTGGTACGCTGGAATCGCAGCCAGCGCGCTGGGAGCCCTAATCGGCGTGACCGCCCTGATGTTGTAAAAATGCGGCGCGCTTTCCTCTGTGTTCTCAACATGCGCTAGGAGATTCGTCCGGCGATTTCGTGGATTTCGTCCATCCACACCGTCAGCGTGGGCGCATACACCGTCGGCACGCAGGTCGCACAGATATCGCCCGCCAGATGCGACAGCGTCTTAAGAGCGTGGGCCAGCACTGGCGAGCGCGCATGACCGTCGGGTGCGGAACGCAGACAGTCTTCCAGCGTATTGAGCGCCGATGCGAGCCCGGCCAGAATTCCGGCCAGGACCGGCTCCGCCGGCGCCTGTTGCGGGCGGAAGAGCAGGTAGTGGATAGTGCGCAACTCGCCGGCGAACACCAGCGCGGTACTCTCCAGGCGGGCGTTTATCCGCTCCGCTGACGCCTTTTTTTCCGCGAACATCATCGCGACCCACTGCAACTCCGACAGCACCATGAGGAGATTGGTCTGGATGCGGTCCATGCGCTCCTCGAAAGTAATTTGATGAATCTCCGCCACCACCTGGTCCTGGCGGCGGGAGACGAACTTCGATATCACGGCGCCGAAGATCAGCAATCCGCTGATGGCCTCCACCACTGCCATCGCTCGGGAGATTCCACGCGGAAGCACGTCTCCGTAGCCAACCGACGTCACGGTCACGAAGCTGAAATAGAGCGCGCTGACCAATCCGTGCAGGCTGCCATCCAGCCGCCTGCCCTCTTCGTAGAGCCCCGAATGATGCACCAGCCCCGCCGCCCAGTAAGCAAAGCCGAAGACCAGCGTGAGCGCGATCCAGAACATGAACAGGCGCGAAGTGGACTGGCGGTCGATCAACTCCACCAACTTGTTGCCCCACTGCCACTGGTGGATAACGGTGGTCAACCTGGTCAGTACCGGCTCTCGGGGCGAGCCCGCCACCACCGGTGCGGACATTTCTATGAGAGGTGACCCGCTCTGAAACGGCGCACCCGATTCGGTCCAGTCGGCAATGCCGCCGTGGTAGTGGCGCACATTGCTGTAACCCATCTCGATCAGCAGGCGTCCAGCCCGCTCAGCTGCGTCTCAAGTGAACTTCGCGCAGTAGACCACGATCTCGGCCGCGGGATCGGGAAGCAGCACCCCGGCCTGCTGCCCGATATCAGCCACGGGCAGATTGATCGATCCAGGGATATGGGCCACCTCGTACGATTCCACCGGCAGAACGTCGACAATGGTCAGGGTGGGATCGTTCAGGCGGCGGAGAATCTCCTCACGGGAAACGTCACTAAGCAGCGGCGGGATCGAAATATCGGCGGCAGCCTCGGGAGTCATATATCAGCTCCAGAAACGACTTTAGGCTTAGTATACGATCCAGCGGCCTCGCGCGAAATACGATCAGTAGATGCCGCCCCTCCCCGCGCCGCCGCCATCAACCCCGCAGGTTTAGAATTAGGCTACTTGTGGTAGACTTCAGCCCGAATGAAGAAGGCGATCATCGCACTGGGCGTGCTCGCATTGGCCGCCGCGGCTGTATGGATTGCCTCGCAGCGGATGTTCAGTCACGGCGCCGCTGACAATGAGGTGCTGATTTCGGGCGATATCGAAGCGCACGAGAGCCTGGTAAGTTTCAAGACCGTCCAATCACGAATCGTTGAATTACCCTTTGACGAAGGCCAATGGGTCGAGGCGGGCACCGTGCTGGCTCGCCTGGATGCCGCCGATTACAGCAAGCAGATGGAGGTGAACGAGGCCGCCGTTGCGGTGGCCCAGCGGCAACTGGAATCGGCGACGGAAAAAGTCGATGTCGCCCGTGCCACCGTGGTCAACGATCGCGCCGACCTGGCCGAGAAGGAACTGGACTACGATCGTCGCCGCCGGCTGTTCGCCGCCCATGCTATCGCAGCCGAGGAACGCGACCTGGCGCTGACGGCCCTCAAACAGACCCAGGCTGCCGTGCAGCGCGACCTGGCCGCGGTGCGCGCCGCGGCCCGCGACGTCGAGGTGGCCAGGGCCAGCGTCGGCAACGCCCAAAAAAATCTCGAGCTGTCCAAAGTCATCCTGGACTACACCACCCTGCGGGCGCCGTTTTCAGGCGTCATACTGGTGCGCAACGCCGAACTGGGCGAAGTGATGCAGCCGGGTACGCCGGTGATTACCCTGGCCGATCTCGACCACGTCTGGCTGCGCGCCTATATCAGTGAGATGGACCTCGGCAAAGTCCGCTGGGGCCAGGACGCGACCGTGACCACCGACACCTATCCGGGCAAAAATTATCGCGGTCACGTCTCCTTCATCGCGTCGAACGCCGAGTTCACGCCTAAAAGTGTGGAGACTCACAAGGAGCGAGTTACCCTGGTTTATCGCATCAAAATAGACGTCGAAAATCCTCACCATGAGCTCAAGCCCGGGATGCCGGCCGACGCGCAGATCGAGTTAAACAGCGGCGGCGTCGGCGGACCGCAGCGCGATGGTTATCGCGACCCGCAGGGAAAGGCCGGACAAGGGCCGACCGGGGGCGCCAATGGCGGATGAGGCCTGCGCGGTTGAGGTCAACGGTCTGGTCAAGGATTTTCCCGGGGTTCGCGCCGTGGATCATTTGAGCTTCCGCGTTACCACTGGAGAGATCTTCGGCCTGGTCGGACCCGACGGCGCGGGCAAGACCACCACGATGCGCGTGCTGGCCGGCGTGATGGCGCCCGGGGAAGGCTCGGCCACGGTCTGCGGCTGCGACGTGGTGCGCGACCCTGAAGGCGTCAAGCGGCATATCAGCTACATGCCGCAGCGCTTCGGACTTTACGAAGACCTGACGGTGAAGGAGAACATCCGCTTTTACGCCGATCTGTTCGGAATCAGCCGTCGCGAACGCGAAGACGCCGCGGAGCGACTTTTGATCGCCTGCGGTATGAGCGAGTTCCAGCAGCGGCTGGCGGGCAAACTCTCAGGCGGTATGAAACAGAAGCTGGGCCTGGTCTGCGCACTGATCCACACGCCCAAGCTGCTGCTGCTCGATGAGCCGACCAACGGCGTCGATCCGCTGTCGCGCCGCGAATTCTGGGCGATGCTCTACAACCTGGCCGGCCAGGGCGTCACTATCGTCAACTCCACCGCCTATCTCGATGAGGCCGAGCGATGCCATCGCGTGGCCCTGATGCATCGCGGACGCCTGCTGTTCTGCGACGAGCCCGCCCGGCTCAAGGAACGTCTGCCCGGCGCCGTCATCGCCGTGGTATCGCCCGTCGCGTCCAAGGTGCGCGACGAACTGGCCCATGCCGCCGGCGTAAGCACGGTGCTGCTGATCGGCGACGCGGTCCATCTGTTCGTCGACGACGCGGCACGCCGCATCCCCGAAATTTCAAGCGCGCTCGACGCCAAGGCGATCCCCTATCATGAGGTGGTCCGGATTACGCCGACGATCGAGGACCTGTTCGTCAACGCCGTCACCGCGCAGGAGCAATAGATGCTCGGATTTAGCTCTGAGCTACCAGCTTCCGGATTAGTTGCGCGACGCAAAGATTTTGCGTCCCGAAGGTACTTCGCTTGCGCCGCGTGCATGCACGCATATTTCCTACCCCCTCTCCCATTTGTCTATGGGAGAGGGCTGGGGAGAGGGTGCCTGCAGCGCTGGCATGATGCAAAAACGGTCTCGATCTTCGTAGCCAAAGCGACAGCAGCATGCGGTTGCGAAACGGGTGTGCAATTTTGTGGCCCTGCTTTTCCAGACACCCTCTCCCCGCCCTCTCCCATAGATAAATGGGAGAGGGTGTCAGAATGGGCGGCTATTGCGTTTGGGTTGCGGCCGCCAGCCCGCCCTTTTTTAAGAGCGAGGTTTTGCCACAAGTTACAAAATGCTTAAAGTCTTTAACGGTGGGCGGCCCGCCCCACTTTTTTAGTTCCTGGGTTTCAAGTTTGAGAAATCCAGCACCGCCCGCCAATTACACCTCCGTCGCCGTCGAGGACCTGGTGAAACGCTTCGGCTCTTTCACCGCGGTCGATCACATAACCTTCCAGGCAGCCAAGGGCGAGGTGTTCGGCTTCCTGGGGCCTAACGGTTCGGGCAAGTCGACCACGATCCGCATTCTGTGCGGGCTGCTGCGGCCAACCTCGGGACGCGCCACGGTCGCCGGTTTCGACGTGACGGCCGATCCGGAATCGGTTCGGCAACACATCGGCTATATGTCGCAGAAGTTCTCGCTCTATGACGATCTGACCGTGATGGAGAACCTGCGCTTTTACGGCGGCCTGTACAGCGTCAAGGGTGTCCAACTCAAGGAGCGGATCGCGTGGGCGCTGCACATGGCCGGGCTGGAAGGACGCCAGGACAGCCGGACCGCGACCCTGTCCGGCGGATGGAAACAGCGGCTGGCGCTGGGATGCGCCGTGCTCCATCGCCCGCCGATCGTGTTTCTGGACGAGCCCACCTCCGGCGTCGACCCGCTCTCGCGCCGCCAGTTTTGGGAGCTGATCCAGCAGATGGCCAGCGAAGGCGTTACGGTTTTTGTCAGCACCCATTACATGGATGAAGCCGAGTACTGCAATCGCCTGGCGTTGCTGATGCGCGGCAGACTGATCGCGTTGGGTACGCCCAGCGAACTCAAACTGGGCGCGGTGCAGGGTGACGTGATGCTGCTGGAAGCCGACTCGCTGCAGCATGCGATCGAAGTTCTAAAGCCGCTGGCGCAGGTGCGCGACGCCGCGGTTTTCGGCAATGCCCTGCACCTGGTCGTGCCGGACGCGGCGGCGGCTGGGATAGCGATCCGCGACGCGCTAGCGGCGGCGGCTATCAACATCGACCGGCTCGAGGTGATCCGGCCCAGCCTGGAGGACGCCTTTGTCGCCCTCACCGGCCGCGTTTCGGATTCGGAAAACGAGGCGCCGCAATGAGTTGGCGCCGCCTGTTCGCATTGGCGCGCAAGGAGACGATCCAAATCCAGCGCGACCCGCGCAGCCTCGCCGTCGTGCTGCTGATGCCGGTGATGCTGATGGGGCTGATGGGCTACGGGATCGGCCTTGACCAGACCAATATTCCCCTGTGCGTTTACGACCGCGAGGGCAGCCAGACCAGCCAGGATCTGCTCAAGAGCTTCGTCTCAAACCGATACTTCCGCCTCACGCTGGACGCCCGCGATTATCCTGAGTTGGTCGGCGCGGTGGACAGCGGGCGTTGCACGGTGGGTGTCGTCATCCCGCTATACTTCTCCAAGCTGCTGGGCGCAGGCCAACCCGCCACGGTGCAGGCAGTGATCGACGCCACCGATAACAACACCGGCAACCTGGTAATCAGTTATACGCAGGCGGTGGTGGCCCGCTTTTCCGCCGGCGTGCAACTCGATTACCAGCAGCGCAAAGGCCCCGCCCTGGGCGTGCCGACGCTGAACGTGGAGGCGCGCACCTGGTTCAACGAGGACCTTGAAAGCCGCAACTTCATCGTACCGGGCGTGGTGGCGCTGGTAATGGCGGTGATTGGCACCTTCCTGACCTCGCTGACCATTGCGCGCGAATGGGAGCGCGGCACGATGGAGCAGCTCATCTCGACGCCCGTCACCCCGATAGAAGTGATCGCGGGCAAGTTGATTCCCTACTTCGTGATCGGGATGATCGACGCCGCCTCGTGCGCGGCAATCTCGGCTTGGTGGTTCGAGGTGCCCTTCCGCGGCAGCGTCCTGGTGCTGTTCGGCGCCTCGGCCATCTTCCTGACCTGCGTTTTGCTGCTCGGCTTCCTGATCTCGGCGCTGGCCAAGACTCAACTGGCGGCCAGCCAGTTTGCCCTGCTCACTACCTTTCTGCCCGCGTTTTTGCTCTCAGGCTTCGCCTTTCCAATCGATCAGATGCCGGCGGCGGTGCGTTTGATCACCCGCATCTTTCCGGCCCGCTACTACGTCACCATCCTTAAGAGCGTCTTCCTCAAGGGCACCGGAATCAGGCCGCTTCTCGCGCCGCTGATGGCGATGGTGATATTCGCCGCGGTGGTGGGCGCCGCGACCATCCGCGGTTTTAAGAAGCGGCTTGATTGAGGACACCTATGTTCGCCCGCATCTGGCAATTCGTAATCAAGGAGTTCATCCAGTTGTGGCGCGACCCGCGCGCCCGCTTCTCCCTCCTCGTGCCGCCGATTATTCAGGTCATCGTCTTCGGTTACGCCGCCACTTTCGACGTTCACAACGTCGCCACCGCGATCCTCGACCAGGATCATAGTCAGGAAAGCCGCGAGCTGATCTCGCGCTTCCAATCCAGTGGCTACTTTCAGATGAGCGATGTGCTCGCCAACGGCGCACAGGTAAACGACCTGATAGACCGCGGCCGCGTCGCCCTGGCGATCCAGATTCTGCCCGGCTTTGCCGAAAATCTGCGCAGACGCAGGAACGCGTCGGTACAGGTGATCCTCGACGGCACCAACTCCAACACCGCGCTTATCGCCCTGGGCTACATCAACCAGATAACCCAGCGCTACCAGCAGGACTACCGGAGCGATTACCTGGGTCGCATCGCGCCGCTGGCGTCACAAAATGCCCCGCAAGTGCTGCTTGTGGAGCGCCCTTGGTACAACAAGAGCCTGGAGGACCGGCTGTTCTTCGTGCCCGGCACCATCGGATCGGTGATGATGGTGATGGTGATGACGCTGACCGCGTTCGCGATTGTGCGCGAGCGCGAGATCGGCACGCTGGAGCAGATCATGGTCACGCCGATCCGCCCGCTGGAGTTCATCCTGGGCAAGACGGTTCCCTACATGATGATCGCGCTGGGCGAACTGCTGATAATTTCGCTGGTCGGAGTGTGGTGGTTTGAAGTGCCGATGCGCGGCAGCATAGTGATCCTGCTCGCGGGCTCCTTGCTCTTCATCGCCGGCGTTTTAGGCGTGGGGCTGTTGATCTCGACCATATCGAACACCCAGCAACAGGCGATGGTGGTGTCGTTCTTCTTCATCCAGCCTGCGATCACGCTGTCGGGCTTCGGGTTTCCGATCTCATCGATGCCGCCGGTGCTCCAGTGGCTCACGTATCTTGATCCCCTGCGCTATTACCTGGTCGTGCTGCGGGGGACATTTCTGAAAGGGATTGGCGTGGACCTGCTGTGGCCGCAATTCGTCGGCATGGCGGCATTCGCGACGGTCACGCTGGCCGCCGCCTCTTTGCGCTTCCGCAAGACCCTGGATTAGGCCGCCTGGTCAGCGAGAGGGATTAAAACGTGAAGCCGTTTTGATCACCGCCCGGTCCTCCGGTGCTCCAACCCAGAGGCTATGCGAGACTAAGAGAAAATACCGGCCACACCCACTTGGTTGCCGGCCGAAAGGCAGCCACGTGGCGCATGGTTCCCTCAAGAACCTAATGTGGTTTTTTGGGACACACGCCGGCGAACCTTTCCCCAGCACCCGTGGGATTTTTTGGACGTCTGGTTGGGTGGTCCGCTAGTTGGATTGGCGCCACCGGGATCAGGTTCGTCAAGCTCAACCGCACTATTCCAGTTTTCACCACGAAAGAGACAAGCCTAATTCGCTCGGCACGAATGCTGCTTACCGACAGAAGCTAGCGAATACGACGCGTTTGTAAGAAACGATGAGCTGAACCTGGGGCAAGACGATGCAGTTGGACCACAGTAGCTATATGTTGGTGGACGCAAAAACCGGTCAGGCTCTGCTCCGTTCGCAGCCCATTAAGGCGCAATCCATCCTGCGGGGAACCGTCCGCCGATGTATAGGCTGATTAACCGCAACCGTTCACTGGCAGTGATCCGATGCATACACAAGCCCGTCCCGATCCGACGAGAAATATCCGACCAGGCGCGGTTGCTCCAGCCGGTATCTATGTGGTGTCGCATCGCTACCCGTCTCACGCCCTGCCGCATGAGGTCACGATCTCGGCATCGATCGTTCTGCCCGGGTGCAGCTACTGCACTGGCGTACACTTCAGCCGAAAGTGCAGTTCACCTATGCCGATCGAGGATTGCGACTTCTTCCAGTTCCGGGTCGGTTACTGGCAAGCCAATTCGCTTCTGATTGCCAGGCGGCCAGTGGTCTTGTTCCGCTCGCTGGCAAGGGTTCGCTTGAAGTTCGGCCACTGGTTCGGCAGTTCGCTGACCCTAATTCGTGGTTTGAAACGCTATTGGATTGGGTCATCGCCGCGATGCTTGTCAGGGGGTTTTGAGACGCGATTTCGCGGGCCGTTATCCTGTACCGCAACAACCGGATCATGCTCCGCGGTCTCCCGGCCGAAATTGGCGGGCAAAGAGTCGGCGTCGATGGGCGTCGAGGAAGCGGTGAGCCGTCGGTTCACTATCGATCGGCTTGAACGGGAGTAGATCCGCGCCGTGCTGGTATCTGTGGGTGACAACAATCCCGGACAGCGACGATTCCGGTTATTGGTCGCAAGGCTCTATACCGCGGGCTGGGAGGATCGGGATCAACCTGAAGGGCTTTTTCAGAAGAGGTAAAGATATGTCGGTTAGCACAAGAGTCGGAGCTCATGCGCGTTCGATGGCACAGCCGAATGTTCGCAGTTTTGGTCGAGCGATCCGCACACGCCGCCTGGAACTCGACCTTACACAAGAACAACTTGCCCGTGGCATCGAGATATCAGTCCCTTACGTTGGCCATCTCGAGGCGGGGAAGCGACATCCCTCCGAAAAGGTGGTGCTAAAAGTAGCCGAGGCTCTTGGCTTGGACCGACGTGAATTATTCTTGCTGGCGAATCCGGGAACCACGGCTCTGATTTCCGAGCAAGCGAGGTCCGATGGCACCTCGGCCTGGAAGGCATTTTGTCAAAACAGCCGTATGCGTGAGATTCATAGCATCACAGACCAGGAGATGCAGCTTCTTTCGAAGGTGGCAATGATGGGCGAGGTGCGAAAGCCGGGCGATTTTCTTTTCATCTTGAATACGGTCCGTATGGCCTTGTGCTGACAGCCCGCGAACTGCCAACTTACCTCGCCTCAAATGCGGTACTGCTCAGCCCCCGCTTCCAGGCCGTAGGCTAGAATCATCGGCTCTGCGCGATGCCGCCAAGGACCCCTACCCTAACCTTTCTCAACTGGGAGACCGGTGAGGAGTGTGGCATGGGCCTGCGTCCCACCCCGCACGCATGAAATGTACGTTTCAGAACCTGTTGTACTTGGGACAAAATCGAATCCGTCCCCGCATCTGTAGGGTTTGCGGACATCCGGTGGTGTGGCCGCTGATTACATTAGCGCCACGGGATTGATGTTCATCAAGTCAACTGGTCTGATTCCACTCCAACCACGAGCGAGCATACCTAATTCGTTCGGCACGAATGCTGCTTTCCAACACAAGCCACCGAATACAACACGTTGTAAGAACGATGAGCTGAACCCTGGGAGCAAGACGATGCGGTTGAACCACAGTAGCGATATGTTAGTGGACGCAAAAACCGGTCAGGATCTGCTCGTTCGCGGCCCCGTTAAGGCGCAATCCATCCTGCCTTCACAGTACTTTGACCGCGGCGCGGGTCGATCGGAAAACGTTGGCGAGCTCAAGCTGCTGCTTGCGGTCCTCACGGATGGAATCAACTGCTTTCTAAAAAAAGGCTCCAGGAAGCACCGTTTATTCCTCGAAGCAAAGGATTGGATCATCATGCCATACCGGACAGGGCCCTTTGCTTTCGACAGCATATGCGAGGCGTTGGGAATCGAAGCCGACACGTTGCGCAAACGCCTCGTGTCGCTGCGACGCCTCAGCCAGCCATCGCGAACCGATGCGGAGCGAATGCGACTGCACCGGCAAGGGGCGACGGCTTGTTTGCAGACATATCGCTAGAAAGAAGTCCAGGAGAAGCTGCCCGCATTGGCCTGCCTCACGAACTGTTCGACAGCATGACCGAGACAGTGATTCTCGCATTTGCCTGACGATGCGCCTGGAGGAATTAGCCCCGTCTCGGTAGCAGTACCTCTGTTCCGCAAAAACCGAAATCACGGAAATTGATTTGTCCGGCGTTGGAATCGGGCAGTCGGCGTTGGAACTGCCAAGTTCGTTCCGCGTCTTTGAACGAAAGCTACCTTACCCCATCCAATTACGCTGTTGATTACCTAAAACCTACCAGCAGCAACACATGGTGGTGGCGATTCATCGATTGGCGCGGTTCTAATTCGATGCGGTTCAGCATCACCTAGACTACCGCACTCTTGCTTATAGGACTCACCTTGTCGTATAAGACTCGCCAGCCTTAAGGTCACGGGCGTTCCGTACTGGCGGGAATCCCTTAGTTTGGAGGGGACCGTGGACGACATTGTAATCCTGGACGACGAGCCCGACATCATTGAAAGCTGTCAGCGAATCCTGAGGGTGGCGGGTTACAGGTGTGTTGCCACGACTGATCCCCAAGCTGCGCTCGGTTCCGTGGAAGCGGAGCATACCGCCCTGCTGCTGACCGATCTCAGGATGCCGGAGCTGGACGGAATTGAAGTGTTGAGGCGCGCTCGAAGAATTGACCGCCATCTGCCGGTGATCGTCATGACCGGCTTCGGCACTATCGAATCCGCAGTCGTAGCAGTCAAGGAGGGCGCGTTCGATTATCTGGCCAAGCCGTTTTCCGCCGAACAGCTCCAACTCACGGTCGAACGGGCGCTCACTCAGCGTCGGCTCGCCTTGGAAAATCTCCATCTGCGCGAGCAGCTTAGAGGGACTTATGGCTTCGAGAATATAGTAGGTCGGAGCCCAGCGCTGCAGCAGGTGCTGGAGTTGGTACGTAAGTCTGCACGGTCCGACGCTAACATTCTGATTCTTGGTGAGTCGGGCACGGGAAAAGAGCTCGTTGCCCGGGCCATCCACGCAAACAGCCCGCGCTCAGGACAGGCGTTTGTCGCGGTGGATTGTGCGTCGCTGCCCGAGCATCTTCTTGAGTCCGAGCTATTTGGCCACGAGAAGGGAGCCTTTACCGGAGCGATCAACACCAAGTTGGGACTGATCGAATTGGCCAACGGCGGCACGTTGTTCCTGGATGAACTTGCGGAACTACCGAGCAACCTGCAAGTCAAGCTGCTCCGGGTGGTGCAGGAACGTCAGCTTCGGCGAGTTGGCGGAACGCGCCAAATCAACCTTGACTTGCGCCTTGTCTCGGCAACCAACCGCGACCTGCGCAAAGTCGTTGCCGGCGGTAAGTTTCGCGAAGATCTCTACTACCGCATCGCCGTAATCGACATTACTCTCCCGCTGCTTCGCGAGCGGCACGGTGACGTAACACTGTTAGCGTATGCTTTTCTCAACAAATTCGAGCGCCGCGACACGGCGCCGCTGCAAGGTTTCCAACCCGAAGTTCTTGAAGCACTGGAGGCTTACTCATGGCCGGGCAATGTGCGAGAACTTCAGAACGTGATTCAGCGGGCATGTGCGCTTGCGGACAGCGACAAGATTGGCCTGAGCGACTTGTCGCGCGACCTGCGCCTGGCAGCCCAAACGCATAATAGCGCTTCGCCGCCCAGCACGGCTGGCCGGCTACCGCTCAAGCAGGAAAAAGCAAGGTGGATTGAGCAGCTTGAGTCCGCGTACATAACCGAATTACTCGAGCGCAAGGGCGGAAATATCTCTGAAGCTGCGCGCGCGGCGGAAGTGGACCGCAAAACCATCCACCGTCTGCTGAACAAGCACAGATTGCGGTAACCCTCTTTTTCAACCGATGGCGGCTTCACAGTGGCGGGTTGCCGACCAGCGCTGATTGGATAGTGCTGACGAACTCGGCGTTGGAAAAAGGTTTTTGCATGTAGATTTTCGCCCCGGAGGTGTAAGCAGCCCGCTCCCTGTCCGGCGTGTGCAATGCCGTGATCGCAATGATTATCGTTTGCGGCCGCCGCGCGGAAATCCATCTGGTAAGCTCGAATCCATTCATGATCGGCATGTTCAGGTCGGTTACGACCAGGTCGGGTTCTTCGGTGTTAACCAGGTCCATCGCCTGGCACCCATCGTGTGCCCCGAAACTCGAATAACCCAAGCCTTGTAGGAGCCTCACATAGGTCACCACTAGATCGGCCTCGTCGTCCACAACGAGAACTTTCACGATGTTTTTATCCTCACCTGTTTATTCCACAAGCATAATATGCACTAGATGATATCAGGTCTCGCATTACAAATTGGGACTCTTGTGCCCCAATCTGAGGCATCGATGTCTCACCAGCTCATGTTGATGTCGACCCGTCATAACTACCGCGGCATCACCATCACCGTCAGCGGGTAATTGTCTGACCGTTAGCCCTTGTGCTCACCGTCCCCGGCTTCGAAGCAAAGCGGGTTCGATATCTCCGCCTAAATTCGTCCGCCACTTTCGCTTCTCATTTCTCATTCGTTCCAGCCTCGATCGGGACGGAGCCGACTGGTTCGCTCGTTACAGGAAGAGTAAGCAGGAAGGTGGTGCCACCGGGCTCCGAGCGGACCTCGATATCGCCCCCGTGCTCCCGCATTATTCTCTGGCATAGCCAAAGCCCCAAACCGCCCCCGCTTAGCTTGGTGGTGTATAGGAAGTTGAAGAGTTTCGGCTGCGCCTCCGCAGAAATACACGGCCATTATCAGTTACCAGGAGCCTAATCCGCTCGGGCGCGCCGGCAAGCCCCTCCGTCTTTATCTCGACCTTCCCCCCTTCCGGCATCGCTTCGTGCGCGTTGATCAAGACGTTTACGAGGACCTGCTCCAAGGCGCCCCGGTCACCGAGCACCGTTGGCAGCCGTGGGTCCAAAGCCGTTTTCACCTGGATGCCGCTTCTGGCCATCTCGCCGGCGACCAACAGTAACGAGGCCTCGGCAACCTGATTGAGGCTAACCGGTTCGTAGGCTCTGGGACGCTGCTGAGCCAGAGCGAGAAGGTCTTGCGCTATTCGGTTGGCGCGCTGTGCGTGATGGCGAACTACCTCGACATCTGCCCGGAGTTGATTGGACGGGTCCGGGCTCTCGGCCAGGATCAATTCGATACGGGAGAGGATGACCGTGAGCGGATTGGTAAGGTCGTGCGCCACGCCGGCGGCCACGGAACCGAGCGTCCGCAACATCTCGCCTTTGCGGGCCTCCCCCTCACGCATCAGACGCTGGCTGATGTCCGTCACCACGCAAATGATTAATTCCTCTTTGTCTTTATGGACAAACGTAAGGCTTACATTTACAGGAAATTCGCGTCCGTCTCTGCGCCGGCCGGCTAGATCAAGGCCTATGCCCATCGGCCGGCTGCGCGGCGCCGCCATGTAATCGGCGCGATGTTTCACATGAAGCAAGCGAGACCGCTCGGGAATCAGAATTTCAATATGATGGCCAGTCAGTTCGGATGGATCGTAACCAAACAACGCTTTGGTAGCGTGGTTGGCTTCCAGGATCCGGCCTTCGCGGTCAGCGACTATCAGACTATCGATGGCCGTCTCGATGTATCCTTCGTAGGGCATGGATCAGGTCTCGCAACAGCAACCACCGATTGTTCTGTAAGCAGGAAAGGAGCCAACGGCGGATAGACCGATAATGTTTCACCACTCCTTGCCGAGCACGTCAAGCACCACCTTCTATCCCAGGCTTTAGCAGCCGCGGTCTGGTTATCTGCGATCCCGGACCCTCTATCTTTTTCTGGGCGGCTCGCTGATTAGCTTCACCTGCGCTGAAGCCGACTAGCCAACGGCACGATCTCTGCTTCACACCACCTATGCCGCGAAATCGCGTGATCAGTCATTCAACCGGCAGCACAAGTCAGAGTGCCCCACTCGGAACCGGTACTTCATTAGATTTTGATTGTGACTTTATCTTTCTGCGCACTGCAGGCGCGTCTTGCCGGGCACGCTCCGTGCTCCATGCCGCGTTGAATGGGCACAACGCGGGAGTTAAAACGGCGGCGCGCATAGTAAACTGATGGAAAGACTGTCGCGAATTGTCGCCTCTTTCTCGTCGGCTGTTCAATAGGGGCGCAGCGTCCGGTAAAAGGCCGGGCCCGCCTGTCCCGATGGAGGCACATAAATGTGGGTCGCCTTTCTATTCGGGATCACCATTTTGATCGTCGGACTACTCGTCGGAATCGGGTTAGCAGCGCTGCTGCTGTTGCTAATCATCACCCCGGAGAACCGTATCACTGGAATCTAAAAAAAGGGGGCGGGCGCCGGGAGGCTGGTCCTGCTTCCCGATGGAGGCGCGGTATGTTGGTCGCCTTGTTGGGTGGGTTCTTCGATGGTTTGGTTGCCGAACTGATGGTCTTTTTGTTGGTGCTGATCCTGCTCACTCTCGACACTGAAATGCGAAGGCCCACGGGGAACCGGCCGCCGATGTATAGGCTGATCAACCCCAACCGTTTCACTGGCGGTGATCCGATGCAAACGCAAGCCCGTCCCGATCCGACGAGAAACATCCAACCAGGCGCGGTTGCTCCAGCCGGTATCTATGTGGTGTCGCATCGCTACCCGTCTCACGCCCTGCCGCATGAGGTCACGATCTCGGTACCGATCGTTCTGCCCGCGTGCAGCTACTGCTCTGGTGTACACTTCAGCCGAAAGTGCAGTTCACCTATGCCGATCGAGGATTGCGAGTTCTTTCAGTCCCGGGTCGGTAACTGGCGACCCAATTGCCCTCTGATTTCCAGGCGGCCAGTGGTCTTGTTTCGCCCGCTGGCAAGGGTTCGCTTGAAGTTCGGCCACTGGTTCGGCAGTTCGCTGACCCTGCTTAGTGGTTTGAGACGCTATTGAGTTTGGTTTATCGCCACGATGCTTGTCGGGGAGGTTTTCAAACCCGATCTCGCAGGCCCTTATCCTATGCAGCAACAACGGATCATGCCCGGCGGTCTCCCGGCCAAAATTGCCGCGCAATGAGTCGGCGTCGATGGCTTCGAGAAGCGCTGAGCCGCCGGTTCACTATCGATCGGCTTGAACGGCAGTAATGAGCGGGAGGATCACTCGATGCGCTTGAGCTCCGCGGTTTCGCTGGGCGTCTCCAAATGGGCGGATTTGCCGTCGGGAGCGACGCGCAAGACGTCGATGTCGTAGTTGTTGGGGTCGTCCTTGCGCGGCTGGTAGATCTTGACCTCGGTGCCGTTTCCCCCTTCAAGCTCCGTTATCTGGTAATGAATCCCGTCCTCGGTCACCGCATTGGGACCCCCACTGACCACGATCGAAGTCTTGTCGAACTCCAGCGTGTCGTTGCCGGTCTGCTTCTTGATATTGGAGGAAAGCGGATCGACGTAGCTCACATAGGTTTCCTTGGTACGCTGGTCGATCTTCCATTTGCCCAGCAGCGGATTGTAGGTGCATCCGGAAAGACCGATCAGGAGCCCCACTCCGCACATCGCAACTATCAGGCGGCTGCCACCACGCCCGGCGTCATTATCGACCGCCACAATCTTACCGCAACCGAAATCAGTACCCTTGGTCAAACCTTCTTCCTCCTCCGGCCCTGTTATAGGTCGTCGCGCGGTCCTTTCGGACCCAAGAGTTTTTTCCATAGATCGCCACGCTTGCCAAGGGCCCTCTCGCATCACAACGGTCCGATGGGCAAAATCAGCGGCAACGATGTGTGGCGGTCCGTGGCTGTCGCTCTTGGATTAATTCTGATCGTAGTTCTGCTCGGGCCGATCCTCGTCAAGCCGATCGAACGCAATATCGAACTATTCTTCCTGGGCGTCGGCGCCCTGACCGCAATCGTGACCGGACAATTCGGCTGGCCGATGCTCCATGCTGCCGCCATCGATCCAATCGCGCTCACTGTAGCGGTGCTGATTTTCGGCATAATAGCGCGGCTGTTTCGCTCCCTGTTCGATAGCGGAATAGGTCAGGTGCGCGCCATGATTTCGCCCCGCTGGATCTACTTCACACTGATCCTGACTTTGGGCCTGCTCTCCTGTGTGATTACGGCGGTGGTCGCCGCCCTGCTCCTGGTCGAAGCGATCGCGATGCTCAAACTTGACCGTTCCAGCGAGACCGCCGCGGTGGTGCTGGCCTGCTTTGCGATCGGACTGGGCTCCGGGTTGACGCCGACCGGAGGCCCGCTGGCAGCCATCGCGATCGCCGCGCTCGGCGCCGACTTCTGGTACCTGATCCGCCTGCTCGGACCGTTGGTGTTCGCAGGCATTCTGATCGTCGGCGCGCTCAGCCTCCTCATCCCGCCAATTTCCGCGGCATCTTTATACGCCGCGCGTCCCGAGGAAGGGTGGAAGGAAATCTTTCTGCGCGCAATCCGCGTTTACGCCTTCGTCGCCGGCCTGGTGGGACTGTCGTGGGCGTTGCGTCCGCTGGCCAGCGCCTATGTCAGCCGCGTGCCGCAGGCGGCGCTGTTCTGGCTCAACTCGATTTCCGCAGTGGTGGACAACGCCGCCCTGACCGCGATCGAAATGAGCCCGGCGCTCGGGCGCAGCCAGCAGCGGGCAATTCTAATGGGCCTGCTGATCAGCGGCGGGATGCTCATTCCCGGCAATATCCCCAATATCGTGGCTGCCGGCCGCCTCGGTATCAGCAGCCGCGAATGGGCGCGCATCGGGCTGTTGATTGGCCTGCCGCTGATGGCGCTGTGCTTCGGAGTGCTCTATTTCGCCGGATAAAGGGAGCTGGTGCGCCCGCCTCGACCCCCCATGCTTAACGGTGCCGAATTGTGCGATAATATCGCGGCTTTGCGCTGGTTGGGGAGGGATCAGCCGCGCAGCTACGGATGCGCAGCGGAGAAGAGGAAGAAGTCCAAATGAGTCAATCAACTATGATACCGGCGGCAGCAGACCCCAATGGCGCTGCTCTAACACCTGGCAACGAACTTGCGGCAACCGCATCTGATGGCAGTTCAAGCTCTGCCGAGATATCTTCCACGCCATCGATCGACGGTTTATCCTCAGTTCAGGCGTCGACCGCGCAGTTACCTTCAGCTAAGCCGTCTGGATCGGCTTCCGGCGCTATTTCAATGGATGCTCCGCTACAGACTGAACCCTCCACGGCCAAGGCCGTCCCTGCGCCGGCGATCGCGGACCTCAATCGCCTGGAATTCTACCTCAATCGCGAACTGACCTGGCTGGCATTCAACTGGCGCGTGGTGGCCGAGGCCGCGGACCGGCGCAATCCGCTGCTGGAGCGGCTAAAGTTCCTGGCGATCACCGCGTCCAACCTCGACGAGTTCTTCATGAAGCGTATTGGCGGCCTGAAGCAGCAGGTGGTCGCCGGAATGCAGGAGATGACGCCCGACGGGCGCACTCCGCGCCAGCAGATTGCCGAATGCTACGCGGAAATCCGCCGCATGGAACAGCGCCAACGCGAAATTCTGGGTGAACTGCTCGAAGCTCTGAAGGAATACGACATCCGGCTGGTGAAGTATGCCCAACTAACCGAGGCCGAATGCGCCGAGGTACGCAATCATTACGTCAAGAACATCTTCCCCCTGGTGACGCCGCTGGCGATGGATCCCGCCCATCCGTTTCCATTCGTGTCCAACCTCTCGCACAATGTGCTGGTCAGCCTGCGTGACCCGCAGACCACCGACCAGTTGATCGCGCGCATCAAGGTGCCGTTGGGCGCCGGCATCCCGCGTTTCATCCGGGTCGGCGCTACAACCGAATTCGTGCCGCTGGAAGACGTGATCGCGCACAACCTCGACTTGCTCTTCCCCAATATGACGGTCGAAGCGTGCGAGTTCTTCCGCGTCACCCGCAACGCCAACACCGAGCGCGACGAGGAGGAAGCCGACGACCTGCTGGCGATGATCGAATCCGAACTGCGCGATCGCCGCTTCGCTCCGATCGTGCGCATGGAAGTCGGTAAGGGGACGGATTCGGCCCATCGCGGGATGCTGGCCTTCGAATTGGGACTTGACGAACGCGATGACGTCTTCGAAGTGGACGGGATGCTCGCCCTGCGCGACCTGATGGAACTGGTATCGATCGAGAATCCGGCTCTGCATGATCCGGCTCATCGCCCGGCCGACCATCCCGCGCTGCGCACTTCGCGCAACATCTTCCACATCATCCGCGACGCGGGCTCGCTGTTCGTCTTCCATCCCTACCAGTCGTTTTCCACCTCGGTGGCGCGCTTTTTGCGCGAAGCCAGCGAGGACCCCAAGGTGCGCGCCATCAAGATGACTTTGTATCGCACTTCGGCCGACGAGGAGATCATCCACTATCTGTGCGAAGCGGCGCGCAACGGCAAGCAGGTCGCGGTGGTGATCGAACTCAAGGCGCGCTTCGACGAAGCCGCCAATATCCGCTTTGCGACCAAGCTCGAAGAGTTCGGCATCCACGTCACCTACGGCGTGATCGGACTAAAGACCCACACCAAGGTGATCCTGGTCGTGCGGCAGGATTACAACGGTCTGCGCCGCTATTCCCATGTCGGCACCGGCAACTATCATCCCGGCACCGCGCGCCTTTACGCCGACTTCGGGCTGCTGAGCTGCGACGAGGCGATCGGACAGGACCTCACCGAATTGTTCAACTACCTGACCACCGGTTACAAGCTGGAGCGCACTTACCGCAAGCTGCTGCCGGCGCCGGTGGCGCTCAAGAAGGCGCTGCTGGCCAAGATCGAGCGCGAGATGAAAATGGGCTCAGCGGGCCTCATCCAGTTCAAGATGAACGCCCTGGAAGACGTTCAAGTCACGCGCGCGCTTTACCGCGCCTCGCAGGCCGGAGTCAAAATCCATCTCATCGTGCGTGATACCAGCCGCCTGCGTCCGGGCGTGCCCGGATTATCGGACAGTATCCGGCTGATCAGTATTGTGGGCCGTTTCCTGGAGCATGGGCGCATCTACTATTTTCGCAACGGCGGCGCCGAAGAGTATTTCATCGGCTCGGCCGATTGCATGAAACGCAACCTTGAAAGCCGCGTCGAGGTTCTGACTCCGATCGACGATCCGGCCGAGCGCAAGGACCTGCGCATGATCCTCGACACGCAGCTCAACACCAGGCGCGGTGCGTGGGAACTCCATGCCGATGGCAGCTACACCCCGCTGGCGCCGGCTGACGACACCAGTCCCACCGCGCAGGAGTTGCTGACGGAATACGCGGACAAAAAGCTCTCGGTCAGCGAACGCCAACGCCGGCGCAAAATCGCGCGCCGCCGCACCCTCACGCAGTAACGGTTAACCGTCAGGGATCGTTTGCTACCCTTGACTACAGCGGCTAAACACAGGAGGCAGAGCAATGAGCGCGAGAACTACCAGGCGGGATTTGCGCGAGGTCGCCACGAGCAACTCGACGGTTGAGAATCGCCTTCGTCTGCGTGTATTGGATTGCAGCTATTGCAAGCCTCACAGAGGAGAAAACAAAAAAGGCCGCGTACCACGAAGCGATCGCTACAAGAACAAGTGATAGCTGACTGACAAGCCTGTCCTCACTCATTGCCGCTCCTCTACCACGACGGCTTTTCGGCAGCCGCTGAAGACGACCGCCCGCCGCGGCTTGCTGGGAACGGAAATCCGGGCTTGGAGGAGCAAATGCCGATGATACTGCACGTGTTTCCACCTTCTCCCAGGGCGCTCAGAGTGCTGGCGTTAGCCAACCACCTGAAGCTCAACCATGAAACGAAAATCGTCGACCTCGGCCAGGGCGGGCAGAATCGGCCGGAGTACGCCGCGCTCAATCCGAATAAGCGGATGCCGGTGCTGGAAGATGACGGTTTTGTGCTGTGGGAGTCCAACGCGATCCTGGTCTATCTGGCCGCCAAAAGCGGCGACCGCTCCTTGTGGCCCGCCGACCCCAAAGGGCAGGCAGACGTGGTCCGATGGCTGTCGTGGGAGGGCGCTCACTGGACGCCAGCCGGCGTTCCGATAGTGTACGAGCGCGTGGTCAAGGCCATGATGGGCCAGGGCGGACCCGATCTCGCCGTCATCGAGAAGGCGCTGCCCGAGTTTCACCGCGTGGCCGCGATCCTCAACGATCATCTAAAAGGGCGCAAATGGCTGACCGGTGCTAATCTGACGGTCGCCGATTTCTCGGTCGGCTCCACGATGTCGATGGCGGCGACAGCCCATCTCCCGATGGAAAATTATGGCGAAATCAACCGCTGGTATGGCGCCTTGGCGGCGCTGCCCGGATGGCGCGCGGCGCAGGCCGGCCCTCCCGCGCAATCCTGACCTGACGCCGAAAACGAACTTGGCGCGGGGGTAACTAAATCCTTCCCTTTGTGCCAGCGCAAGGGAATGATCGTCACACAGGGTCTGCCAAAGCCGCCTGGCACCCGGCCCACCTATCGCCGGCCGCGGGCAAAGTCCGCGGCCGGCGGTTCAATTTCAATGGGAGGTGAACGTCATGGTCGACCGCGTTGAGACTCCCGACGCCGCCCCGGAATCGCTTGCAGTGCTGGAGCTGCTTACGGCTTTCTGGAAGCCCCAGGCGATCTTTGCCGCGATCAAATTGGGAATCCCCGATCTACTTGCGGGCGAGACCAGGTCCAGCGGACAACTAGCGGCCATCATCAAGGCCCATCAGCCTTCGCTCTATCGTCTACTGCGCGCGCTGTGCGCGATAGGCCTGTGTACCGAAGTTTCAAACGATATGTTTGAACTGACTCCGAGCGGAGCAATCCTGTGCAGCGGCGCCCCAGACTCTCTGCATTACGTTGCGCTGTTCTTCGCCACGCAGATGTCTGAACTATGGAGCCGGCTGGCAGACTGCGTCAAAGCCGGCCAGACGGCGTCCAGGCTGACATCCGGCGCGGGGCCTTTTGACGCATTCGCGCACGATTCGCAAGCTGCGGAAATCTTTCATCAGGCGATGCTGGAACTGACGCGGATGAACGCCGCGGCGCTGGCGACCAGCTACGATTTCTCTAAGATTGCGGAACTGATCGACGTCGGCGGTGGCCACGGTGAGCTGCTGTGCGCAATCCTGCGCAAGAATCCCACGGTGCGCGGCGCGATCTTTGACCTGCCTCACGCCGGACCGGGCGCCATCCGCACTATCGAGGAAGCGGGCCTGGGCGATCGCTGCCGTATCATAACCGGCAGTTTCCTCGACAGTGTGCCGGCGGGGGCCGACGCCTACCTGCTCAAAACCGTCATCCATGACTGGGAGGATGAAAGGGCCGTCAAAATTCTGTCCAACTGCCGGCACGCGATGAAACCGGACGCTCGTTTGCTCCTCATCGAGCGGATAATGCCGCAACGGATTGAGCAGACAGCCCGGCACGAGGCGGTTGCGATGCTCGATCTGACGATGCTGGTCGGACCGGGTGGACGCGAACGAACCCAAGCGGAGTTCAACGCGCTGCTACGCGGCGCAGGTCTCAAGGTCGAGACTGTCATCCCGACACCAACACAGTTCAATATCCTCGATACGGTAGCCGCCAAATCTCCCTGACTCCACAATTGCTCAAAACGATTCGCCCCCGCTAGAGAGGAACTCGGACTCTTGCGGCGTGCTGGCCCGGCCCAGCATTGCGTTGCGATGGGGAAAACGGCCGAAGCGGGCGATCACTTCCAGATGGCGCTCGGCGTATTTTAGGTAATCGGCCAGCTCCGAATGTTCCTCCGCCAGCTCACGGAACAAACGCATCGATTCGTGCTGGTCGCTGAGATTCTCGCTATGCTGAAAGGGCATGTACACGAAGGCGCGCCTTGACGGCGTCACGGCGTGGTCCAATTTAGCCGCCACCATACGCTTTGCGATCGCCAGCGCCTTGCTATCGGTGGCGAACGCGCGCGCCGTGCCGCGGAACATGTTTCGTGGAAACTGGTCCAACAGCAGAATCAGGGCCAATGCGCTGGATGGCTCGTTCATCCAGTCATCGAGCGCGCCGCGCGCGGCGCGCTCGTAATCGGCTCGAAACCCGGCGCTGCAAGCCTGATCGAACGCCCGGCCCGCACTGAACCACATCTCTTGGCGATCGGAACCGTCACCGCAGCCGAACCAGAACTCCAGAATTTCCTCGACGCGTCCCATTTCGCACGCTCCAGTGTGGGCCTCTTTGTTATGAAGTAAGCTTAGCCTCCCGCTCCAGGAAGCGCAGCTTTCGACACGCTTGAATGAATTTTGAGACGTCCCTGGGTTCTTTGAGCTCAACGAACCCGGCATCTATCTCGTCATGACCGATTACTCGTTCCAGCAGCGGAATTGCATCTTCGGTATAAGCGATAAACTTCGAATGCGCAAATGCGTCGGCTACGAAATCCCGCGCAGCCGGGTGTTTGGCAAGAGCCTTAACATGATCGCGCGAAGGCAGCAGGGCCACCGCATCGTAGAGCACCGAAGGACCGCCATCAATTTTCTGTTGCACCGCGATCGAGGAACCGTCGCTCGCTTCGACTTCACCGACCGTCGGTGCCACGAACTCCAGCAACGCCCCTTCCTTCTCCAGAGCACCCTTCAACGCTTTCACCAGGTCAGCACTCACCCCGTCCGTGATCAGCGCGCCCACCTTGCGGCCTTCGAAGCGTTCCGGGCCGTTACGCAGGATGCTAAGGGCTGGCGATTCCTTTAGCTCAGTCCGCGTCGGCAGCGCCGGCTTCGCCGGCTGTGGCATCTCGCGCAGAGCCAGGGCTTGCGCTACTTTGTCGGCCAACCCTTTGTCGACGTTCAGCAGGTGCGACACCATCCGGACCCTGACCGCCGGGGTTTCGACTTTGCTCAGTTCGAAGGTGAACGACGCTGCGATATGGTCTTGCTCAACCTTGGTTTGGCTGATGTAGAACTGACGTGCCTGGCTATAATGGTCGGCGAATTTGTCGGCTCGGACACGAAGCTTTGGCCCCGATTCCTCCGCAGGATAGGAATGGAAACCGGCTTGCGGCGACTCCCGCGGCCCGCCCATTTCACCGCCCCAGGAGTTGGGCTCGTAATTCACATGGCTCTTTGGGTTTACCATCGCCATATGGCCGTCTTGTTGAAGGGTGTTCACCGGGCACTTTGGTGCGTTGATTGGAATCCGGGTGAAGTTGGGACCGCCCAGCCGCTTAAGCTGCGTATCGAGGTAAGAGAAGTTGCGGCCCTGGAGTAATAGGTCGTTACTGAAATCAACTCCCGGGACGATATTCTGAGTGCAGAACGCCACCTGTTCCGTTTCAGCAAAGAAGTTGTCGACGCAACGATCGAGAACCAATCGTCCAACTTTGCGGATGGGAACTTGTTCCTCCGGTATAAACTTGGTGGCGTCGAGGACGTCAAAAGCAAATGCGTCGGCGAACTTATCGTCGAAGAGCTGTAGGCCTAGCTCCCATTCCGGAAACTGTCCCGATTTGATCGCGTTCCATAAGTCTCTTCGATGGAAATCCGGATCGGCGCCGTTGATTTTCACCGCCTCGTTCCATACTACCGACTGCATACCAAGCTTCGGCTTCCAATGAAACTTCACGAAAGTTGACTTGCCTTTGGCGTTGACCAGCCGAAAGGTATGCACGCCGAACCCTTCCATAAATCTCAAGGAGCGCGGAATGGCGCGATCCGACATGATCCACATCGCCATATGGATGCTTTCCGGCGTCAATGAAATGAAATCCCAGAAGTTATCGTGAGCCGTCTGCGCCTGCGGAAAACCGCGATCAGGCTCCTCTTTAGCGGCATGGATAAGATCGGGAAACTTGATCGCATCCTGGATAAAGAACACCGGGATATTGTTTCCTACGATGTCCCAATTGCCTTCCTTGGTGTAGAGCTTTACGGCAAACCCACGCACGTCCCGCGCAAGGTCGGCCGAGCCCTTGTTGCCGGCCACGGTCGAGAAGCGCACAAAAGCGGGTGTTCTCTCTTTCGCTCTCTGAAACATATCGGCTCTTGTGATGTCCGAAAGCGGCTCATAGTTTTCGAAAAAACCATGAGCGCCGAAGCCGCGCGCGTGGACGACCCGTTCCGGAATGCGCTCATGATCGAAATGAAAGATTTTCTCGCGAAAATGAAAGTCTTCCAGCGCGGTTGGACCGCGCGACCCGATTCTAAGGGAGTTCTGATCGTCAGCGACTGGTATTCCTTGTTGAGTGGTAAGGATTGGAACCTCGTCACCCGCAATCTGGTGAGTTTCCCCACCCTCTCCTCGCATGATTTTCTGGTCGCCTAACTGAACATGTTTGTGGCCATTCTTAGATGCTTTATTAGCCAATGCGAATCTCCTGAATTGATCTATATCGTTGCAATACGCTCGAGACGCGATCGCTTGGGCAACCGTCGAGGCTTGTCGCTTGTCTTACCGGCGTATCGGACAGGATCGGCTGGTACTGATCCGTATCGAATTACTATATTGTCACCCTGACAAAGTCAGGCGGTCAAGGAACTACATCTGGCAGGGAGCAAACGGAATCTCAGCAGGGCGGGCTCCATGCCCGCCCTGCTGAGAAATGATCAGGCGGAGCGCAGCAGCACCACGATCGATCGCGCCTTGACTCTATAGCTGGGCGAAGTGAGCCTGGACTCTGTACCTGGCGCCGCGAAGTCGAACGGACTTGCCAGGCTGGTATCCACCACGCGCTTCCATTCGCCCGCCTGGCCTTCCTGCACCACGAAATCGAGATTCTCCCAATACGCGTTGATCATCACGTAGATATCTTCGTCCTGCTGGGAGGCGCCGTGGAGGCAAAAGGCCAGCGTGTGCGAGGTGTCGGACAGGTCCACCGCTTTGCCTACTCCATACCAGTTGACGTCATCGCGCCAGAAGCGGCTGCGCCCCAGGCTCGGATGAGCTTTGCGAAACGCGATCATTTGCTTGAAGAAGCGGAACATATCGCGGTTGCGTTCGAGCAGCTCCCAGTTGAGCCAGGTAATGTTGTTGTCCTGGTTATAGGGATTGTTGTTGCCGCTCTGGGTGTTCATGAATTCGTCGCCGGCGCAGAACATCGGCGTGCCATTGGACAGCAATAACAGGCAGCAGAAGTTCTTGATCTGCTGCTTGCGCAGTTCCATCACGTTGGCCGGGACATCGACGTCGCCTTCCCAACCGCAGTTCCACGACACGTTGTCATCGGCGCCGTCCTGGTTTTGCTGGCCGTTGGCCTCGTTGTGCTTGGAGTTGTAGGCGACCAAATCGTACAGGCAAAAACCGTCGTGGCAGGTGATCAGGTTGATGCTCTGATAGGGATGATAGGCTTCGGCGCGATCGTCGGGAAAAAGATCGGAGCTGCCGTAAAGCCGGCTCATCAGCGCGCCGACCTTGCCATTATCGCTCTTGACGAAAGCGCGGAGGTCGTCGCGGAAGGCGCCGTTCCATTGCCCCCACATGTGGCCGGGAAAGCTGCGCCCCAGCTCGTAGCTTCGAAGGTCCCAAGGCTCGGCGATCAGACGGATACCGTCGAAGTCCGGTTCGCTAGTGATGTCGGCGATCACCGCGGGCTGGCCCAGGTCGATCGACCCGTCGTCGCGGCGCGTAAAGATCGATGCCAGGTCAAAGCGGAAACCGTCCACATGCATCTCACGCACCCAAAACCGCATGTTGTCCAGGATAAATTTGCGCACCTTGGGATGGACCGACCGCAACACGTTGCCGGTGCCGGTGTCGTCGCGGTAGTGGGTCATGTCCGGCTCGAGCAAATAATAGGTGCTGTTGTCGATACCGCGGAAGCTGTAAGTGGGCCCCTCCTCGTCCTCCTCGGTGGTATGGTTGTACACCACGTCGAGAATCACCTCGATTCCAGCTTCATGCAGCGCCTTGACCATCGCGCGAAACTCAGTCCTGCCGCCGTCCGGCTGGTCGGCCGCATATCCGCTGTGCGGGGCGAAGAAACTCAGCGGCATATAGCCCCAGTAGTTGCCTTCGTCGGGGTCGAACTGGAAGACCGGCAGCAACTCGACGGCCGTAACGCCGAGATCCTTCAAATAGGGAATCTTCTCGACCACCCCCGCGTAGGTGCCGCGAGCCTGCCCGCTTACCCCGGAGTTATCGCGCCGGGTAAAGCCTCTGACATGCATTTCATAAATGACGGTGTCCCACGTATGGCGCGGGCGCGGGTCGTAACCCCAGTCAAACGCATCGTCGCTTTGCGGCAGTCGCGCAAGCGGAGCTTTGCCGGCGTTGGAGCCAGGACCGCGGGAGGCAGCGCGGCTGAAGCCGGGCGGAAAGAAAATCATGCGCGCGTAAGGGTCGAGCAGGACCTTATGCGGATCGAAGCGGTCGCCCGGTTGCGGCGGGGAAGGACCTTCGATCGAGTACGCGTAGTAGCGCGCGGCGCCGATTTGACTTTGCGGGACGCGGCAATGCCAGATGCGGCCGGACTTGTTCTTGAGGTAGTCGAGCTCGATGCGCACCAGCGGATTAAACAGGTCATCAGCGCCGTACAACAGCAGCGTGACCGCCGTGGCGTGGTGCGAGTAGATGCCGAAATTGTACGCCCGCTCCTCGTCGATCCTGATCGCCCCGGGCGGGTAGGAAGTTCCTTCTATTCGATACCACTCCAGCATCTGGCCCTCGCCTTTCACATGATTCGGGCAATGCGCGCAACCCAGCTTGCGCACCGATAGTACTTCGGGGGATGGATCGTAAGAAAGAGCGGGTGTAAATGGTGGCACTATGTACAAACGGGAAATGACAAAAGAGAGATGGGCCAGAAAATCGGCGAGAGATTCTCTCTAAATCTCGTTTCTCTTTTCTCGTTTCTCTTTTCTACCCGGAGGGCCAAATGAAATTCGGTGCGATGCTGTTTCAACGCCGCGGCGAAGATCTCGCCGCCAACACCAAACTTGCCGAGGAGCTCGGTTTCGAGTCGGTCTGGATGGGGGAGCATATCGCGTTCCCCTTCGAGTTCAAATCGCGCTATCCGGGCTCGCCCGACGGCAAGCCGCCGGTGCGCCCTGACATTCACCTGCCCGACCCGTTGATCGTGTTTGCTTACCTGGCGTCGATCACCACCAAAATCCGCTTCGGTACGGGCGTGTATGTGCTGCCGCTGCGCAATCCCTTCGCCGTGGCCAAGGCGGTCGCCACGCTCGACCAGCTTTCCAACGGCCGCTTCATTTTCGGAATCGGCGTCGGTTGGCTTAAGGAAGAGTTTGAGTACGTTGGAATGAACTGGGAGGACCGCGCCCTGCGCAGCAACGAGTACATGAAACTGCTCACTGCCCTATGGAGCCAGGAGCGGCCGTCTTTTAAGGGCAAAACGATTGCGGCCGAAGGCTTTTATTTCAACCCCAAGACCGTCCAGCAGCCCCGTCCGCCGTTCGTTATCGGCGGCCACGGCGAAGCCTCCTACAAGCGCGCAGCGCGCCTGGCCGACGGCTTTTACATCACCGCCCAGAACATGGATGACGCCCGCCAGCAGATCAAGCGGCTGCGCGAGGTGGAGCGCAACCACCAGCGCGCCAAGCCCCTGGAACTATCGATTGGTGTAGGTCCGATTACCGTGGACACGGTCAAGCAATTGGAGGATTTGGGGGTGGAACGGATCATCCCGGGACGCGAACTGGTCAGCCGCGATTCGCTGGGCGCCCTGCGCAATTTCCACGACCGCGTGCTAAGTAAGGTGTCGTAGCTTTGCAGTCGCAGAAACTGCACTGTCCCATGACATTTACACTCCCGGCGTTATAATCGGGCAGCCACCGCAGGAGGGCCAAGGCGTTGAAATTGTCAGTCTTCACTGAACTTCAGATCCCACGGCCGTGGGAACCGGGCATCGAACTCAAGACCTTCCAGCAAGGCTTGGAGCAGGTCGAACTCGCGGACAAGCTGGGCTTCCACGCCGCCTGGTGCGTCGAGCATCATTTTCTCGAAGAATACGCGCATTGCTCAGCGCCGGAGGTCTTCCTCGCCGCCTGCAGCGGGCGCACCAAAAACATCCGCCTGGGCCATGGCGTGATGATGATGCCGCCGGGGTTCAATGCGCCGGCCCGCTGCGCCGAGCGGATCGCCAGCCTGGACCTGGTCAGCAATGGGCGGGTTGAATTCGGCACCGGCGAATCCTCCTCGGAAGTGGAACTGGGCGGTTTTGGGGTGCCGCGCGCCGAAAAGCGCGCCATGTGGCAGGAGGCATTGGAGGCCGTCTGCCGGATGATGGTCGAGGAGCCGTTTCAGGGGCATCAGGGCAAGTACCTAAACATGCCGGTGCGCAACGTCGTGCCCAAGCCGGTACAGAAGCCGCATCCGCCGTTGTGGGTCGCCTGCTCCAAGCGCGACACCATCCTGCTGGCCGCAAAGCTCGGCATCGGCGCCTTGACCTTCGCCTTCATCTCGCCCGAGGAGTCGCACAAGTGGGTCACCGACTACTACCAGACGCTGGAGAACGAATGCGAACCAATCGGGCTTGCCGTCAACCCGTCGATCGCGTTGACCACCATGATGATGTGCGGGAATACGCGGGAGCAGGCGATCGAGATGGATCGCGACGGCAGCAATTTCTTTACCTACGCGGTCGGCTATTACTACGTCTTCAGCGAGCATGAGCCCGGCAAGAGCAGCGTGTGGGAGTCCTATGAAAGGAACGCACGCGGCATCGACAAGGTGATCAAGACCGGCTTCGGCGATACCTCCACCGGCGTAGTCAGCCCCTGCGTGGGCAGTCCCAAGGAAATCCGTGCGGCGCTGCGCATGTACGAGGAGCACGGCGTGGACCAGGTGCTGCTCCAGGGTCAGGCCGGCCGCAACCGCCACGAGGTGATCTGCGAATCGCTGGAGCGCTTCGCCCGCGAGGTCCTGCCGGAATTCCAGGATCGCGACCCCAAACTTTCCAAACAAAAGGCGGAGCGAATGGCGCCAATCATCGAGCGGGCGATGAAGCGCAAGCCCCTTTCAAAATATCCCAGACCCACCGGACCAACGGTGGTCAAGGCGGCCGGAGGACAGTTGTAAGAGGCCAGCGATACACGCCACCCGTCGATTCAATGGTTTGTGCTGAGGACCGCATCCCCGGCGTAGGCGTTGGTCTGGCCCGTAGCCGTCGTAACGACCTCGACCGACGGATTAAGCGCGCACTGGCCGCTGTTCGCCAATGAAGGTAACACCTCGACTCTTGGTCCACGATCGGCGTTAGGGGGCAAATCGGCTGCCGTAAGGTCCAGTCGGGTGGATGTTCCGAGCGCCAGGTGAACCTCACCGCTCTGCTTGAGCGCACCACCCCGCGTGTCGAAAAATGTCAGCGCCACGTCGCAGTCGCCAAAGCCTGGTACGCCCGCAATCGCCTGGTTCGACACGTTGAGGCGGATAAACTGGCTCGCCAGTGCCATCCCCACCAGCCCGTAGGCCGGAAGAAAGCCGTTCCCGTTGGCGCCTTTGCGGAGCACATAAGCGTTGGTCTGATTGGCGGCGGTCCCGATCACCTCGACCGAAGGCGTCACGATGCACCCACCGTCGCGTGCAACCGCAGGAAGTATCTCCACACGCCCCGGCGCGGGCGGCGGCGGCAGATCAGACGCCGTCAGATCCAGAGAAGTGGACCGGCCCGGCGCCAAGTGGGCTCGCGAGCGCTTCAGCGTTCTGCCCTGATCGTCGCTGAAGGTTAAACTCACCGTGCACGGTCCCACAGTCAACGTGCCCGGCGGAGCCAGGAACGCAAGCCCGGCAACGCGCATATTGCTAACATTCAAGCGCACGAACTCGCTTGCCGGCGTCATCCCCACTAAGCCGAAGCTTGGCAGATCCGGTTGCACCGTCGGCGGCTGGGCACGCGCTACGACCGCAATCAACACGCCGACTACAACCATCGCGACGCTGCTACGACTTCGCTTCCACCCAATCGCCATCCCATCCCTCCTGGAAAGCCGCCTCAGTACGGCGTTGCCGGACAGCCCAGCGTGGTATACGCGGCGGCCAGCCGATCCCACAGTCCCAGCTCCTCCAAATCAGTCACCGTGTATATGGTGTTGAAGGTTTCATTGTAAACTCTGCCGCTGGCGTGATCTCGATTGTTCGTTAAATCATCGCAATAGCGGTACAGGACCCAATTGCTCGTTGGAAACTGGACCGCCAGATCGATCGGCCTGCGCCCCACGTTCTGGTTAGCGTGCGTGATGTTGCTGGGCGGAAACCATGCGTGGAAATCGTCGGCGCTTACCAGTAGATACGTTGCCGGATAGCCTGCTTTCGATACCGCGTTGTATGGATCGTCGCCGTGGCTAAGATACAGATCCTCCGACACGAACCATGGCGCCGCATGACTGCCTGCGCTTTTCTGTTCCACCGGGATATTCACCACCCGCAGCACCCACAGTAGAAACGCGCTCGTGCCCCAGCATCCAGCCGTCCAGTGATGTGGCGGGGAAGCCAACCCGGGATACTGCGGATCCAGATCCGGCGTCCCCGCGATCACCCGCGACACCGGCGGATAGCCCCAATACTGCCAGTTATACTGGAAGTTTTGCGGCGTAAACGTGCCGTTAAAATGCCACAGATTGGTCCGCGCCCAATCCAGCACCCGCCCGATCGTGTCGATCCTCGTGGTGCCGATCAGATTGTTGGTTTTCAGGAATTTGAAGGTATTAATCGCGTTTCCGGGCGTCGCATCCGAAACGCTCGGAAACCAGGCGCCGGTCGTAGTGCTTAAACCAAAAACTCTCGCCGAGTCCAGCAGCGCCTTCATCGCTTCCTCATTGCTGTCGTAGTCGTGCAGCCCCCACGGAACCCACTGATAGATTTCCGCCGCGAGGCTCACCGCGAGGTGCCCGATGTAGATGTTAAAGGCGTCGTTGGGATCCAGGTCAGGCTCGATCGTCTTGCCGATGCTATAAGCGAATTGGTTGATCAGCGGAGGCGGGTCCGGAGGCAGCGGCCCTCCGTAATTCGTCATCCCGTTGTTGAACCAATCCACGGTCCGCACAAACGCGAGAACCAATGCGTTCTGTGCCGACGCCGGCCACTGGTACCAAGTCACACAAGACGGGCTCTGGTTGGGAAAACACCAACTGATCGCGTTCCCAATGTTGACGTCGCTCGGATCATTTAGATAACAGGGCAGCAGCAGGTTCGAGTGATCGGCAATACTCTGGCACGCCGGCGGAATGATACCGGACGGGGTGGTTGCCCATGCCGAAACGGCGAACGCCGAACATAGGATTAATGCTGCAACGGACAATCCAACTTTTCGAGTTTTCACCCCGCAACATCCCTTTACCGCAGGAATCGAAATGCTCAACCTTTCTATCACGGTTCTTTGAGCAGTTAAAGGCAATTTTGGCTAAATATATAAGGGCCTGCGACGAGCCTCAATCGTACGGGAAGCTGGCTTCAAGTACTCGCATAAAGTAAGTTGCCTTATCAGGGACACTTACGACATTCGGCAGCGAGGCCTGCGAGCACGGGTGGACGGCAACGAAGGCCCGCCAGGAGAGAGGTAAATGAAATACAATATCGTATCGTCGGACGACCACGTCCAGGAGCCCGGAGATCTCTGGATCAAACGCGCGCCGGCCAAACTGCGCGACCGTGTGCCCGTACTGAAGCGGACCGAACAGGGCGATTGCTGGTTTATCGACGGCAAGATGTTCGGCAACCTGGGCATGAGCGTCCAGGCCGGGCACAAGTTCGAAGAGTACAAAGCGACCAGGGTTTACTGGGAGGAGGCGCGCAAAGGCTGCTACGACCCGGTCGAGCGGCTGAAGGACATGGACATCGACGGCGTCGACGCGCAGACGCTCTATCCCAACCTGGGAATCGGACCGCTGTTTTTGCTCGACGATTTCGAACTGCAATACGCCTGTCTGCGTTCCTACAACGATTTCCTCTCCGAGTTCTGCAGCACCGATCCCAAGCGCCTGGTTGGCATCGCGCTGATTCCGACCGACGACGTCAAGACCGGCGTCGAGGAGCTCAAGCGTATTGCCAAGCTGACGGGATTGCGCGGCGCGATGCTGCCGACCTTTCCGCGCGGTGAGCCACTCAACAGCAGCACCTACGAACCGCTATGGCAGACGGCGGAGCAACTAGGTTTGCCGATGCATATCCATCTGCGCACCGGCTCGCGTCAGACTGCCGGTTTGATGGGCCAGAACCCCGGCGACCTGATCGGCGAGAAGTGCGCAATCCTGAACCTGGCTTCCCTGGCCAACTACGAGGCGCTCTCGCGCATCGTGTTCGGCGGCGTGCTCGAGCGCCATCCCAAGCTCAAGTTCGTATCGGTCGAAGGCAACATCGGATGGCTGGGCTACTGGATCGAGAAGTCGGACCGCACCTACAAACGCCATCGCCACTGGACCCAGCTCGAACTGCCCAATCCGCCCAGCTTCTACTACTTCCGGCAGATCTATTCGACCTTCATCGAGGACAAGATCGGCGTGATGATCCGCAAGGAGATCGGCGTGGACAACATCATGTGGTCCTCCGATTATCCGCACACCGACACCACCTGGCCCGATTCGAAGAAGTACATCGAGGAGAGTCTGGCGGGTGTTCCGGCCGATGATCGTCACAAGATCCTGGCCGGCAACGCGATGAAGCTCTACGGCCTTAGCTGAACGGCGCGCTACTGAAATTCACGTCGCGGCAGGGGTCAAGACGCCATTGGCGTCCTGGCCCCTGCGCGCGAAAAAAGGGAAACGAGAAAATAGAAAAGAGAAAGTCAACGAACACCTCCGCTTGCCTCTCGTTTCTCTTTTCTCTTTTCTATTCTAGAGGATATTACGGAGGGCCGATTTATGACGACCATCGTTTCAGCGGATTCACACGTGATGGAACCAGGGGATCTCTGGTTGCAGCGGCTGGACCAGAAGTTTCGCGAAAACGCCCCCCGGGTTGCTCCCTCCGATAAGGGCGATCTTTTGTTTCAGGCCCCGGGCGTTCGTCCCTTCCCGGTTGCGCTGGGGTTTGGAATCGGCCTTAACGGCCAGCAACTCCATGACCATATGGCCAAGTTCAAGGGCTACGAGGAGTCGGGCCGGCGCGGCGCCTGGGACCCGGTGGAACGGCTCAAAGATCAGGATGTGGACGGCGTCGGCGTCGAGGTGATGTACACGACCCTGGGGATGCCGCTATTCGGGCTACCCGAGTTGGAGCTGCAACTGGCCTGCTTCCGGGTCTACAACGACTATGTACATGAATACTGTGCCGCCGCTCCCAACCGGCTTTACGGCATCGCTCTGACCTCACTGGTTGATATCGCCGAGGGTGTGAAGGAACTGAAACGATGCGCCGCGATGGGATTTAAGGGCGTGCAGATTTGGGGCGTGTCGCCCGCGGACAAGCCTTATTACCTGGAGGATTACGACCCCTTCTGGGCCGCCGCGCAGGAGCATGGGATGGCGGTCTCGCTGCACGTCGCCACCGGCAAGAACCAGGCGCCCGCGCCCAGCGGTCCGGAAATGCGGCTGGGCTCGGCGCAACAGCTGATGACTCGCATGGATACGATCCATGGGATCCAACGCACGCTGCTGGCGTTCATCTATGGCGGCGTGCTGGATCGGTTTCCCGGCCTAAAGCTGGTTTCCGCCGAGCACGACGCCGGATGGGTGGCGCATTTCGTCCATCGGATCGACCGCCAGTACGAGAAGTGGGCGAGCGCCAACGACAAGCGACTTAAGCTCAAACCCTCGGACTATATGCGGCGCAACGTGTTTGTCACGTTCCAGGACGATCCGGTGGCCGGCATCACGGCGAAGTTTTACGGCGAGAACAATTTCATGTGGGGATCGGACTTCCCTCACAGCGACGCGACCTGGCCCCATTCGCTCCAGGCGATCGATCGCAGCATGGAGGGCGTGCCGTATTACATCCGGCGCAAGATCTGCTCGCGCAACGCCGCGCGGCTTTACGGGATGGACGTCAACTGACGCATCCTGGCCGGACGAAGAACGCCGGCACGGAGGCCGGCTGCTACGGGAAACGGAATCCGCTTCTTATGTAGCAGCCGGCCGCCGTGCCGGCGTTCTTCTTTCGCCCGACGCCGCTGACCTCCGCATGGGCCGCTCGCCTAACGCTGTATCGCTGTAATAAACTCCCCGTGAGCCCATGGGATTTATTCCGATATTTCTTCAGGTCGAGGGCAAGCGATGCCTGGTGGTCGGAGGCGGCGAGGTAGCCTTGCGCAAGGTCCAACCGCTGATCGACGCCGGCGCGTCAGTGACGGTAATCAGCCCGCAGGTCACGGCGGATCTGGCAAGTCTGGCTGAGTCAGGCCGGATTTCCCTGCTGCGGCGCAGCTACCGTACCGGCGATATGCGGGGCTATCAACTGGTCTACGCCGCAACCGATGATCGCGAAGTGCAGCGCCGCCTGTTTGAAGAAAGCCGCACTCTCAATATTCTAATCAACGTGGCCGACGCGCCGGAATTTTGCTCCTTCATCGTGCCGTCGGTAATCCGCCGGGGTCGGCTCCAGGTCGCCATTTCAACCGAAGGCGCCAGCCCCACCACCGCGCGATTGTTGCGCCAGCGGATGGAGCATTGGCTTGGCGACGAAATTGAAGTGTTACTTGAAGTGATGGCGGCAGCGAGAGCCTGGCTCAAAAGCCATGAGATGGACGCCGATGCGCGGGCGCGCAAGCTAAACGCATTGGCCGCCTCGGGCGTGGACGACGCGCTTCGCCGCCGTGATGTTGCCGCAGTCGAGCGGATCGTTGGTCAATGCCTGGGCAATGGAGTAGGCCTCGCAGACCTGGGGCTTGAGCCAAAGAGCTTTAGAAGCGGGAGCGCGCAGCTATGAAAATGCGCGGCTCGTTATCTGAAGCGTCACCCTCACCTTCTCCCTGGTCAGGGAGAGGGCACGGAATAGCAGCGCGGATATTCGTGGGCGCCGAGCCGGCCGCAAACCTGTGGCCACACTTCCTTATGAGCAAAAGCTCTTCCTTCTCAGCCCTCTCCCTTACCAGGAAGAGGATATCTTTCTCAACCCTCTCCCTGACCAGGGAGAGGGTTGGGGTGAGGGTTGTCCCCGCCGCCTGCAGACACGCGGTGTCGATCCCATGACCATCTGGCTGCTCCCAGCTCTGATTTGCTACGCGCTGGCGTCGGTCCTCTTTGCCGTTGAATTCAGTTCGCGGGTCCAACGCGTTACCGGTTACGCCGTGAGCATGCTGGCGGCAGGCGCAGTCTTCCACGCCCTCGACATGGTCACGCGCGGCGTGCAGGCGGGTAACATCCCGGTCGCCAACTTTACCCAAGCCCTTTCGTTCCTCGCCTGGGTGACGGCGCTGGCGGGACTGATCCTGATCGTGCGCTTTCGCATCGCCGTAATCGGCGCGCTGGTCGCGCCCTCTGTGCTGATTGCGCTGGGCGCATCCGAAGCGATGGCGGGCGGCGCCGGGGCCCTGCCGCGGGCGCTGCGCAGCGTATGGCTGCCGGTCCACGTCACGCTGGCATTCGCCGGCGAGGCGTTTTTCATGCTGGCGGCCACGGTCAGCCTGGTCTATCTGTTCCAGGAATCGCGCCTGAAAGCCCATCGTCCGATGCTCTCCGGCCATACCGCGATGCCCAGCCTGGAGAAGCTCGACCGCATCAATTACCGCCTGCTGGGATGGGGCTTTCTGCTCCTGACGCTGGCGATACTCAGCGGCGCGCTATGGGCCCATCATACCTGGGGACGTTTCTGGTCGTGGGAACCGCGCGAGTCGTGGTCGCTGATTACCTGGGTGCTCTATGCGGGACTGCTCGAATCGCGCCTGACCATAGGATGGCGCGGGCGGCGTGCGGCGACCCTCACTATCGTGGTCTTCGCGGTGCTGGTCGGCTCCTTCGTCGGCGTCAGCCTGCTGCATCCGGGTAAGCACGGGGGTAGCTTCGGCTGAGATGGCCCAGTCGCTGCTCATCGTCGGGATCAACCATCGCACGGCCGCGGTCGACCTGCGCGAACGCCTGGCCTTTCGCGAGGACGAACTGGTACCGGTGCTGGAGCGCCTAAAGCTGGTGGCGCCTTCGGTGTCCGAGGCGGCGCTGATTTCCACCTGCAACCGCGTCGAGATGATCGCGGTGGCGAACGATCCGGAAGCGGCCGCTAATGAACTGATCGGATTCCTGGCGGCCGAGCGGCGCGTGGAGCCCCATCTGTTTGACGATGCGGTTTATCGCTTCGAGGGCCGCGAGGCTGCGCGCCATCTATTCCGGGTCGGCACCAGCCTGGACTCGATGGTGATCGGCGAACCCCAGATCCTGGGCCAACTCAAGGACGCTTATATGCGCGCGGCCGCCGCCGGCACCGTCGGCATCGTGCTGCATCGCGCGTTTCATCGCGCCTTCTCCGCCGCCAAGAAGGTGCGCGAACGCACCCTGATCGGCCACGGGACGGTGTCGGTCAGCTCCGCCGCTATCAACCTGGCCAAACAGATCTTTGACTCCTTCGAAAAAAAGACCGTGCTGCTGATGGGCGCGGGCGAGATGGCCGAGACCACCGCGCGCCAACTGGTCCGCCTCGGCATCGAATCGCTGCTCATTACCAATCGCACCTTCGATCGCGCTGTGGCGCTGGCGCGCACGCTGGGCGGCACCGCGGTGCCGTTGGATAGTTACCGGCCTTATCTCAAGATTGCCGATGTGGTGATCGGCTCGCTCACCACCAATCGCCCGCTGCTGGGACGCGACGATATCGAGGGCGTTTTGCACGAGCGCAAGTACCGGCCGATGTTCCTGATCGACCTGGGCGTGCCGCGCAATTTTCACGAAGGGCTCAACCAGCTGGACAACGTTTACCTGTACAATATCGACGACCTGGCGGCGGTCACCGACGACACGCGCGAAGAGCGCGAGCGTGAGGCGCAAAAGGCGGAATCAATTGTGGAGCTGGAGCTGGAGTCGTTTTGGCGATGGCTGTCGGGCCTGGAGCTGGTCCCGGCGATCAAGGACATCCGCGCCAATATCGAACGGCTGCGCGAGGCCGAACTCCGGCGCCATCGCGCCTGGATGGCCGCCCTGCCCGCCGACCAGCGCGCCCACATCGAAACGCTGAGCCGGGGCATCATCAACAAGATCCTGCATCAAATCCTGTCTGAACTGCGCCGCAACAACGGCGTCGTCGAGGGCATCTATGCCGCCGACGTGGCGCGCCGCCTGCTGGGCAGCGACATTTTGCCCGACGAAATCAAGTCCGCCGCCACCCGCATCCGCGCCGATGAAGACGATGCGGATGATTAGCCAATAGTCCAATGCCGTCGCTGCTTCGTATCGGTTCGCGTCCAAGCCGCCTCGCGCTGGCGCAGGCGCGAATCATCAAAGACGCGATCGAGCGGATCGCGCCGGGCCTTGCCTGCGAAATAGTCGCGATCAAAACCACCGGCGACAAGCTGACCACGCCGTCGCTGGCGGCCGTGGGCGGCAAGGGTTTGTTCGTGCGTGAACTGGAGCAGGCGCTGGCTGCGGGGCAAATCGACATCGCGGTGCATTCGATGAAGGACATGCCGGCGAGCCTGGCGCCCAGCTTCAGACTGCTCGCCGTTCCCGCGCGGGAGGACACCGCCGACGTCCTGCTGACCGGCGGTCCGGACCTGGCGCACCTGCCGCGAAGTGCGCGCCTGGGAACCTCCGCGCTGCGCCGTCGCTTCGAGGCGGCGCGCTTGCGGCCCGACCTGGATTTCCAGCCGCTGCGGGGCAATATCGACACACGCCTGGCAAGGCTGCGCGCCGGCGAGTTTGACGCCATCATCCTTGCCGCGGCCGGGCTGAAACGGCTGGGCCAATCAGACCTGCCGCCGATGTATCGTCTAGCCGAAGATGAGTTCGTACCGGCCGGCGGTCAGGGAGCATTGGCGATCGAGGGGATGGCGGATCGATTGCCCGGCGATTCGGCTGAAATCGAACGCGCGGTTGCGGCGATGGACGATCCGCGCGCTCGTATTGAGGTCAGTGCCGAGCGCGCCTTTCTGGACGAGATCGGCGCCTCGTGCGCGTCGCCCATCGGCGTCAGAGCCACGGCGGAGGATGGACGCCTCGCACTCCGCGCCCTGCTCTTCAGCCTCGACGGCTCCCGATCGATGACCGACTCGCTCAGCATCGCGCAAAGCTCAGGGATTGCCGACGCCGAACGAGCCGGAATAGAACTGGCGCGCCGAATGCTAGATCGCGGTGCCGCGGAGCTAATCGGCGATACCAAGTGAGGGAGAGGTCTATTCTGTCCCCTCTCCTACATTCAGTCGTGGGAGAGGATTAGGGTGAGGGTGACTGGTACACTTTAAGCTGCCACGATCGTTCCACGAAAATGCCAACTAAAGGCAAAGTCTATCTGACCGGCGCGGGGCCCGGCGCGGTGGACCTCATCACGGTGCGCGCCGCCGAAGCCTTGGGAGCCGCAGATGTTGTCATCTACGACCATCTGGTCAACGAGGAGTTGCTCAACCTGGCGCCCGGCAGCGCCGAGCTGATTTACGCCGGCAAGCAGGGCGGCGGCGCGCGCGCGCTGGACCAGAACGCGATCAATCACCTGATGATCGAACACGCCCGCGCCGGGCGCCGCGTGGTGCGGCTTAAGGGCGGCGACCCATTTATTTTCGGTCGCGGCGGCGAGGAGGCGGCGGCGCTGGCGGAGGCCGGAATTGACTTCGAGATCGTTCCAGGAATCACCTCGGCAATCGCGGTGCCCGCATTCGCTGGCATCCCGCTGACCCATCGCGACTACGGCTCCTTCGTCGCCTTCATCACCGGCCATGAGGATGAAGCCCGCGACTCCGGCGCGGTGCCATGGGCGGACCTGGCCCGCGCAGCGCGCGAGCGCGGCACGCTGGTCTTGCTGATGGCGACGGCGCATCTGCGCGATATCGCGGCGCGGCTGATTGCGTCCGGGATGGCGCCGGAAACGCCAGCGGCGGCGATCGCGCACGGCACCGGTGCCTCGCAGCGTGCGGTAAGCGCGACACTGGCCACGATCGCGCAGCAGGTTGCCGACGCGCAACTTACGGCCCCGGCGATTATCGTGATCGGACAGGCGGCGGCGCTGCGCGAGAAGCTGGCTTGGATGGAGCGGCGCCCGCTGTTCGGACGGCGAATTATAATCACGCGCGCCCGCGCCACCGGAGGTCCGTTCGCGCGGGCGCTGCGCGAATTGGGCGCGGAAGCGATCGAGTTGCCGGCGATCGAAACCGCGCCACCCGACGACTACGCCGAACTCGATCGCGCGATCGCGCAAATCGGCTCGTACAACTGGATTATCTTCACCGCCGCCACCGGGGTGGACGGCCTGATAGCGCGGCTGGCGGATACCGGCCACGACGTGCGCGAGATGGCCAGCGCGAACATCGCCGCGATCGGACCGGCCACCGCCGCCCGCCTCCGCCGTTACGGCCTGCGCGCGGCGGCGGTCCCCGATGAGTACCGCGCCGAGGCGATCGCCGGCGCGATCGGACCGCAGCACATCAGCGGAGCGCGCATCCTGATTCCCCGGGCCCAGATCGCCCGCGAGGCACTAATCGATATCCTCAAGCACGCTGGTGCGGCTGTGGTCGACGTCGTAGCAGCCTACAAGACCGCACGCCCGCAGCCCGCGGTACTCGACGCCGTCAAGCGGATGCTGGCGCGAGGTGAGATCGATCTGGCCGCCTTCACCAGTTCAAGCACAGTCAACAATTTCTGCGCGATGGTCGGCGACGACGCGGCGCGAGGCCTGCCCGCCGCCGCGATCGGACCAATCACCGCCGAGACCGCCCGCTCGCGCGGCCTCAACTTAGTGGTGCAGCCGGCGTCGTACACGGTCGAAGCCCTATGCGCCGCCATCCACGATTACTTCACGAAGAAAAACCCCTCCGAGTAACCTCTTCAATAACCTCTCCTCTTAACAACCTCTCCCTGAGATGGGAGAGCGACTGTGTTGTTTGTCAAGCCGGGGGGCGAGTTGCCCACAAGGTCCACAGCCTCTGGGATGGTGGTAAGAATCCCGGCTGTGGACTTGTGGACAACTCGCCTCTGCTTCATGCGGGGGTTTGGCATGGG
>DASZGF010000109.1:0-5303 GCA_035939115.1 Binataceae bacterium (SeqCode)
ACCCTGCGCCGCCTGGTCGGCTGGCGCGATATCGATAATAGCAACTCGCGGGCACAGGCCGCGTAGGGAACTAACACTATAACCGCTCAGCGCCGTGTCCTGATGCTAAATGCTTTTCTACCAATTGACAGACACCATCCAAGTGGCATTATCGACAAGACTGCAACTTCTCGGCCTAAAAGCCTTCGCCTACGGCGCGGATATGGACCAATATACCTTTCGGCAATTCCTTTGGCGCTTTAAGCTAACTGTGGCGCTAGCTCCATAATTGTATAGACTTGCGAGATCAGTCTCAGTTCAATCCAAACGAACGCATGGTTCCGCGCCTCCGCCACCCAGGCCGACCTGGTGGAGCACTGCGGCGGGGTCAAGCACGAGGGCAATTTTGATCCCCAGCGCCGTCGCCGCCCGCGCCCGCTGACCGGCAGCAGGGCCTTTCGGCGCCGGAGTGTCGGAGTAATTATCGCCGCCGGTATGGATCATGATCGCGCGCCCGCGAACCTGCTCCACAGTAAGATGGGAGGCGGTGACAGCCTCGGTCGCATCGCCCCGACTATCAACCACAAGCACCGGCAGGTCGCCGCGATGGCCGGCGGTGCTGAGCGGTCCCAGATGCTTTTTGGTGTGTGCAGGATCGTAGTGACCGCCGGCGGCGAAGCCTGCTGTCTGCCAGGTCCAGGGACTGATTGATGAAACCACCATTGGACAGCTTGCCGGGATCCTCTATGAGATCGACGCTCAGGGCCGACCAGGCGCTGGTGGGTAACGAAGCCGCTCACGGAACCGGCCAATCCCCGGACCAGGTCAAGGCCATCATCGAGATGTCCTCGGGCGTGCCCCAAGCTTTCTGCTCCGCATGCTCAAGGGATGGCGCGAACCAGCTCTTTAAATACGTCGCCGAGTTCTGCATAGTCCCGGAACTGATCGAAACTCGAGCACGCCGGTGAAAGCAGCACCGTGTCGCCCGGCCGCGCGATCGCGGCGGCCCGCTCCACCGCCTCTTGGAGGCCTGGGACGAGTTCAATTTGTGTGGCGCCCGTGAGCATGGCCGCAAGGTTCTTACGCGCCCCACCGTTGAGAATCGCGCATTTGACCTTGCGGTGGATGGGTCCGATGAGCGGCGTATAATCGGCCCCATTGTCGAGTCCGCCAGCAATCAGGATCACTGGCGCAACGACCGCGTCGAGGGCCACGACCACCGCGCCCACGTTGGTGGCCTTGGCATCGTCTATCCACTTGACGCCGTCCTGTTCGTGGACCAGCTCGATTCGATGCGGCAGCCCCACGAAGCCTCGCAACGTCTGCTCGATCACGCGCTCGTCAGCAAACATCGCGAGCGCCCCTGCGGCCGCCGCCATCGCGTCCGATACGTTGTGGCGGCCCGGCAGGCGGAAACCTTCGAGGCTAATCCGGCCGCGCCGCGAGCCCATATCGAAAACCAGCGCATTGCCCTCCGGCCAGATCCCGGGCTTTCCTCCCGGTACGAATCCGAAACCGAACACCCGCGAGCGCACGCTCCGCGCGAGCTTCCACACGTTTGAGTCGTCGCAATTAAGAACCGCCCAATCGGAGCCGTCCTGATTCTCGAACAGGCGCGCCATGGCCGCTCCGTAATCCCCGAGATCGCGATCGGAGCGATCGCCGCTCAGGTTAAGATGAATCCCCGACCTTCGGCCTGAAGTGTTCGATCCATTCGAGCTGAAAACTGGAAACCTCAACGACCAGCGCGTCCAGGACTCGGTCGACTGCGTCGATAAGAGGAGCGCCCAGGCTCCCGCCGACGAACACGCTCATCCCGGCCGCTTTCAACATCCCGGCAAGCAGGGCCCTCACAGTGCTTTTGCCGTTGGTGCCAGTAATCGCAGCGATAGGGGCACTCAGGAATTGTGCGGCGAGTTCGACTTCGGCGATGACCGGAATCCGGCGCGCGACCGCCTCGCTGAGCAACGTCGCATCGCGCGGGACGCCGGGGCTGGTAACGATCAAATCAACACCGGCGAGCCACGCGGGGTCGTCGGCGCCAACGTGTACCTGGGCCGGCGGAAGTTTCGCGCGATCCACAGCCAAGTTGCGCTCGACGAGCACAGGCTGCGCACCGCGCGCGGCAAGAAGGCGCGCCGCGGCGACACCGCTTCGGCCGAGCCCCACCACCATCACGCGTTTGCCAGAAAGCTTCATTATCGGATACTTCCCTATCGGCGGGGTGCCTTCAATCTTATTGCCCGTTACCCGATCCGCGCCTCTATCGCGCGCGCACCGATGTGTTCAACCCGCGGTATTGGACGAGCCTCTACGACCTGACTCCCCTGCGCGAGACGCTGGCGACCATTTGCGACTTCGAGCAGCTCAACGATCCGTCCCACGTTCGGATATCGCTCACCGCCACGAATGTCGTGAAGGGCGACCAAGTCTCCTTTTCTAATCACGTGGCAAGTGTCGACGCCCACCTTCAGGTTACGCCGAAGGTTTGCAAGAGCCGACTGACTCCCGAGCATATCCTGGAAAGCGCTAGTCTGCCGCCTGGCTTCCCAATGACCAACATCGGCGGCATGCAGTGCTGGGACGGCGGGCTGTTCGACAACACTCCGATCTGGGCTATGCTCGACCTGCTAGAAGAGGACGAAATCGAGAGTCTGCCGATCTTCGTCATCGAATTATTCCCGACGCGCGACTCGATCCGCAGAATCCGAAGGAGGCACTGGAGCGCATGATTGAGATCAGCTACGAGAACCACTTCATCGAAATCGCCGGCTCACGAGCTTTGCCATCCGAGTAGGGCTGCGGAAACCAGCGCCCCAGTACAAGCGCTGCTCCTGGGGCGGCCAGGATCGCAAGCCGAGGCACCGTTGGAGCGGTCGCCGAGACCTCGGCACCATGTCTTTCGCGACGGTCGAATGCGCCACGTAGATCCCGAGCATTACCACTTCGCGTGAATGCGGGGAGGCCCCTGTGCCTACCGAAAACTCAAACCCGGTTCCAGCGCGGATTGGAAATCAGCGAGGGTTGACAGTGACACTCCCAGCGCATGATGGGATGCCAGGAGCAGGACCGGGTCGTCGGCACTCTCCGCCAGTCGCAGGCACTCCCCGGCCAGGTCACGCGCAGCGGGGGATCCAAGGTGACGAAAGTGCCATCTTGGGCACGCAGAAGCCATGCGTAACCGAGCTTGCGTTCAATGTAGTATCCGGTGATCGCGCCCTGCGGGTTGATGCCGTTCGCTTGGGTAAGGACCGAGCCCGGGGGATAGAAGGCGCTGATAGTGCCGTTGCTGGCCCGCAGGAATCCGTCGCGTTCTGTACCGCCGGATGGCCCGGGTTGCACCGCGGCGATGCTCGCGGCTTCACCTATCCCACGACGGTTGCACCAGCACAGCACCGACAAAACCGCTGGCCCCAGCTCAGTGCCTCAAGCCGTTACCTGTTTCGCGGACAAATACCCCGCCGTTGTGATCGACACGAATCTGCTGGATCCCATCCTGCTGCCCCAAGGGGGCAAACCACCTTTTATGTTTTTAGGACTCCGCGGTCACGGTTAAATCATCGCCTAAAAGGAAATCCGCGCTCTGGTAGGTCAGAACGAATCACCGGGGGAGAAGTGGGCCATATCTTTGACAATTACTGTGGATAACTGATGGCGCCGCGAACCTGGATAAGCTGATCGATCGGATAGCCGATGCCACAATTCTAGTAGCAAGCGTGTTCAGAAACCGCGCCCCTCAAGGGGGAGAAAGGGTTTGAGGTCGAGGACGTGAGGGCGGGGGTTTGCCAAGGTGTTTTGTTGTGAAGCATCGCATTAAGAATAACCAGCAACTTGCGCATGTGGGCGGTGAGCGCGGGCTTGGCGCTTTTGCCACCGGCCCGCAGCCGCAGATAGAACGCTCTAATCACGGGATTGCTGCGGATTCCAGCCACTGCTGCCATGTGCAGGGCGCGCCGGATCTGCGCGCGCCCGCCCCAGATAGATCGGCTGCCGCGCAGCTTTCCACTATCACGGTTAAACGGGGCCAGCCCAACCAGGGGCGCGATCTGCTTGCGATTGAGCATTCCCAGTTCGGGCAACTGCGCGAGCAAAGTACTGGCGAGCACCTTGCCGACGCTGGGCACGGAACGCAGCAACTCGTCGCGCTCGCGCCAGAGAGGAGTCGCGCGAATCAATTCGGCCACTTCATCGTCAAGGCCGGAGAGCCGCTTTTCCAACCAACGGATGTGCTCGTCGATGCTACGGTGTAAAACCTTGGGGGCGCTGGCCCGCCGATTCTTTTCCGCCGTCAGCATTTCGACCAACTGGCGCCGGCGGGTAACTAGTGCTTCGCGCGCCTGGGCCTGTTCGTCGGCCAAGCGCCGCGCCTCTGGTCGAACCGCTTCACCGAAGCGCGCCAGCACTTCAGCGTCGAGCCGGTCGGTCTTGGCCAACCTGCCGGTGGCGCGAGCAAAGTCTCGCACCTGGCGCGGATTGACGATCGCCACGGCCAGTCCGGCGGCCGCCACCGCACTTGCGACCGGCATCTCCAGGCCACCAGTCACCTCAAGAATCACAAAGTCAGCCGCCACCAGTTGCCTCAGCAAGTCCTGGATCCCGCGCTCGTCGTTGGCCACCATAAAGCTCTTGCCGCCAGACCCGATGAACACGTCGAGGTTCGCCTTAGCAACATCGATCCCAATAAACCGTTTCACCTCGTCCATGCCCCGTCCTCCTCAGCGCGGCTTGCCCCGCCTTGCAATTCGGGATTTTCTTCCCATACAACCGTTCGGGCTAAGCGCTTCAGGTGGAGCGGCGACCTTCGCTGCTAGACGGGATCTTGCTCCCAAGGCTGCACCGGCATGGCGCTCCACCAACTCTGATTGTTGTAGTAAATGGACAGATCGCGTTACATACTGAAGAGTTGCAACTCGTCTCACCATAGTCAGCACCAATAAACGTGATTTTAGTACTCTCGAGGCTCGGTGGAGCAATTGACATTAGGCCTGTGTTTCGGAGTGCCGACGAGGCCGCAATTTTCTTTGAGTGGCCGGCTTCATCGATAACTCGGCCGAAATACAGGCTTCGTGCAAAAAAACCGGAATTACACATCGGCACAACGAGCTTCAGTGTTAGGTATCTGCACGAAGGAGCACCCCGTCCACTTGAAGGAGTCATCTAGGCATGGCCGAAACTGGGACCAGAAGATGCAGAAATAATAGTGCGAGCGCCCAAGAGGTTTTAAAGCGAGGTTGGCAAGGGCTGTTCTCTGCGGCCGCTGGGAGTGAGGCCGACGTAACGGTATTTGTATCCATCAAAGCGTCATCTCCAGTGAACAAGAGCGA
>DASZGF010000110.1:0-48591 GCA_035939115.1 Binataceae bacterium (SeqCode)
CCAATCCAGTGCTCAGGGTTCCGTTGACACTATCGGGCAAGCCGGTCGAAGTGAATGACACTATCTCCACGATTTCCGCCACCACCGGCGTGTCTTCAACAGCAGGCTTAATTTACATCACGGATACCACCGCAAATGTGCTGTATTCACTGACCAAGCCATACTTTCCACCCAACGAATACTATACCGCCGCCAACGTGGTGAATGTTGTCGGCCTGGTAAATCTGAGTACCGGAGTAGTCACGCCGGTCGTTACCGGATTCAAGGGTGTGCACGGGTTGGCGTTCTCGCCGACTCCGGTCGCGATCGCTCCGTCCTCTTAAGAATAATTACCAAACCGGTGTGGCGGGCGGGCCCGGGTTCACACGCCACGCCGGGAAGATGCTTCTCGTCAGTGTGCTGTTTTCGAGCCGGGTCGTTCATCCGGTTCATTAAAACCTTGGAAGGTCTGGAGTGCGGGATCCATGAGGAAAATTTACTCGAACTACGCGGGGTTGGCCCTGATTGTCGCGATCCTGTCGGGACTTGCTGGATGCGGCGGCGGGAGCAATCATCCGACCATCATCATACCCGCAACCCCAACGACGACTCCCACATCGGCTCCGACGCCAACCATGGCGCCTTCTCCAGTCGCGATCGCGCCGTACACCCTTACCAAGCTAACCAAGTTGGTTCCCCCCAGCGGCGCCACGCAGCCTGATGATCTGGCGGTTACGGCGGACGGCATGGACTTATGGATCGGGTACGGCAATGGCGTCGATACTTTTGGGAAAGGCGGGCCGAGCAATGCCGTCGAGTACGACATCAGCTCCGGTGCGGTGCTGCAGAACTTGAGTATCCCGGGCCACCTGGACGGACTCAAGATCAATCCGACCACCAACGATGTCTGGGCGACCGAGAACGAAGATGGCAATCCGACCCTTGCGATCATCAATCACGTAACTGGGGATTTCACGATCTATACCTTCTCCCCGACCCTGATTACGGGCGGCCTGGACGATCTCGTCTTTTCCGGGCCGAACTCAACCGACGTATTTATTGTCGCTTCATCCCAGGTCAGCACTACAACGCCGGTTATCGTTCAAATTTCCGGCAAGCCGATGACCAACACTGCGGTTACATCGACGCTGCCAGGTGCCCCGGCTACTGTGTGGAACGTCGTCACGAATGCGGCCGAGACCACCGACAAGATTGGCGACCCTGATTCGATGACACTTGATCCGGCAGGCGAATTAGTGCTCGACAACCGCAGCAACGATTCATTGTACATAGCGCGAGCGACAGGCGCTGTGAATTCAGTGCTCAGGGTTCCGTTGACACTATCGGGAAAACCGGTCGAAGTGAACGACACTATCTTCATCACCTCCGCCACGACCAACGCGGCTTCAACGGCAGGCGTCATTTACATCACGGATACCACAGCGAACGCGATCTATACGCTGACCAAGCCGTACTTTGCATCCAATGAGGTCTATACCGCCGCGAACGTAGTTAACGACGTTGGCTTAGTGGATCTGAATACTGGGGTCGTCACGCCGGTGGTTACCGGGTTCGAGGGTGTGCACGGGTTGGCGTTCTCACCAACCGCGGTCGCGATCGCTGCGGCTCCCTAGGAATAATTGATTCCGCCTGCCGTCTTACCCGCAAATCCTAACGGATACGGGCTGTTTCGGGGACCGTTGGTGCCCAGAGGCGCCTATAGTCTTGAAAGCGCCGCCGGATCGGTGCCGTCCCCGTTGCTGTTCCCGTCGCGCAGCTGTTCTGCCAGACGCAGTCGGCGATGGCAAATGTAGGTCAGTACCGGCTGCAGGATGCGGGTCAGGATCATCAGCGCCACCGCGCCGCCGATCACCACGATGGCAAGGGGTCGTTGCGTCTGCGCGCCGATTCGAGTCGAGAGCGCGGCGGGCAACAGACCAATGGCGGCGACCATATCGGCCATCATGGTGGCTCCCAAAAGACGCTCGGCGCCCATGACGATCGACTCCTTGAGCGGATGCCCCTCCTGCCACAGATGACGTACGAAAAAGCTCAGCAGAATTCCGTCCATTACCGCGAGCCCGAAGATTGAGATGAACCCGACCGCGGCCGAGATGCTGAACGGCGTGCCAGTCAGGAACAGCGCCATTACCCCGCCCAGACAGGCAACCGGGATCTGCGCCATGATGATCAACGTGTCAATCAGGGATCTGGTCGCCGCGTATAGCACTCCCATGATCAGCAGCAGCGCGAAGGGCACTACGATACTGAGCCGGCGATTGGCGGCCTGTAACTCGCCGTACTCGCCCGCCCACTCCAGGCTTACTTCCTCGGGCAGCTTGACCTCGGCTGCTACCCGTTTTTTGGCATCCACGATTGCGGTCTGCAGGTCGCGGTCGCGAACCGCGAAGCGCAGCGGCACGTAACGCCGCGAACCCTCGCGGTAGATGAAAGAAGCGCCTTCGGCGCTGGTGACGTGCGCGACCTGCGCCAGCGGCACCTGGCCGCCGGCGGGCAGGGAAACGCGGATTTGGCGGATCGCGCCCAGGCTCTGGCGGTATTGAGGCAGCCAGCGCACGACCAGGTCGAAGCGGCGGTCGCCCTCCAGCACCTGGGTCACAGCCTGACCCCCGATAGCGGCCTGGACCACCGCCGTGACGTCGCCAACGTTGAGCCCATAGCGCGCGCAGGCGACGCGGTCGGGAGTGATCAGCACGTTGGGCTGACCCATGGAGCGATAGACTCCCAGGTCTGTGATACCCGGCACCTTGTTTAACACCGCTACGATGCGGTTGGCGATTCTTTCATCGTTGGCGAGGTCGGAGCCGAACACCTTGACCGAGTTGGTGCCCTTGACGCCGGATATTGCCTCGTTGATGTTCGCTTCAATGTTCTGCGAAAAGTCGAAAGTTACTCCGGGCACATCCGCGGCAAGCTTGTCGCTAATCTGCTTGACCAAAGCGGTCTTTCTCAATCCCGCCGGCCACTGCGATACGGGCTTGAGGTCGACCGAGAATTCCACGTTGAAGAATCCCGTGGTCTCGGTGCCGCTGTCGGGACGGCCCATCTGCGATACCACGGTGCCAACCTCCGGGAAGCCGCGCATCACCCGCCGCATACGGTTGGCCAGCACATCGGCGTGTTGCAGCGAGATAGTCAGAGGCATGGTGGCGGTAATCCACAGGTTTCCCTCCTCCAGCTTGGGCAGGAACTCGCCGCCCAGGCTGGGGAAAAGCGAGAGCACCGACGCGATAAGAACGGCCATCACCACCAGCGTCAGCCACGGCCAGTTGAGTGTGGCGGCGAACAGCCAGCGGTACAACGCCCTGATCCCGTTCCATAGCGGGTTGGGAAGACACCGCATATTCGGGCTCAGCAGGATAGACGCTAACGCGGGGGTCAGCGTCGCCGCCAGCAGGATTGCGGTGCCGAGCGCATAAGCGTAGGTGCGCGACATCGGCGAGAATATCGCACCCTCCACTCCGCGCATCGTGAACAGCGGCAGGAACGCGATCACAAATATGATCGTGGAAAAGAGCATCGGCTCGCCCACTTCCTGCGACGCCTTGAGAATAGTCAGCCAGTTACTTTCATCGGGCCTGTCGCCCAACATAAGGCTTCGATGAATGCTTTCGACCACGATCACCGTGGTATCGATAATGATCCCGAAGTCGACCGCTCCCAGCGAAATGAGGTTTGCCGGCGTGCCGCTGAGGTTCATCAGCGTAAACGCGCCCAGCAGCGCCAGGGGAATGTTCACCGCCGCGATCAGCGCCGCCCGCAGGTTGCCCAAAAAAAACACCAGCACGATGAACACCAGCGCCATCCCCACGCCGAGGTTCTCGAACACGGTGCGCAGCGTGATATCGACCAGTTGGGTGCGGTCATAGTACGGCACCACGCGATACCCCTTGGGCAGGATGCCCGAGCTGTTGACCTCGCGTATCTTGTCCTCCACGTTTTTGAGCGTTTTCAGGGTGTCGCCATACTTGCGCATCAGCACGATGCCGGTCACGACATCGTCGTTTTTGTTCATCCCCACAATCCCCAGGCGCGGGGCGTAACCAATATCAACCTGCGCGACATCGGCGACTCGAATCGGAGTGGAATTGTGCGTGCTCAGCACCACGTTGCGGATATCATCGAGCGAATGGATGAAGCCGATGCCGCGGATGTCGAAGGACTGCTCGCCGACCCTGAGATAATTTCCGCCCACGTTGATGTTGGAGTTGGCCAGCGACGCCATCAGCCCCGGCAGCGGTACGCCATAATGCGTCAGCTTTTGCGGGTCGATATCGACATGGTATTCCTTGGTCAGGCCGCCGAACCCCGAGACGTCGATTACTCCGTTAATCGTCCGGAGTTGCTTTTCCAGCACCCAGTCCTCGATCTCCTTCTGCCGCAGTAGGTTGTGGTCGGGGCTCTCCACCACGTAGCGGTAGATTTCACCGATGGGATTTTCGGGCGAAATTCCCGCGGTCACACCGGCGGGCAACTGGATAAACGGCAAACGGTTTGTGACCGCGCCGCGATCGACATAGTAGTCGCTCTCCCAACTGAAGTAGCAGCGGATGTCCGACAGTCCGAACAGCGAGATCGAACGCATCTCGGTCAGGTCGCGTATGCCGGTCAACCCCAGTTCCAGCGGCACCGTCACCAGTTGCTCGACTTCCTCGGCGCTGAGCCCATTGGGCAGCGTCAACACTTCCACCAACGGCTGCACCGGGTCCGGATAGGCCTCGATATCCAGCTCATGGAAGGAGTAAAGTCCCACCACGACCAGCACCAGCGCCATCAGGATCACCACCACGCGCTGGCGCAGCGCCAGCTCCATCAGGGAGCTGATCATAACCGTCCCAAAAGCGTGCTAGGAACTCTCGCCATGTGCTTCATGCCACAACGCGTTGACCTGGATCGATTCGTCCTTCACCACGCGGTCGCCGGCGCTGAGCCCGGAGAGCACGCGCGTCAGACCCTCGCTGGTCCAGGAGGCAATCGTGACCTTGCGGCGGGTGACGCGACCGGGCGCGACCTCGACAAACGCATAATAGGCGTCGACTTCGAAAATCAAGGCGTCCTGCGACACCACCAGCGCTGCGCCGGGCGCGGTCAGGATCCGAACCCGCGCCATCATGTCGGGCTTCAGCGCCAACCCCGGGTTCCGCACCTGGCAGCGCAACTGCGCGGTATGGGTGTTGGGGTCGAAGCCCGGGCTCAGCCGGCTGATTACTCCCTTGAAGATCCGGCCGGGGAACGCGGGAGTCTCAGCCTCAAGCTGCTGGCCCGGATGAATCCGCGCCATGTCGTCCTCGTAAATGTCGGCCGTAATCCAGATTGGATCGAGCACCGCGACCGTGAACAGGATGTCGCCCGGATTCACCTGCGCGCCCTTGATCACCTGGCGGTCGATAATGGTGCCGCCGATCGGCGCGCGCAGCACGGTGCTGGGGCTGGGAGCGCGCAATGCTTCGATTTCATCCGGCCTCAGACCCAGCAACTCCAGCTTGCGCCTTGCCGCCGCAACCATCGAAGCCGCCAGGCTGGCCTGGTCCGCCGAGCCGGGGCCAAGATTCAACTTCGCGGTCGCCTCAGCCTGCAGGTATTCGGCTTCGCCGGTCATATAGTCAGGGCTGTAAAGCGTCACCACGGGCTGTCCCTGGCGGACATTGTCCCACTGGAAGACCCAGACCGCTTCAATCCTACCCGCTACCCGCGAAATGATTTTCGCCACGCGCCGATCGTCGAAGCTTATTTTGCCACTGGTTTCGATTACGCCTGACAGCTCAACCTGCCGCACGGTGGTCAGTTTAAGTCCCGGCATGTGGGCGGGGAGGCGCATCGTTTCGGTCCCGTCCGATTGCCGCGTCAGCGGTGGAATCGGATCGGTTGGTTGTGGCGCCGCCTCCTGAGTTTTGCGGTCCTGGTTGCAGCCGATAAGCGCGCACGCCAGATACGTCAGAAAAAGAACGCGGCCCGCCAGCTTCGTTATGCGGGCGCGCCTGATACCTGACTTATCGCGAAGCGTATCGTTCAATGTCGGTCCACTTTTCATCTCGTGCAGGACGCCCCGTTGCGCCCCCGAGTCTTCGCGTTTCCCGGTACTCGCTCTTTCATCACCGGGTTGGACGTTCTCGCCCGCGCGGTTACTCCGGCGCGGGCCATCCCGATCCGCTGCGGGTGCCGCGGCCCGTTTTCCAGACGCTAGCACGGTCTGGCTGAGCGTCAGCCGGCCCCCCCGCAAATCCATCCACAGCAATCGGCAAGGTTGAAGAATTTTCGCGGAAAAAACAACCAGAACTCGGGCTTACGCTTCAATGCGGCCTGTGATGCCAAGAGCCAATGCAAAACAATGTAATCTCTCTTTCGAGGGTATATGAGCAAACGGCGAGGTCAAGACGGGGATTCGCAATTAGTGAGTTCCCGGTGGCTGGATAGATCTGCTTTCAAACGCCCAGCCGCAGCCGGGCATATTGTTCAGCCGACGCGTCGAAGTCGATACTGGCATGCTGCGCGCCGACATTGATGTTGCGAAAGGCGGCCTGCAGCGAACTGCTTTCATAGACCGCGTGCGCGCCCGATCCCGCATATAGCCGCCCAACCGCGCGCCGGCATAGCTCGGCCGCGTACGCCGCCTGCCATTTGACCCGCGTGCGAAGCTCCAGATCGGGACTCTCCCCGCCGCCCATCACGTGCTCGAACTCGCCCAACGCGTCGTGAATCAGGAGATCGGCCGACTGAATTTCCGCCGCGGCCTCGGCCAGCCTCACCTGGGTGGGCGCATGTTCGGCCTTGCGAGCGCCGGTCAGGATAACCCGGCGTTCCCTGGTCCGCGCGATAAATTGCGCCAGTGCGAACCTGGCCGAGCCCAGCAGCGCGGTCGCCACCGACAGCGAGAGCACCGCCTCGGCCGGCAAGCGATAAAGGTTGGTTGGATGATTGGCGCTGTGTGGGCTTTGCGCTCGAAAAAACGTCCGCGTGTCGATCGAGCGATGCTCAGGGACGAACACGCCGCGCGCGACCACGTCCTTGCTGCCGGTCCCCAACAGCCCCATCACATGCCAGGTATCGTCGATCTCGATCTCCTCGCGCCGCGCCACCACGTGCACCTTTGGGACATGGGTCTGCGGGTCCGCGCAACCCAGCATCACCCATTGGGAATGATCCACGCCGCTGCCAAATTGCCATCGCCCGTCGATTCGGTAGCCGCCCGTGACGGCGGCGGCGCTGCCCTGCCATGAAAGCGTGCCCGCAATCAGCACGTCGCGGCCATCGCCGAACACCTCGTCCTGTCCCGCCTCGGGGAACGACCCCATGCACCAGTGATGCGCTCCGGCGACCATCAGGACCCATCCGCTGGAAGGACAGGCTTGCGAAAGCGCCGTGACCGCGTCGGCCAAGGTTCGCGGGCCCAGTTCGTAGCCGCCGTTGCGAGCCGGCTGCGAAATGCGGAACATCCCGGCCTCCATCATCGCCGCAATACTTTCGGGCATCACCTGACGGGCCGCATCGCAGGCGCGGGCGTTGCGCTCCAGTACCGGCGAGATCGCCGCCACCCGCCGCATGATTTCGTCGTGGTCGATGCTCATTCGCACCTCCGAATGTGGCGGCTGCACCGCCGAAAAAAAGGCCGAAGGCGGGACAATCCCACCTCCGGCCTTGATCATAGCGCAATCCGCGGATCAGGCAGCGGCAGAAGCGAGCTGCTCGCTGTTGAATTGCAGCCCGCCCGGGCCGGCATCGATGATTACTTTGGAGCCGTCGCGTATCTCACCGGCTAGCAGCTTGCGGCCCAGCGCCGTCTCCAATTCGCGCTGGATCATGCGCCGCAGCGGCCGCGCGCCGTACACCGGATCGTAGCCGCGCTCGGCGAAGTAATCGCGCGCACGGTCGGTCAGCTCCAGTTCGATCTTGCGCTCGGACAGGCGCTCGCGCAGCCGGCCCAACTGGATGTCCACGATCTGGCGCAACTCATCCTTGGCGAGCGGATGGAAGACCACGATCTCGTCGACCCGGTTGAGAAACTCGGGTCTGAAGTTCTGCCGCAGCGCCTCCAGGCACTGGCTCTTCATGCGCTCGTAATCCTGGCCCTTGAAAGAGAGGATGAGCTGGCTGGCGATGTTGGAGGTCATGATTACGATACAGTTGCGGAAATCCACCGTGCGGCCATGCCCGTCAGTCAGGCGCCCATCGTCGAGCAACTGCAGCAGCACGTTGAACACGTCCTGATGGGCCTTCTCGATCTCGTCGAACAGCACCACGCTGTAAGGCCGGCGCCGCACCGCTTCGGTAAGCTGGCCGCCTTCGTCGTATCCCACGTATCCCGGCGGCGCACCGACCAGGCGGGAGACGGTGTGCTTTTCCATGTATTCCGACATGTCGATGCGGATCATCGCCGCTTCGTCGTCGAACAGGAACTGCGCCAGCGCGCGCGCCAGTTCGGTCTTCCCGACGCCGGTGGGACCCAGGAAGATGAACGACCCGATGGGCCGGTTGGGATCCTTCAGCCCCGAGCGCGCCCGCACCACAGCGTCGGCCACCGCCGACACCGCCTCACTCTGACCGATAACGCGCTTGTGCAGCTCGTCCTCCAGATGGCTCAGCTTCTGGACCTCGCCTTCCATCAGCCGCGACACCGGCACGCCGGTCCATCGGGCCACGACTTCGGCGATATCCTCCTCGTCGACCTCTTCCTTGATCAGCCGATCGCCGCCCGCCTTCTTGAGCAGAGCTTCCTCTTCCGCGGCGAGCTTTTTCTCCAGCCCGGCCAGCTTGCCGTATTGCAGTTCGGCCAGACGGTTGAGGTCGTATTCGCGGCGCGCCTTCTCGATTTCCTGTTTGGTCTGTTCAATCTCGGCCTTGGTTTTGGCCAATTCTTCCAGGCCGGCCTTCTCCTCCTGCCACTGCGCCTCCAGCGCGTCGTGGCGCTCGCGGACTTCGGCCAGCTCCTTCTCAATCCGCTCCAGGCGGTCCTTGGAGGCCGGATCGGTCTCGCGTTTGAGCGCTTCGCGCTCAATTTCGAGCTGCATGATGCGGCGGTTGACCTCGTCCAGTTCGGCCGGCATCGATTCCTTTTCCGTGCGCAGCTTGGCCGCCGCCTCGTCGATCAGGTCGATGGCCTTGTCGGGCAGGAAGCGGTCGGTGATATAGCGCTTGGAGAGCACCGCCGCCGTAACCAGGGCGGCGTCCTTGATGCGGATACCGTGATGGACCTCGTAGCGCTCCTTGAGCCCGCGCAGGATCGAGATGGTTTCCTCGACGCTGGGCTCGTCGACCAGCACCGGCTGGAAGCGCCGCTCCAGGGCCGCATCCTTTTCGATATGCTTGCGGTATTCGTCCAGGGTGGTGGCGCCGATACAGTGCAGCTCGCCCCGCGCCAGCATCGGCTTGAGCAGGTTGGAGGCGTCCATCGCGCCCTCGGCCGCACCCGCGCCCACCACGGTGTGCAGTTCGTCGATGAACAGGATGATGTTGCCCTCGGCCTCCTGCACCTCCTTCAAGACGGCTTTGAGGCGCTCCTCGAATTCGCCGCGAAACTTGGCTCCTGCGACCAGGGCGCCCATGTCAAGCGTGACCACCTTGCGGTTCTTGAGCCCCTCGGGCACGTCGCCGCGCACGATACGCTGTGCCAGGCCCTCCACGATCGCCGTTTTGCCCACGCCCGGCTCGCCGATCAGCACCGGATTGTTCTTGGTGCGGCGTGAAAGCACCTGGATGACGCGGCGGATTTCCTCGTCGCGCCCGATTACCGGGTCGACTTTGCCGGCTGCTGCGAGCTGGGTCAGATCGCGCCCATACTTTTCCAGCGCCTGATAGGTCGCTTCGGGATTGGCGGAGGTCACCCGCTGATTGCCGCGGACTTTCTTGAGCGCGTCCATCAGCTTGTCGTGGGTCAGCCCCGCGTCGCGCAGGATTTTGGAAGCCGCGCCGGGCTCGGCCGCGATCGCAATCAGGAGGTGCTCCACTGACACGTACTCGTCCTTGAGCTTTCCCGCCTCCTGTTCGGCCTGCGACAGTACCCGTCCCAGCCGCTGGGTTACGTAGGCTTGCCCGGCGTCGGAGCCGGCTCCGGAAACCCGTGGAATCTTGGCGAGTTCGGCCTCAAGTTTCTGCCCGATCTCGGCCACGTTTACACCCGCCAGTTTGAGAATCGATGACGCCAATCCCTGGTCGTCGTCGATCAAGGCCGCCAGCAGATGCTCGACGTCAACGCCCTGGTTGTGGCGGCTCACGGCGGCCGACTGGGCCCGGCCCAGCGCTTCCTGGGCCTTCTCAGTAAAGCGGTTTAAATTCATATGGTTAGGTTGGTTAAAACTCCTTAAATTTCTCTAAGAATCTAACCATCCGTGGGCTGACCGCAAGCAAAAGGCTGCCGCCCATATGGGGCTGCACCGCTGTGGCCAGGTTCTCAGATCTGAACTAGTGGGACAGGCCTCCGTGCCTGTCGATGATGCGCGAGCGTTCTTTTGCTCGCGCCACCGAATCCATGGCTGAAGCTTCAGCAGCACCCGTGGGGATGACCGCCCAATGCTGTAAGAAGGAAATTATAAAGGTGGCGCGAGAAAAAGAGTCTCGCGTATCATCGACAAGCGACGCCTGTCCATCACAGGCGGGACGCCTGTTCCACGATTCCAACGCACCCATCCCAGCCGGACCTACTTTGCGGACCGGCCCCCTTGACCTCTCCCGCACCCGCGGAGTTGCGACTGCGAGTGCGGGGGAGTTTACCGCACACAACCGTGGGGCAGCAGGCTGAGGAAATGCCTTTACCGCATGCTACGGCGCGCCGAGGGCGCGCTCGGGCCGTCCGCCCAGGCCGCGGCCACCAAAACGCGCCGCGCTATGTTCCCCAGGCCGGACTGATGTTGAACTGCCCGTGCGATAACCGTTGGCCGTTGCCGGCCCATCTTCCCGCAACCCCGGGGAGGCAACGGAAAGCAGCCGTTGCGCGGGCACGTCCAGGCCCGAGCCGCGCAGCAAAATATAGCGCCGCCCCTGACAGGCTATCATCGAGCGCTCCGCCATCTCGCTGAGCAGCTTGCTCACCATCGGCCGCGAGCTGCCGATCATCTCCGCCAGCTCTTCCTGCGCCAATTCCGGCGTGAGCAGCACGCCGCGCGCGTCCTGCACGCCAAAACGCGCCCCCAGGTCGGCCAGTACCAGCTGCAACCGCTCACGCAATGACATGCTCAGATAGACGGCGTACCGATGCAGCATCGAGGACCAAAAGCCGTTGAGCGATTCCAACAGCCGGAGCAATACGCTCTGGTCCAATCCTCTGAGCATCTTGAGCACATGCTGGCGGGTGAACAGTGCCACAGAACAACTGGTCAAGGCATGCGCCTCGAAGATCTGCGAGCGCTGGCGATTGGGATCCATAAAATCGGCGTACCCAATCAAGTCGCCCGGCCCCGCCAGATGGACCAGGATGCGGCTGCCGTCGCCGCCCGGACAGTAAACCTTCACCAGTCCGTTAAAAACCGCGAACGCGACGTCCGCGGGCGATCCTTGCAAAAACAGCGGCGAGCGTTTCGGATAGCGCACCAGCGTGTGGCGGCCCACCAGACCCGTGATCGCCTCCCTGGGCAAGCCCCATTGCTCCAATAATTCGAGCAAGCGGGATTGGCCCGGAGTTGTTGGTTGTGAATTCATCGCGACCCCCTTTTTTGTGCAGCGGCAGGCCGAGGGTTCGGTACCTACCCCGACCACCCCTTTTTATTGACACCTGAAACTGAAGAGTTTTGCGAGGGCCGGCGTGCCTCGGAACATATCCTGCGAAAACATTACTCCGGAAATCATCAACTCCGGAGGATATTCCGAAAACTTCCCTGGGGTGCCGTCCCGGCCCGCGTCCCCCTTTGCAAACCATCGAATCGCACCGCCTCAGCGGGCAATCCGACTCGTTATTTTCTAGCTCAGGAATTTCCAACAAGCAAGTGAAATTGAGATAAAAAATTACAGAGTGGCAATAAATAGAATAGCTTAATCTATGATTAGTTATCATAATCGCAGTTTTGCACCCGATTCAGCATCCGATGAAGGCCGTTCCTAACGGACGGATTACGCCCGGCTTTTGTGGATAACGATGTAAACGATGCGCGTTTTGTCGAGCAATATTTCACTTATGCCAACAGAGTAGTCATCGTAAATTTTCACCAGGAACCTCGCGCGTTACCCCATGGGACTGCACATTCCGAATGGGTCACGTAAAGCGCGAGACGACGTACCGAGCCCGCGCGTATCAGCGAGAGCCAATCCCTGGAGCGAGATAGTTTCGTCAAGCGCATACGGAAAGCATCACCCACCCTCTCCCTTTTATGGGTATGGGAGAGGGTGGTCGGGAGCTTATTTATTTTTGATTTCGGACTGACTAGTTGTAGTATTTGCTGGCGAGGAATCGCGGCGGGGATTCAGGTATTATGATGTATGGTCATCAACTGCCAGCAATAGTCATTTCGGCAATCTTGATCGTCGGCGCGGCGACGGTGGATCGCCACACCAGGTCGTTGCCGATCATTTCGATCGCCATGTACATTTCCTTGAGGTTGCCGGCGATAGTGATCTCTTCCACCGGGTAGGTCAATTCCCCATTCTCGATCCACAGCCCACTGGCGCCGCGCGAGTAATCGCCGGTCACACCGTTGACGCCGAACCCAATCAGTTCGGTGACGTACAATCCATGGGGAACCGAGCCGATGATCTGCTCGGGCGTATATGCTCCCGGCTCCAGGTAAAGATTATGCGGGCTTACACCGGGGGAATCGCTCAGACCGCGCGAGGCGTTACCGGTCGGCGCCAGCCCCAGCTTGCGCGCCGAGTAGCAGTCCAGCAGATAGCTGGCCAACTCGCCCTTTTGCACCAGCGCCTTGCGCCGGGTCGGAAGCCCCTCGCCGTCAAAGGGCCTGGAGCCCAACAGGCCGGCGATCGTCCCGTCGTCGATAATCGTTACGTTGGGGGAAGTTACCTCATGACCGAGCCGGTCGAGCAGGAAGGAGGCCCGCTTGTAAAGCGCGGTACCCGACGCCGCGCCGGCCAGCGCGCGAATCAGTCCGGCGGCCATATCGGGATCGAACACCACCGGCGCGTGAGTGGTTTTGATCTTGCGCGCGCCCAGGCGGCGCAGCGTGCGCTGCGCGGCGCGCAGCCCGATCGCTTCCGGGGTTTCCAATTGATCGAAATGGCGATTGGAGGAGTACCAGTAGTCGCGCTGCATCGCGCCGTCGGCCTCAGCGATCACGACCGTGCTCAAGCTGAACGAGGTGCCGTTGAAAGAACCGCTGAAGCCCTGACTGTTCATGAAGATCAGCTGGTAAACCCCGGAGTCAAATCCCGACCCCTCGGAATTCTTGATGCGGCTGTCGGACCCAAGCGCGGCGGCTTCGGCCTCGCGCGCCATCTTCAGCGCCTGTTCGGCCGGTATAATCCCATGATTCCGGTCGGCCAGGTCGAGGTCGGGCAGGGAGCGCGGATGCAATTGCGGGTCGGGCAGTCCGGAGTACGGATCGGGAGCGGTCAGGCTGGCAAGTTCAACGGTGTCGGCGATAAACCGCTCCAGCGACTTGGGCTCCAATTCGGCGGTGGAAGCTGTGGCGGCCGACTGCCCGGTGAAGATTCGGATCCCCAGGCGCCGCTCGCGCGAGCTTTTGAGCTTCTCCACCTCTCCCAGGCGCACTGCCGCCGACAACGACTCGGCGCTCAGCATCATGACCTCAGACGCGCTGGCGCCGGCGCGCTGCGCCTGCTCCAGCACCCATTCACCCATCTCGAGGCTGATTTCATCCATACCCGTTAAGCCGCCCTGGTTCCTCCAACGGTCAACGCGTCGATCTTGATCGTCGGCATCCCGACGCCGACCGGCACCGACTGGCCGTTCTTGCCGCAAGTGCCAACGCCCGCGTCGAGTTCCAGGTCGTTGCCCACCATCGAGACGCGGGTCAAAACCTCCGGTCCGTTGCCGATTAGCGTGGCGCCCTTGACCGGGCGGGTGATATGGCCGTCTTCGATCAAATAGGCCTCGCTGGCGGAGAAGACGAATCTTCCGCTGGTGATATCGACCTGTCCGCCGCCGAAATTGACCGCGTAAAGGCCGCGATCCACGGAGCGGATGATCTCTTCGCGGGTGCAATCGCCGGCCAGCATAAAGGTGTTGGTCATCCGCGGCATCGGAATATGGGCGAAGCTTTCCCGCCGCCCATTGCCGGTGGGCTCCACCGACATCAGCCGCGCATTGAGACGGTCCTGAAGATATCCGCGCAGGATGCCGTTTTCGATCAGCACGTTGCGCCGCGTGGGGATACCTTCATCGTCGATATTGATGCTGCCGCGGCGGCTTGGGATCGTACCGTCGTCCACCACCGTGCACAGCTCGCTGGCGACGCGCTGGCCGATGCGGCCGCTGAAGGTCGAGGTCTTCTTGCGATTGAAGTCGCCTTCCAGGCCATGGCCCACCGCTTCATGGAGCAACACGCCGGGCCATCCCGGACCCAGCACCACCACCATCTCGCCGGCGGGTGCGTCGATCGCTTCGAGGTTAATCAGGGCCTGGCGCGCGGCCTCCTGCGCGTACTGGCGCCATCGCTCGTCTTCCAGAAAATAACCCCATTCAACGCGGCCACCGCCGCCGAAAGTCCCGGTCTGGCGGTTAGCTCCGTCCTCCGCGATGACGGAGACGTTGAGCCGGCACAACGGCTGGCGGTCGGCGGCGAGACGGCCCTCGCTGTTGACCACCATCACCACCTTGTCCTCGGCGGCGAACGACGCAACCACCATTTTTACCCGCGGGTCGACGGCGCGCGCCGCCCGATCGATCTCTTCCAGCAGCCGGACCTTCTCCCGAATGGGGATTTCGGTTGGACTGGTCTGGATCGCGTACAGCTCATGCCCGGTGGTGCGCGCCCCGACCTGCACGGCGCCGGTTTTTTCTCCGTGCTGATCCGCGATCGCGCGCGCGGTCTCCGCCGCCAGGCGCATCCGGTCCACGGTCACCTCGTCGGAATAGGCGTAGCCGGTGCGATCCTCGGCGCAGACCCGCACGCCAACTCCCTGGGAGATGCTCTTGGCGGTCTTGCTGACGATAGACTCTTCCAAAGTAAGCGCCTCGGAACTGCGGAATTCGAAAAAAAGGTCGGCGTAATCCGCCTTGCGCTCCAGCGCCGTCCCCAGCGTCCGTTCAAACGCCCGCTCGGTCAGACCGAAGCGGCTTAAAAAGAACCGATCAGGCTGGACCAATTCATTTGCCATGGATTCGTACTCCCTGCCGTTGATCCTACCAGAGCGCGGCAGGCGGTTGTATTCCCCCCACGCAGACGCCTGTTGAAATCGTTCATTTCCGTGGATAAATGGGCTGCCGCAGGGAAAAAAAGACGCCGGCGCGGAGGCCGGCGCTACGAAAAGGCGTGTCTGCCGTTGCGCCGGCCACCGTGCCGGCGTCTTCTAATGCTGGTTACGAATGAAACCTACGCTGGCGTCGCTTTTAGGCAGAGGCCTTTTCCTTCTTGACCGACTTCTTCTTGGCCTTCTTCTGGACGGTGTCGGAGGTGCCGGTGAATTCGATCACTGACAGCGGGGCGGCGTCGCCGCGGCGGCGTTCGAACTTGATCACGCGCGTGTAGCCGCCCGGGCGCTCCTTGAAGTGCGGTGCGATTTCGTCGAACAGCTTCTTGACCGCGTCGCGCGACTGCATGAATGCGAACGCCAACCGGCGCGCGCTCAGGTCGCCCTGCTTGCCCAAGGTGACCATCTTGTCCGCGAAACGGCGCAACTCCTTGGCCTTGGCGTCGGTGGTCGTGATACGGCCGTGGCGGATCAGGGCCAGGACCATGTTGCGAAACAGGGCCTTGCGATGAGAAGCGTTGCGATTGAGCTTACGGCCCGAATTGAGGTGGCGCATGTAAACCTATCTCCCGTGTCAGCCTCAGGCCGACTCGCGCCGTTCCTGCTCTTCGCGCAGACGGTCGAGTTCGCTGCGCGAGGGCAGGTTTTCCAGCCGCATGCCCAGCGACAGTCCCATATCGGCCAGGACCTCTTTGATCTCGGTCAGCGATTTGCGGCCAAAATTCTTGATCTTCAGCATGTCCTGCTCGGTGCGCTGGACCAACTCGCCGACGTACTTGATGTCGGCGTTCTGCAGACCATTGAACGCGCGCACCGATATCGGCAACCCCTCCACCGGCCGGAACAGATTTTCGTTGAGCGGCTCGACCTGCCGTTCGACCCGCTCGCCGGCCACCGGCTCCTCGGCTTCCTCGTCGGCCCCGGCGAAAATCCCCATCTGGTCGCGCATCACGCGGGCGGAGTAAGTCAGCGCTTCGCGCGGCGCCACCGAGCCGTCGGTCCAGATTTCCAGCGCCAGGCGGTCGTAGTCGGTGCGCTGGCCGACGCGCGCGTTGGTGACCACGAAGTTGACTTTCTTGATCGGCGAGTAGATGGCGTCAAGGCGAATCGTGCCCACCGGCTCCTCTTCGTCCTCACTGCGTTCCGCCGGCACATAGCCGCGACCCTGCTTTATCACCAACTCCATGTCGAGCACGGCGCCCTTGTCCAGGGTCGCAATATGCTGATCCGGAGTCAGAATTTCCAGGTTCGGTCCGCCGGTGATATCCCGCGCATGCACCACCGCCTCGCCGTTAGCCTTGAGCGAGGCGGTGAGTTGCTCGCCCTCATGCAGGCGCAGACGCACCTCCTTGAGGTTGAGGATGATGTCGGTTACGTCTTCTTTCACACCCGGTATGGTGGAGAACTCGTGAAGCACGCCTTGGATACGGACGGCGACGACCGAGTAGCCCGGCAGCGAGGAAAGCAGAATTCGCCGCAGAGCATTGCCGATCGTTATGCCGTAGCCGCGTTCGAACGGTTCGCCGATGAAGCGCCCGTAGGTGGGCGTGGTTTCCTTCTCGTCGAACTCGATCGCTTTGGGTTTAATTAGATTACGCCAGTCCTTTTGCATCTGTATCTCGACTTAAATGGCGCACGCCGCGCGCGCCATTCCTCAGCTTCTTTGCCGTATCTCCTACTTGGAATAATGTTCGACAATCAGCTTTTCGCTGATCGGAATCGTAATGTCCGCGCGCGCCGGCAGCGATCGCAGCGATCCCTGGAACTGCTCGCGCTCCAACGCGATCCATGGCGGAGTGCCGCGGCGCTGCGACAGTTCGATCGCTTCGGTGATGGTCTTCAGTTGGCGGCTGGGCTCGGCCACACTGACCATCTGACCCACCGCCACCAGGTAAGACGGCAGGTCAACCACTTTGCCGGCCACCGCGATATGGCCATGGCGGACCAGTTGGCGCGCCTGCGAGCGGGAATTGGCAAATCCCAGACGGTAGACCACATTGTCCAGCCGCTGCTCGAGCAGCACCAGCAGGTTTTCGCCGGTGATGCCGCTGGTCCGTTCCGCCAGGTCGAAATAATGGGCGAACTCCGTCTCCAGCAGGCGGTAAATGCGTTTGACTTTTTGCTTTTCGCGCAGCCGGATTGAAAATTCGGAAAACCGCGCCCGTCCCTGGCCATGCGCGCCGGGCGGGTAATTGCGCCGCTCGATCGCACACTTGTCGGTGTAGCAACGCTCGCCCTTCAGGAACAGCTTGAGTCCCTCACGCCGGCACATTCTGCACACGGGACCGAGATATCTTGCCACTAGTCGTAATCCTTTTCGCCGTCTACCGAACTACACCCGGCGCCGCTTGGGCGGCCGGCATCCGTTGTGGGGAATCGGCGTGACATCCTTGATCGAACTGACATTGAGCCCCGCACCCTGCAGCGCGCGCACCGCCGACTCGCGCCCGCCGCCCGGCCCCTTGACGTAAACCACCACGCTGCGCATCCCAACGTCCGCCGCCTTGCGCGCGGCCGCGTCCGCCGCCATCTGCGCGGCAAACGGAGTGCCCTTGCGCGAACCCTTGAACCCGACCGCGCCTGCACTGGACCACGCCACCACCAGCCCCTGCGGGTCGGTGATAGTCACCAGCGTGTTGTTGAAAGTGGCATGGATATGGGCCACGCCTTCGGGCACGCTGCGCCTGACCTTCCTGCGCCGGGGAGCGGTAGCCGGCGCGGCGCCTTCAGCCGCCGGCGCCTTGGCGGCCCCTTCCTTTGTCTTCTTGCCTTCTTCTGCCATCAAATATCGCTCGACTTCAAACCTTACCGCGCTCAGGCCATAAGCCTGGCGGGCGAATTATCCCTTGGACGGCGCCTGCTTCTTGCCGGCCACAATCTTGCGCGGCCCCTTGCGGGTGCGCGCGTTGGTATGGGTGCGCTGGCCGCGCACCGGCAAGCCCCGCCGATGGCGCAGGCCGCGGTAACAGCCCAAGTCCATCAACCGCTTGACCGCCTGTTGAAGTTCGCGGCGCAGGTCGCCTTCGACCTTGTACGAATTGTCGATGATTTGACGGATTCGGACCTGCTCCTCGTCATTCACGTCGTCGGTCTTCTTGCCCGCGTCAACCCGCGCCTCGGCCAGAATTTTCCGCGCCGCGCTGGAGCCGATGCCATAGATATAGGTCAGCGCCACTTCCATGCGCTTGGCCTTGGGTAGTTCAACGCCCGCGACTCGCATTTGTCACGTCCTCCTAACCCTGACGCTGTTTGTGCCGGGGGTTGGAGCAGATAATTCTCACCACTCCCTGCCGGCGCACGACCTTGCAGTTTTTGCAAATGCGTTTAACTGATGCCCGGACCTTCATTTTTGCCTGCCTCGATACCGCCCCAGGATTGCGCTAGCGCATGCGGTAAGTGATCCTGCCGCGGGTCAAATCATAGGGCGACAATTCCACTGTCACCCGGTCGCCGGGCAGGATTTTGATATAGTGCATGCGCATCTTGCCCGAAATGTGGGCCAGCACGCGGTGGCCGTTTTCGAGCGAGACCCGGAACATCGCGTTTGGCAGGGCCTCAAGGACCGAGCCGGTTACTTCAATTGCGTCGCCCTTAGACATTTAATTCAATTCCGTTAAGATTTCGGGTCCGTTTTCCGTAATCGCGACGGAATGCTCGAAGTGCGCCGAGAGCTTTCCGTCGCCGGTGACCGCCGTCCACCCGTCATTCAAAATTTTAAGCCGCGGGGTGCCTTCGTTCACCATCGGCTCGATCGCCAGTACCATCCCGGCCTGCAGCCGCGGATTGGGCATCCCCTGTGCAAAGTAATTCGGCACCTGCGGGTCCTCGTGCAGGCTGCGTCCGATTCCATGGCCGGCGAAATCCTCAACCACCGAAAAGCCCGCGCTTTCAGCGGTCTTTTGCACCGCGCACGAGATATCGCTCATCCGGTTGCCGACCCGCGCCTGCTCGATGCCGGCGTAAAGCGAGTTGCGCGTTACCTCCATCAGCTTGAGCGCGCGATTGGAAACCTTGCCGACCGCAACGGTGACCGCCGCGTCGCCGAAAAAACCATCATACACCACGCCAAAGTCCAGGCTAACGATGTCGCCGGACTTGATTTTGCGCCCCGAGGGGATGCCGTGGACGATCTCCTCGTTGATCGACACGCACAGCGTCTTCGGATAGGTCACCCCGCGCGGCCGGTAGCCCTTGAACGCCGGACGCGCACCCGCTTCCAGCGTGAGGCGTTCGGCCAGCGCGTCGAGTTCGTCCGTGGTCATGCCGGCCGCCGCCGTTTTGCGCAACTCGATCAGTATTTCCGCGACGATACGGCTCGCCTTGCGCATCACGGACAACTCTTCGGGGCTCTTAAGCAGGATCACGCCTTGTTGCCATCCTCCTGTATCGCCGCCTTTATCCTGCGCTGCACATCGCTTAACGATCCTATCCCATCGATGCGTCTGAGTAGACCCTGGTCCTGATAATGACTCAGCAGCGGCCGGGTCTGAGTGTCATAGACCTCCAGGCGCATTTTCACCGTGTCCTCGGCGTCGTCGTCGCGCTGATAAAGCTCGCTGTTGCACTTGTTGCACAGACCGACGTTGCGGGGCGGATCGAAAATAGTGTGGTACATCGCGCCGCAGTTCTTGCACGTGCGCCGGCCCGAGATGCGCTTGATAATTTCCTGGTCGGGCACCACCAGTGCCAGCACCCGGTCGATAGTCTGGTGATTGCGCTCGAGCATTTCGCGCAGCGCCTCGGCCTGCGCCAAAGTGCGGGGAAATCCGTCCAGGATGAATCCCTTGGCGGCATCGGGTTGGCTCAGACGCTCCTCGATAAGCCTCACCACCAGGTCGTCGGGCACCAGGGTTCCCTGGTCCATGTAGCGCTTGGCTTCCACCCCAAGTGGGACCTTGTTGCGCACCGCCAAGCGCAGCAGATCGCCGCTGGCAATCTGGGGAATTTTAAGTTCCTCCTCAAGCTGCTTGGCCTGCGTTCCCTTACCCGCACCCGGAGGACCTAACAATACCAGCCGCACGCCCTAACCCTTTCTCGACTTCACACGGCCGCGCCGCATGAAGCCTTCGTAATTGCGTGTCAACAGATGGGTTTCCATCTGCGCGATAGTGTCGAGTGCGACCCCGACCACGATCAGCAGGGCGGTCCCGCCGAAGTAAAACGGCACGTTGAACTGTTGGATCATGATAGTCGGCAGCACGCACACAGCGCTTACGTAAATCGCTCCGCCCAGGGTAATCCGCGAGAGCACCCGATCGATGTACTCGGCGGTATAGCGCCCGGGCCGGATGCCGGGAATGAATCCACCATACTTCTTGAGGTTGTCGGCCACATCGACCGGGTTAAATGTCACCGCCGTATAGAAGTAGGTGAAGAAGATGATCAGCACCACATAGATGACATCGTAAAACCATCCGCCCGGCGTGAGCAGCGCCGAATATTGCTTAAGCGCCGGGACAAACGTGGCCAAGGTTGCGGGAAAGACCAGGATCGAAGAGGCGAAGATCGGCGGTATCACTCCCGCGGTGTTGATCTTAAGCGGCAAATGCGAGGTCTGGCCGCCGTAGATGCGGCGGCCCACCACGCGCTTGGCGTATTGCACCGGTATGCGGCGCTGCGCGGTCTCGACGTACACGATTCCGGCCGTAACGCCGAGTGCCAGCGCCACCACGAACAGCAGCACGAACAGGCTCCTCTCGCCGTTTCGCACGAACTCCACCGTGGTGCCGAGCGCTCCGGGTAGCCGCGCCACGATCCCCGCCATGATGATCAGCGAAATCCCATTGCCGATGCCGCGCTCGGTGATCTGCTCGCCCATCCACATGATGAACATGGTGCCGGCGGTTAACGTCAGAACCGTCACGATCCGGAATGACCATCCGGGGTTATAAACCACCGAACCGCCGCCCGGCGCCTGGATTTTCTCCAGCGATATCGCGATCATGAGGCCCTGAACGATCGACAACCCGATGGTCCCGTAGCGGGTGTATTGGGTAATCTTGCGCCGTCCCGCTTCACCCTCTTTGTAAAGCTCGTCGAGGTAGGGTGAGGCCACCTTGAGCAGGTCGAGGATGATAGCGACCGAAATGTAGGGCATGATGCCCAAGGCAAAGACGGAAAACCGCTCCAGCGCGCCGCCCGAAAACAAGTTGATCCAGCCGAACAAAGTGCTGCGCGCGGCGTCGAAGAACGAGGCCAGCGCCTGGCCGTCGATACCCGGAGTGGGCACCGCCACTCCGATCCGGTAGATCGCCAGCATCATCGCCGTGAAGAGCAGCCGGCGGCGCAGTTCGGGGATGCGCGAAGCGTTGGAAAAACCCTCAATCATTAGGCGGCGGCGCTCCCAATGACCTCGGCGATGCCACCCGCCGCGGCAATCTTTTCAAGCGCGCTCTTGGAAAATGCGTGGGCCCGGATGGTCAGTGCGCCATTTAGGGTTCCGTCACCCAGCACCTTGACCTGCTTGCCGGCCCGCACCACCCCCCGCTCCGCCATCGCTGCCGGATCCACTGTGGCGCCCGTTGCAAAGATCGACAGGCGTCGCAGGTTGACGCAGCAAAACTCCTTGCGGGCGCGCTCGTTGGCCGGCAGCCGGCGAAAGCCGCGCTTGGGCACACGGCGCTGCAGCGGCATCTGACCGCCTTCGTAGCTGGGCGGAGTATTGCCGCCGCTCCGTGATCCCTTGCCTTTGTGGCCGCGACCGGCAGTCTTGCCGTGACCGGAGCCGATTCCACGGCCGATACGCTTGATGCGACGGGTCGAGCCTTTAGCAGGATGTAAGTCTGAGAGCTTCATTTATTGCTAAATTCTTCTATTGCCCTGGTTTTCAAGTCAGCCGGCGGCTGCTGATCCTGACCGTGATTCGGCTTTCAACTCGGCCACCAGATGCGACACCCGGCGCAGCATTCCCTCAACCATCGGCGTACGCACCAGTTCGCGTTTGCGCCCAACCCGGTTGAGTCCGAGCCCACGCAGGGTTTCGCGTACGCGCTGGGTGGTGCCGATCGGGCTACGAATCAGCTTTATGCGAATTATGTCAGCCATTCCAGCCATCCATTATTTTGCCGGTGCCGCTGACGTTTCTGTCACTGCCGCCGCCTCGGGCGCAGCTTCCGTTGCCACACGTGGCACCCTGCGCACCCGGGCGACATCTTCCGGATTGCGCAGTTCGGTCAGCGCCTCGAAAGTCGCCTTGACCAGATTGTGCGGATTGGAGGAACCCAGCCGCTTGGTCAGCACGTTGCGGATTCCCGCCAACTCGACCACCGCGCGGACGCCGCCCGCCGCGATGACTCCGGTACCTTCCACCGCCGGTTTCAACATCACCTTGCCCGCGCCGAACCGCCCCAGCACCTCGTGCGGGATGGTTCCGTCGCGTAGCGGAACGCGGATCAGGCTCTTCTTGGCCCGGTCCACACCTTTGCGAATCGCCTCGGGCACCTCGTTGGCCTTGCCTAAACCGAAGCCGACCAGACCGCCGCCGTCACCCGCCACGACCAGCGCGCTGAAGCTGAAGCGCCGGCCGCCTTTTACGACCTTGGCGACCCGGTTGATATGAACCACCTTTTCCTTCAGTTCCAGACCCTGAGGGTCAATTCGCTCGGCCATCGTCAGTTGTTTCCTGCTCTACGTTTGCTAAAACTTCAGCCCCGCCTCTCGCGCGGCGTCGGCCAGCGCTTTGATTCGGCCATGGTACAGAAACCCGTTGCGGTCGAAGACCACCTGGCTTATCCCCTTGTCCAGACAGCGGGCCGCGATCGTCTTGCCGACGGCTTTAGCCGCGTTTAAGTCGCGCGCCGTCTTGAGCCCGCCACGCACGTCAGGGCTAACCGTGGAGGCTGCCACCAGCGTCCGGCCCGAATCATCCGAGATGACCTGAGCATAAATATGATGCAGCGATCGATAGACCGAAAGACGCGGTAACTGATCGCTGCCACGCACCTTATGCCGCACCCGCGCCTGTCGCGCGGCGCGCTGTTCCACCCGCTGTGATGCCATAAGCTTGCGCCCTAACCTCCGCTGGAGCCCGCCGCGGCTTTACCCGCCTTGCGCCGGATCTTCTCTTCGGCGTACTTGATTCCCTTGCCCTTGTACGGCTCGGGCGGACGCAGTTCGCGCAGTTGCGCCGCGACCATCCCCAGCAACTGCCGATCGGCGCCTTCCAGCGTGACCAGCACCTGGCGCTCGATTTTAGCGCTGACGCCGACGGGCAACTGGTAGAGAATCGGATGCGAGTATCCGAGCGTGAGATAGATGGTATTGCCGCCCCTGACTTCGGCACGATAGCCGACGCCGTTTATCTCCAGCGTCCGGACGAACCCCTTACCCACGCCCTCTGCCATGTTGGCCAGCAGCTTGCGCGTCAGTCCATGCAACGAGCGCTCGCGACTGCTGTCGGTGGGCCGTTTGACGGTCAGGACCGAATCCTCGACCTCGACGTTGAACCCCGCCGGCACTTCCATTTCGAGCTTGCCCTTGGGACCCTCCAACCGCACCAGGCGTCCGTCGATCGTCGCCTTGACGCCTTTGTCCAGTGGGACCGGCAGTTTTCCTATTCGTGACATTACTTCGACCCTGATAAATCCTGAAACGGCCGCTTCACCCGGTCGCCGCCTATTCTTACCATACCGCCAGCAGCACTTCGCCGCCGACTTTTTTGCGCCGCGCTTCGCGGTCGGTCATCACTCCCAAGGGAGTCGAAACCACGTGGATGCCAAGACCGGCGCGAATCTTCGGCATCTCGGAGCATCCCGCGTAGCGTCTGAGCCCGGGCCGGCTGACCCGTCGCAGCCCGCGCATCACCGGCTGCCGATCCTCGGTATAGCGTACCCCTAGCAGCAGCTTGCGTTTGTAGCCCTCACCGCTGGTGGCGACGGATTGCAGGAATCCTTCCGCCGCCAGCACCCTGGCTACTGCCTCGCGCAGACGCGAATGAGGCATCTCGACCTCGGCATGACGGGCATGCGCGGCGTTGCGAATCCTGGTCAACATTTCGGCAATCGGATCGGTCTGCGACATCTGGTTTCTGCTCTACGGCTATTTACTCTACAGGTTTCGGCCCTACCAACTAGCTTTGATCACGCCTGGCAACTGGCCGTTGAGCGCCAGCTTGCGCAAGCAGATACGGCACATCTTGAACCGGCGATAGTAAGCACGGCTGCGGCCGCATAACGGACAGCGGTTGTGCTGGCGCACCTTGAACTTGGGCGTGCGCGCCGCTTTGACCCTCAAAGACGTCTTGGCCATCTAAAAACCTGCTTTCCTCATGCGGCCGGCCTAACCATCTGCTCGCCGCTGGCGCTCCGGAAGGGCATTCCCATCGCGCGCAGCAGCATGTAGCCCTCGTTGTCGGAGCGCGCTGTAGTGATGATCGAAATGGTCAAACCTTTGACCTTATCCACCTTGTCCAGGTTGAGCTCGGGAAAAATCGTATGCTCGCGGATACCCAGAGAGTAATTCCCCCGCCCGTCGAAGGATTTGTCGCTGATGCCGCGAAAGTCGCGCACGCGCGGCAGTGCGATATTGACCAGGCGGTCGAAAAACTCGTACATGCGTTCGCGCCGCAGCGTCACCATCGTGCCGATCGGCATTCCCTCGCGCAGCTTGAAATTCGAAATCGCCTTGCGTGCCTTGGTGATCACCGGCTTCTGACCCGTGATCACGCGCAACTCCTCGGCCGCGGCGTCAAGCAGCTTGACGTTTTCGCGCGCGTCGCCCAAGGCCAGGTTGATCACGATTTTGGCCAGCCGCGGCGCCCGCATGCGGTTGTCGATCTTAAGCTCCCGCATCAGTTCGGGCATGATTTCCGCTTCGTAACGAAGCCGCATCCGGGCGGGAAGCTTTTCTTCGGGCTCGGTTGCGACTTCGGGCTGCGCCGCCGCCTGCGGAGCCGCGCCCTTCTTGCCCTTGGGGCTTTGGCCCTTAGGCGCGCCCTTGTCGGCCGCTCCGCCGCCTTTTTGTCCGCCTTTTTGTCCTTTTTCAGCCATTAGTCGTTACCCAATGGTTCGTGGCAACTGCGGCACACCCGCGTCTTGGTTTTATCCGCCGCAATCCTGTAACCGACCCTGACCGGGGCGTTACATCGCTCGCAGAAGAACATCAGGTTGGAGAGATCCACGGCCGCTTCCCGCTCCACGATTCCGCCCGGACTGGCCGCACCGCGTGGTTTGGAATGCTTCTTGACGATATTCAGCCGCTCCACCGTGGCCTTGCCGCTCTCGGGCAGCACTCGTAACACCTTGCCGGTTTTGCCCCGCTCGCGCCCCGCGATCACCATCACCATGTCGTTTTTCTTGATCCCCGGCTTACGCACCATCACAGCACCTCGGGCGCCAGGGAGATGATTTTAAGGAACCGCTTGGCGCGCAACTCGCGGGCCACGGGCCCGAAAATACGCGTGCCGATCGGTTCATGCTGATTGTCGACCAGCACCGCCGAATTGTTGTCGAAGCGGATATAGCTGCCATCGGGGCGGCCGATCTCCTTGGCCGTGCGCACGATGACGGCTTTGGCCACGTCACCCTTCTTGACCTTGGCGTTGGGGATCGCTTCCTTAACCGCTACCACGATAATGTCGCCGATAGTGGCGTACTTGCGCTTGGACCCGCCCAGCACCTTGATGCACATGACCTTGCGCGCGCCCGAATTATCGGCCACGTCGAGTACGGTTTGCGTCTGGACCATAAAAATTTCAGCTTCGCGATAAATTTCAGCTTCGCGTCAGTTCCAATTGCTCAATTCCAATTTGCGCGTCAATTCCAACTCTGCCCGCCCGATCAGCCCGCGGCGCGCTTTAATATCCGACTGACGCGCCAGCGCTTGTCCTTGGACAGGGGCCGCGTTTCAATCAGCAACACCTGGTCGCCCTCGCGGCATTCGCCCTTCTCGTCGTGCGCCTTGTAGCGCTCATGCAGCCGGATCCGTTTGCCATACAGTGGATGTGCCACCAAACGCTCGACCCGCACGACCACGGTCTTGGTCATCTTGGCGGAAACCACCAACCCTTCGCGCTCTTTGATTCGCTCACGCATTGCGGACGCTGCTGGCTCCCTCCATGGTCTTCTGGGTGATCAGAGTCTTGATCCGCGCCAATTCCCTGCGCGCCCTCTTGTAGTTGGCCGGATTGTCGAGCTGATTGGTGCGCAGCTTGACCCGCAGCCGGAATGCCTCTTCGCGCACCTCGCGCTCTTTGACCGCAAGGTCGGCGGCGCTCATCTGTTTGAGTTCGTCAAGCTCCAACGGCCCGCACCTCCCGTTGCACCATGATCGTCCGGACCGGCAGCTTGTGGGCCGCCAAGCGCAAGGCCTCGCGCGCGGTGGCGTGATCCACGCCTTCCATCTCGAACAGGATACGGCCGGGGCGAATCACCGCCACCCACGCCTCCGGCGAGCCTTTGCCCTTGCCCATGCGCGTTTCGGCCGGCTTTTTACTGATCGGCTTGTCAGGAAAAACCCTGATCCACACGCGTCCCCCGCGCTTGATATGGCGGGTCAGCGCGATACGGGCGGCCTCCAGGGCGCGGGCGCTGAGCCATGCCCGCTCCAGCGTCTTAAGCCCGTAATCGCCGAAGGCCAATTCCACCGCGCGCGACTCGGTGCCGCGCCGGCGCCCCTTCTGCATCTTGCGGTACTTGGTTCTTTTGGGTTGAAGCATCGGAGACTGACCTTACGCAACACCGGCGGTGCGCCGGTCATCGTCTTCCTGGCGCGTGATGATCTCACCGCGGAAAATCCATACTTTGATCCCGATAATGCCGTAAGTGGTCTTGGCTTCGGCAAATCCGTACGACACGTTGGCGCGCAGTGTCTGCAGCGGCACCCGTCCCTCGCGGTACCATTCGCGCCGCGCGATTTCCGCGCCGGCCAGCCGCCCGGAGACGTGAATCTTGACTCCCTGCGCCCCCATCCGCATCGCCCGTGTGACCGCTTCCTTCATCGCGCGGCGAAACGCGACGCGCCGCTCCAATTGCAACGCAACGTTTTCCGCCACCAGTTGCGGATCGAGGTCGGGCCGCCGGACCTCATGAATATTGATATAGGCCTCTTTGCCCTTCATCAATTTCTGGATATCGACTTTGAGCTTCTCGATCTCGGCGCCCTTCTTGCCAATTACGATTCCCGGCCGCGCGGTATGGATGTTGATCTTGGCCTTGTTCGCCATCCGTTCAATTTCGATCTTGGAAATCCCGGCGTGGTAGAGGCGCTTTTTGATAAACTCGCGCAGGCGCAGATCCTCATGCAGCAGCTTGGTGTAGGTATGACCGGCAAACCACTTGGAGTCCCAAGTTTCGATTACCCCCAGCCGAAAACCTCGCGGATGTGTCTTCTGACCCATAAAAGCCTCGACCTACTCGGGCCGTTCATCCAGCACCACGGTCAGGTGGCTGGTGCGTTTGAGAATGGGCGTCGCGCGCATATGGGCGCGCGGCAGCGATCGCTTCCAAGTCGGTCCGTCGTCGGCGACCGCCTGCTTGACGAACAATCGATCCTCGTCCACGTTTTGCAAATGACGCGCATTGGCCACCGCGGACATCAGCGTCTTGGTCAGGATCCTGGCGCCCCGCTTGGGCGTGAACTCCAGAATCGAGACCGCCTCCTCCAGGCCCTTGCCCTTGATCAGATCGCAGACCAGCCGAAGCTTTTGCGGCGAAATCCGCACAAACCGGGTTCTGGCTTTAGCTTCCATCGCCCTGCCTTCTACCTGCCCCCTCCGCCACCGCCGCTGCCCCGCACTTCACCCTTGCGCTCTCCGGCATGGCCATGAAACGTGCGGGTGGGGGAGAACTCGCCGAATTTATGCCCTACCATGTTCTCGGTGCAGTAGACCGGGATGAACTTATGGCCGTTATGCACCGCGAAGGTTAAGGCCACCATATCCGGCGTGATCATCGAGCGGCGCGACCAGGTCCGGATGATCTGCTTCTCGCCCGAAGCGCGCGCGGCGTCGACCTTTTTGCTCAGATGAGCATCGACAAAGGGACCTTTCTTAAGCGACCTTGACATATCTATTCTCTCTATCTTCTCTAACCACGCTTGCCCCGCGGCCTGCGGCTCACGATGTACTTATCTGAAAGCTTCTTGCCCCGCGTTTTGTATCCCTTGGTTGGCATTCCCCACGGCGATTGCGGATGATTGCCCTTGGAGCGTCCCTCGCCGCCGCCGTGCGGATGGTCCACCGGGTTCATCGCGACGCCGCGCACGTGCGAGCGCCATCCCAGATGCCGGTTGCGGCCAGCTTTGCCGATAGAGATGTTTTCGCTATCCAGATTGCCCACCTGGCCGACCGTGGCGCGGCATTCCGCTTGCACCATCCGCTGCTCGCCCGAGGGCAGTTTGAGCAGCGCGAACTTGCCTTCCTTGGCCATCAACTGGCATTGCGTGCCGGCCCCGCGCGCCAGCTGCGCCCCTTTGCCGGGCTTGAGCTCCACCGCGTGAACAAAGGTGCCGGTAGGAATCGCGCGCAACGGCAGCGCGTTGGCCGGCTTGATGTCGGCCTGCACGCCCGACTCCACCTGGTCGCCGACCTTCAAGCCGACCGGAGCCAGGATATAGCGCTTGTCGCCGTCGCGGTAATGCAGCAGCGCGATATTGGCGGACCGGTTGGGATCGTACTCGAGCGACACCACCACCGCGCCGACTCCGTCCTTGTTGCGCTTGAAATCGATGATGCGCAAGCGGCGCTTGTGACCGCCGCCCCGATGGCGCATCGTCATGCGGCCCTGGTTGTTGCGCCCACCCGATTTCTTAAGCGGCGCCAGCAGCCGCTTTTCGGGCGCCTTCTTATCCAGATCGGAGAAGTCCGCCACCTGCATAAAGCGCTGGCCCGGAGTGCGCGGATTGAGTTGAATCACCGCCATCGCTCAGACCCCTTCAAAAAACTCGATCCGGTCGCCCTCTTTGAGGGTGACATAAGCTTTTTTCCAGTCCGGCCGCTTGCCTGACGTGCGTCCCACGCGCCGCTGCTTGCCCATCAGATTGATCGTCCTCACTTTGAGCACGGTAACCTTGAACAGTTCCTGGACCGCATAGCGAATCGCGCCCTTGGTGGCATCGGGCCGGACCCTGAACACCACCTGATTAGCCTGCTCGCTGACCAAGGTGCCCTTTTCCGTAATCAGCGGGGACTTTATCAATCCATAGTCGATCATTGCCCACCACTCCCAAAGCGCGCTTCCAGGGCGCGCGCAGCCTTCGAGGTCAACAGCACTTCCTCGTAATTGAGGATGTCGTAAACGTTGAGCCCCGCCACGCGCAGCACTTTGTGCGCGGCCAGATTGCGGATCGCGCGCACCACTCCCTCTTCACCCTCACCCAGCACCACCAGCGCATGGTTAAGCCCCAGCCGATTCAACGCGGCCTTGGCCGCCTTGGTCTTAAGCTCAGGCAGTTCCAGCGCTTCAACGATCATTACCTTGCCCGCGCGCGCCCGTTCCGACAGCGCCAGGCACAGTGCCTTGGCCAAGGCCTTCTTGGGCATCCGGTAGGAATAATCGCGTGGCTGTGGTCCGAAAGTAGTGCCGCCATGGCGCCATAGCGGCGAGCGCGTCGATCCCGCACGGGCGCGTCCGGTATGCTTTTGCCGCCACGGCTTGATGCCGCCGCCGGAGATGAAGCCGCGGGTCTTGGTCGCCGCGGTCCCGGATCGACGGTTGGCCATTTGCATCCTGACCGTTTCCTGCAACAGGCTCGCATCGCTTTCGCAGTTAAAGATACGCCCCGCCATCTCGATCTCGCCGTTGCGCTCCTGCGCGGCCGAGAACAGCGGCAACTTGACTGGAGAATTATTCGCCTCAGGCATTGGCAGCCCCACGCTCCGCTTCGGTGCGGCGATGCTTGGCAGCGTGCCTGACGATCACAATCCCGCCCTTGGCTCCCGGAAGCGCCCCCGCGATCACAATCGCGTGGTCTTCGGGCAACACCTGGAGGACTTCCAGATTGGGCACGGTCACCGCCTCGTTGCCCATCTGACCCGCCATCCGTAACCCTTTGAACACCCGGCCCGGGTATGACCGGTTACCGATCGACCCGCCATGACGGAAGTACTCATGAGTGCCGTGGGAACCGGGAAAGCCGCTAAAATGATGGCGCTTGATGACGCCCGCGTAGCCGCGTCCCTTGGACACTCCGGCCACGTCCACCATATCGCCCGGCTTGAAAACGTCACCGACGCCCACCGCCTGGCCCAATTTGATCTCGGCCGAATCGGCGGCCCGAAATTCCCGCGTCGCAAGGCCCGGCGCAGTCTCGCTTTTGGCGAAATGGCCGCGCTGCGGCGCGCGCACACGCGAATGCTTCTTGCGCCCGAAAGTGACCTGAATCGCCTCATAGCCGTCAGTCGCCGCGGTTTTGACCTGGGTCACCTGACAGGGACCCAAAGCAACCACGGTGGCGGCGCGCAACGCGCCGCTGGCGTCGGCGAATGCGGTCATACCGAGCTTTTTTCCAATTAAACCGCTGAGCACTGCACTACTCGAGTTTGATTTCAACGTCCACGCCGGCCGCCAGATCCAGTTTGCCGAGCGCGTCGATGGTCTGTTGGGTCGGTTCGAGCACGTCCAAAAGCCGCTTGTGAGTGCGGATTTCAAACTGTTCGCGCGACTTCTTGTCCACGTGCGGCGAGCGATTTACGGTAAAGCGCTCAATCCGCGTGGGCAGGGGAATCGGCCCCGCCACTCGTCCGCCGGTGCGCCGGATCGTATCGACGATCTCGCGCACCGACTGATCGAGCAGGCGGTAGTCGTACGCCTTCAGACGGATCCTTATCTTGTCGTTCATCCTGTCAGCCACGTCTAAAGGCTCCTCCGCCCACCGGTCGTCATCCAATCCGTTACTTGGCGATGCGTTACTTTACGATCTTCGAAACCACGCCCGCGCCGACCGTGCGTCCGCCCTCGCGGATCGCGAAACGCAGACCTTCATCCATCGCCACCGGGGTGATCAGCTCGCCAACAATGTTGACGTTGTCGCCGGGCATTACCATCTCGGTGCCTTCGGGCAGATGCAGGATGCCGGTCACGTCCGTGGTGCGGAAGTAAAACTGCGGCCGGTAGCCGTTGAAGAACGGGGTATGACGCCCGCCCTCTTCCTTGGTCAGAATATAGACCGAGGCCTCGAAATTGGTGTGCGGCGTGATCGAGCCGGGCTTGGCCAGCACCTGTCCGCGCTCGATCTCTTCACGCTTGATCCCGCGCAGCAGCACGCCGATATTGTCGCCCGCCTGCCCTTCGTCCAGGATCTTGCGGAACATCTCGACGCCCGTGACTACCGTCTTGGCGGTTTCGCGGAAGCCTACGATCTCGACTTCTTCGCCGACCTTGCACCGCCCGCGCTCCACGCGTCCGGTCACCACCGTGCCGCGGCCCGAGATCGAAAAGACGTCCTCGATTGGCATCAGGAAGGCCAAATCGATCTGCCGCTCAGGCTGCGGGATATAGCTGTCGACAGCGTCCATCAGCTCGAGGATCGGCTTGCACTTGGGGCAATCGTCCTTGCCGCAGCCGCATTCCAGCGCCTGCAGCGCACTGCCGCGAATGATCGGCGTTTCGTCGCCGGGGAAATCGTACTTCTTGAGCAGGTCACGGACTTCCAGATCGACCAGATCGAGCAACTCGGGATCGTCGACCATGTCGACCTTGTTCATGAACACCACGATGGCCGGCACGCCGACCTGGCGGGCGAGCAGAATATGCTCGCGCGTCTGGGGCATCGGGCCGTCGTTGGCGCCCACCACCAGGATCGCGCCGTCCATCTGGGCGGCGCCGGTGATCATGTTCTTGATGTAGTCGGCATGCCCCGGGCAGTCGACGTGCGCGTAATGGCGTTTGGCAGTCTCGTACTCGACGTGCGCGATGGCGATAGTGATGCCGCGCTCGCGTTCCTCGGGAGCCTTATCGATCTGGTCAAAGGCAACGAACTGCGCCATCTTCTTGGACGCTAAAACCTTGGTAATGGCCGCGGTCAGGGTCGTCTTGCCGTGGTCGATATGACCGATCGTGCCTACGTTGGCGTGCGGCTTGGTTCGCTCAAATTTAGCCTTGCCCATGATCTCCTCTCCCGTTTAAACCTCTTTACTCTTCTACGCGCGCGGCCGGTCGTCGCCACCCTCGCCGTTGCGCGCCATCAATTCCTCGTAAATCTGCTGCGGCACCGGCTCATAAGCGGCGAACTGCATGGTGTAGGTCGCGCGCCCCTGGGTGATCGAGCGCAGCCGTGTCGAATAGCCGAACATTGTCGCCAGCGGCACCCGTGACTCGATAACCTGGGCGCCGCCGCGGTTCTCCATGCTCAAAATCTTGCCTCGCCGCGAGCTCAGATCGCCGATGACTTCGCCCATGAACTCCTGCGGCGTCACCACCTCGACCTCCATCACCGGCTCGAGCAGAATCGGCTTGGCCTTCTCGGCCGCCTCCCGGAACGCCATCGAACCGGCGATCTTGAACGCGATTTCCGAGGAGTCGACCTCGTGGTACTGGCCGTCGAGCAGCGTGGCCCTGATGTCAACCATCGGGTATCCCGCCAGCACCCCGTTTTCCATCGACTCCTTGACTCCAGCCTCAACCGAGGGAATGAAGTTGCGCGGAATCGAGCCGCCCTTGGTGGCGTCAACGAATTCGAAGCCCGACCCCTTGCCCAGCGGTTCGATCCGCAGATCAACCACGCCGAACTGACCGTGACCGCCGGTCTGGCGGACAAAGCGCCCCTCGGCCTCCATCGCGCGGCGGATGGTCTCGCGATAGGCCACCTGGGGCTTGCCGACCGAAGCGTCGACCTTGAACTCGCGCAGCAGCCGGTCGACGATGATTTCCAGGTGCAGTTCGCCCATCCCGGCGATCAGGGTCTGGCCCGTCTCCGGATCACTGGTGACGCGGAAGGAGGGGTCTTCACGGGCCAGCTTGCCCAGCGATTCGCCCAGCTTGTCCTGGTCGGCCTTGGTCTTGGGTTCGATCGCGATGCGGATGACCGGCTCGGGAAACTCGATGGACTCCAGCACGATCGGATGCGCCGCGTCGCACAGGGTTTCGCCGGTGGTCGTATCGCGCAGGCCGACCGCGGCAATATCGCCCGCCAGCACCTCGGAAATTTCCTCGCGCTTGTTGGCGTGCATCTTGAGAATCCGGCCCACCCGCTCGCGCTTTTGCTTGGTCGAGTTGAGCACCGACGAGCCGCTCTCCAGCCGCCCCGAGTAAACGCGCAAAAAGGTCAGCGTGCCGAGATATGGGTCGGTCATGATCTTGAACGCCAGGGCCGCAAACGGCGAATCGTCGCGCGGCCAGCGCTCTTCCATCTTGTCCCCGACCTTGCCCACCACGGGCGGAACGTCGGCGGGCGAAGGCAGGTAGTCGACCACCGCGTCGAGCATCGGCTGAACGCCCTTGTTGCGGAACGCCGAACCCATCAGCACCGGGACCACCTTCAGCTCCAGCGTGGCGTGGCGCAGCACCTCGCGCAGGAGCGCCGCGTCCACCGGCTTGCCTTCCAGGTAGAGTTCCATCAGATGTTCGTTGTGGTCGGCCAGTATCTCGATCAGCTTGTCGCGCCGCTCCGCGGCCTGCTCGCGCAGGTCTTCGGGAATCGGCTCAACCTTGTAATCGGCGCCCAGCGTATCCTTTTCCCAAATCAGCGCGCGCTGCTCAAGCAGGTCGACCACGCCGATGAACTTCTCCTCGTTGCCGATCGGAAGTTGCAGCAGGGCCGGAGTGGCCTTGAGCTTGTCGCGGATTTCGCCCGTCACGCGCTCAAAGTCGGCGCCGACGCGGTCCATCTTGTTGATAAACGCGACCCGCGGAACGCGATACTTGTCCGCCTGGCGCCATACGGTTTCCGACTGCGGCTCGACGCCGCCCACGGCGCAAAACACCGCCACCGCCCCATCCAGCACGCGCAGACTGCGCTCGACTTCGATGGTGAAATCGACGTGGCCGGGGGTGTCGATGATATTGATTCGATGTTCACGCCAGAAACAGGTGGTGGCGGCCGAGGTGATGGTGATGCCGCGCTCCTGCTCCTGGACCATCCAATCCATGGTCGCAGTGCCTTCATGCACCTCGCCCATGCGGTAGCTGATGCCGGTATAGTACAACACGCGCTCGGTCGTGGTGGTTTTGCCGGCGTCGATGTGCGCCATAATACCAATATTGCGCACTCGTTCTATGGGTGTTTCACGAGCCATTAAAAACTACTTTGGAACTGATGCTTACCAGCGATAATGCGCAAAGGCCTTGTTAGCTTCGGCCATGCGATGGGTGTCTTCGCGCTTCTTGACCGCGCCGCCGCGGTTGCCATGCGCCTCGGCGATCTCCGCCGCCAGCCGCTCTTCCATCGATTTCTCACCCCGGGCGCGCGCCGCCTGCACCAACCATCGCATCGCCAGCGAGGTGCGGCGCACCGGCCGCACTTCCACCGGCACCTGATAGTTGGCCCCGCCCACCCGGCGCGAGCGCACCTCGACGGCGGGACGGACGTTTTCCAAGGCGTGCTTGAACACCGCCAGCCCCTCTTCCTTGGTGCGGTTGGCGACTATATCCAACGCTCCGTAAAAAATCTGTTCCGCGGTTGATTTCTTGCCCCGCTCCATCACCGTGTTGATGAACTTGGCGACGGTGCGGTCGTGGAACTTCGGATCCGGCGAAGTCTCCCGGAGTTTTACCTGTCCTTTGCGTGACATGATTGGTTTACTTGGGCTTCTTGGACCCGTACTTGGAGCGGCCCTGGCGGCGTTCCTGCACGCCAATCGAATCCAGGGTACCGCGCACGACATGATAACGGACGCCCGGCAGGTCCTTTACCCGGCCGCCACGTATCAGCACCACCGAATGCTCCTGGAGGTTATGACCCACTCCCGGGATGTAGGTGGTGACTTCGTAACCGTTGGATAACCGCACACGCGCGACTTTGCGCAGGGCCGAATTGGGCTTTTTGGGCGTGGAAGTGTACACCCGGGTGCACACGCCGCGCTTTTGCGGCGAGCCCTGGAGTGCCGGCGCGCTGGTCTTGTAGCGCTTCTTGACCCGCGCTCCGCGGATTAACTGATTGATGGTCGGCACCTTAAAAGCTCACTCTCTAGCTCCAATTGGATGCTCTTTGCTCCAACGGTTCAGAAAAAAAAAGACCCTCGCAGGCCGGAATTATACTCCTTGAAAACACGGCCTCCAACCAGTTGGCGGAGGCCAAACGGAGCGCCCAAGGGCGTCTGGCGCCCTTGGGCGTAACTCATACTATCTACGCATTGCGCGTAGCTCTGTCAATGACCCTCAGCCAGTTCCGGCTCCAGGGGCTCTTTTTCTTCCATCTCTTCCTCGGCCACTCCGCCCTCGACCTTGATCGCGGTGCGCCCGTAGGCCGGCATCCCGGTCCCGGCCGGAATCAAGCGGCCCATGATGACGTTTTCCTTCAGCCCCACCAGCCGGTCGACCTTGCCGTTGATCGCGGCCTCGGTCAGCACCTTGGTGGTCTCCTGGAACGACGCCGCCGAGATGAAGCTCTCGGTCGAGAGCGACGCCTTGGTGATGCCCAGCAGCAACGGCTCGGCAATCGCCGGCTCGCCGCCCTTGTCCAGCACCCGGGCGTTTTCCTCCTCGAAGCGCCATTTCTCCACCTGATCGCCGACCAGGAAATCGGTATCGCCGACCTCCTTGATCCGCACTCGGCGCAGCATCTGGCGGACGATCACCTCGATGTGCTTGTCGTTGATGCGCACGCCCTGCAACCGGTAGATTTCCTGAATCTCGTCCACCAGGTACTTGGCCAGGGCCTTTTCGCCCAGGATCGTCAGGATATCGTGCGGATTGGACGATCCCTCCATCAGCGGCTCGCCCGCCTTGATTATGTCGCCCTCGTGCACCCCGATGTGCTTGCCTTTGGGAATCAGGTATTCGCGCGGCTCGCCGACCTCCGGCGTCACCACGACCTTGCGCTTGCCCTTGGTATCCTTGCCAAAGGAGACTTGGCCGTCGATTTCGGAAATGACGGCGAATTCCTTGGGCTTGCGCGCCTCGAACAGCTCGGCCACCCGCGGCAGACCGCCGGTGATGTCCTTGGTCTTGGTGGTCTCACGCGGGATCTTGGCGATGATATCGCCGGGGGAGACCTGCGTTCCCTCAGGTACGTTGATGTAGGCACCCACCGGCAGGAAATAGCGCGCCACGGACTCGCTGCCCGGCAGCTTGGCGGTCTTGCCGCTGGGGTCCTTGATCGAGACGCGCGGGCGCACATCGAGTTCCTTGAACTCCACGATCACGTTGGAACGGGCGCCGGTGCGCTCATCGACCCGCTCCTCCATCGTGCGCCCCTCCAGAATATCGCCGTACTTCACCACCCCGCCGACCTCGGTGATGATCGGGGTCGTGTAGGGGTCCCACTCGGCGATTAGGGTGGCGGGCTTGACGTGGTCGCCCTCGCCCTTGAGCAGCTTGGCGCCGTAAACCAGCGGATAACGCTCACGCTCGCGCTCGCGGCGAGCGCCGGGGTCGCCGACCTGCTCGACGATCGCGACTTCACCGTGGCGTGACATGACGACCAGGTGTCCGTCGCGGCTCTTGACGGTGTTGACGCCGTGCAGCCGCAGCACACCTTCGTTGCGGGTCTCCAGCGTAGTCTGCTCGGCGCGCCGGCTGGCGGTGCCGCCGATATGGAAGGTGCGCATGGTGAGCTGGGTTCCCGGCTCGCCAATCGACTGCGCCGCGATTATTCCGATCGCCTCGCCCAGGTTGACCAGGTGCCCGCGGCCCAAGTCGCGTCCGTAGCACTGCACGCATACGCCCTGGCGCGACTGGCAGGTCAGTACCGAGCGGATGCTGACGCGCTCCAGTCCGGCGTCCTCGATCAGCGTGACCTTGTCCTCGTCGATCGTATCGTTGGCCTTCACCAACACGTCGTTGGTGAAGGGGTCCCTGATGTCGTCCAGCGCCACACGCCCCAGCACCCGGTCCCCCAGCCCCTCGATGATCTCGCCGCCTTCCACCAGTGGCGTCATCTCGATTCCGTCCAGTGTGCCGCAGTCGTACTCGGTAATGATCGAGTCCTGCGCCACGTCGACCAGGCGGCGGGTCAGGTAGCCGGAGTTGGCGGTCTTAAGCGCGGTGTCGGCTAGTCCCTTGCGCGCGCCGTGCGTGGAGATGAAGTACTGGAGCACGGTCAGCCCTTCGCGGAAGTTGGCCGTAATCGGCGTTTCGATGATCTCGCCCGACGGCTTCGCCATCAGGCCGCGCAGTCCGGCGAGCTGGCGGATCTGCTGTTCGGAACCGCGCGCGCCGGAGTCGGCCATGATGAAGATCGGGTTGAAGGAATCGCCCTTGACCTCCTCGCCCTTTTTGTTTTTGCCGAAGACTTCGGTCTTGAGCCCGGCCAGCACGGCACTGCCGATGCTGTCCTGGACCTCGGCCCAGATGTCGACCACCTTGTTGTAGCGCTCGCCGTCGGTGATGACGCCGTTGTTGTACTGCTTTTGGATCTCGGCCACCTGCTTTTGCGCTTCCTCCAGCAGGCTGGCCTTTTGCGGCGGGATGGTCATGTCCTTGATCGCGATGGAAATGCCCGCGCGCGTGGCGAATTCAAACCCGATGTCTTTCAGACGGTCGGCGAAGATGACCGTCGCCTTGTTGCCCGACTTGCGGTAGGACAGGTCGATCAGGTTGCCGAGCTCCTTCTTCTTCATCGTCTTGTTGACTTCGGCAAACCCAATTCCCGGCGGCACGATCTCGTACAGCAGCACCCGTCCCGCCGTGGTCTCGACCCGCTCGACCACTACCTTGCCGTTGGCGACCCCGTCAGACGCCGCGATCCGCGCGTCACCCTCGTCAGCCGACAGGTTGATCGAATCATCGACCTTGACCACCGGGATGCGCACCTTGATGCGGGCCTGCAGGCCCACCTCGCCATGGTCATAGGCGATACGCACTTCGGCCGGGCTGGAGAAGGACTTGTTCTCGCCCTTGGACAGCGGGCGCTCGCGAGTCATGTAGTAAAGCCCCAGCACCATGTCCTGGGTGGGAACGATGATCGGCTTGCCACTGGCGGGCGACAGGATGTTGTTGGTCGACATCATCAGCACCCGCGCCTCGACCTGCGCCTCCACTGACAGCGGAACGTGAACCGCCATCTGGTCGCCGTCGAAGTCGGCGTTGTAGGCCACGCAGACCAGCGGATGGAGCTGAATCGCCTTGCCCTCGATCAGCACCGGCTCGAAGGCCTGAATCCCCAGGCGATGGAGGGTGGGCGCGCGGTTGAGCAGCACCGGGTGTTCGCGGATAACCTCGTCCAGGATGTCCCAGACGTCCTTGCTCTCCTTCTCGACCATCTTCTTGGCGCTCTTGATGGTCGTCACGTAGCCCTTTTCCTCCAGCTTGTTGTAGATGAAGGGTTTGAACAGCTCCAGCGCCATCTTCTTGGGCAGGCCGCACTGATGCAGCCGCAGCTCGGGCCCCACCACGATCACCGAGCGGCCCGAGTAGTCCACGCGCTTGCCCAGCAGGTTCTGGCGGAAGCGGCCCGACTTGCCCTTGAGCATGTCGGACAGCGACTTGAGCGGCCGCTTGGAGGGGCCGGTAATCGCACGCCCGCGCCGCCCGTTGTCGAATAGCGCGTCAACCGCCTCCTGCAGCATCCGCTTTTCGTTGCGGATGATGATGTCGGGGGCGTTGAGCTCGATCAGCCGCTTTAACCGGTTGTTGCGGTTAATTACCCGCCGGTAGAGGTCGTTCAAGTCCGAGGTGGCAAAGCGGCCGCCGTCTAGCGGCACCAGCGGACGCAGGTCGGGCGGAATCACCGGCAGGATCGTCAGGATCATCCACTCCGGCCGATTGCCCGACTCGCGGAAGGCGTTGACCACCTTAAGCCGCTTGGCAACCTTCTTGCGCCGCGCCTCTGAAGACGTGCTCTTCATCTCCAGGCGCAGGTCGCCGGCCAGCTTTTCCAGGTCCAGCTCCGAAAGCATGGTGCGAATCGCCTCGGCGCCCATGTCGGCCTTGAACCCGTCGGCGTACTGCTCGCGCGCTTCGCGGTACTTGCGCTCGGTCAGCAGTTCGCGCGCCGCCAGCGGCGTTTCGCCCGCGTCCAGCACCACGTAGGACTCGAAATAGAGCACCTTTTCGAGTTCCTTGAGCGTCATGTCGAGCAGGGTGCCGATGCGCGAGGGCAGCGAGCGCAAAAACCAGATGTGGGCCACCGGCGCGGCCAGATCGATATGGCCCATGCGCTCGCGCCGCACCTTGGACTGGATCACCTCGACGCCGCACTTTTCGCACACCACGCCGCGATGGCGCATGCGCTTGTACTTGCCGCAGTTACATTCGTAATCCTTGGTCGGACCGAAGATCTTGGCGCAAAACAATCCGTCGCGCTCGGGCTTGAAAGTCCGGTAGTTGATGGTCTCGGGCTTCTTGACCTCGCCGTGCGACCATGAGCGAATCATTTCCGGCGATGCGATCGAAATGCGGATCGCATTGAACGACAGCGGATTCTTCGGCTTTTCAAAAACTCCAAAAATATCTTCCATAGCTTGACTCCTTACGCCCTCTTCCTGACCAGGGAGAGGGTCAGGGCGAGGGTGAGCGGGCCGCTTAGACCCTGCCTGCCTCCTCGAGCAGATCAACGTTGAGGCACAACGACTGCAGCTCCTTGACCATAACGTTGAATGACTCGGGCAGACCGGGTTCCAGCGTGTTCTCGCCCTTTACGATCGCCTCGTACATCCGCGTCCGTCCGGCCACGTCGTCGCTCTTGACCGTGAGCATCTCCTGCAACGCGTAAGCCGCGCCATAGGCTTCCAGCGCCCATACCTCCATTTCGCCCAGCCGCTGGCCGCCGAACTGCGCCTTGCCGCCCAGCGGCTGCTGGGTGACCAGGCTGTACGGGCCCGTGGAGCGGGCGTGAATCTTGTCCTCCACCAGATGGTGCAGCTTCATCATGTACATCACGCCGACCGTCACGGCTTGTTCAAAGGGCAGCCCATTGCGGCCGTCGAACAGCGTGCACTGCCCGGAATCGGGCAGACTGGCGCGCTTGAGCATCTGGAAGATTTCCTCCTCCCGCGCGCCGTCGAACACTGGCGAAGCCAAATGAATCCCGGTCACGCACTTGGCCGCCAGTTTGAGCGCGTCGGCATCGGAGAGCGATTCGATAAACTCCTGGTTCTCCTTGCCCGCGTAAATGTCGAGCAGCCGCTTGCGCACCTGCGCCGGCGCCACTGAATTGCGCAGATCGCGTTCGATCAGCGCACCCAGTTCGCGCGCCGCCCAGCCCAGATGGGTCTCCAGGATCTGGCCGACATTCATGCGCGAGGGCACGCCCAGCGGATTGAGCACGATATCCACCGGCGTCCCGTCGGCCAGGTAGGGCATATCCTCGGCGGGCAGAATCCGCGACAGCACGCCCTTGTTGCCGTGCCGTCCGGCCATCTTGTCGCCTACCTGCAGGCGGCGCTTGATGGCCACGAAGACCTTGATCATCTTGATCACGCCCGCGGGCAACTCGTCGCCGGCCTTCAGCCGATCCATCTTGGATCCATAGTGCGTGCTGACCGCTTTGACGTTCTCCTCCATCGCCTCGAGCGCCTGCTCGTGTTCGTGCGCGGCGGCCTCGTTCTCGACCTTGATCGAGCCCCACAGCGGTGTGGGCAACTCATCGATATCCTCGGCGGTCAGAACATGCCCCTTGGGCAGCACGACGTGGCGATCCTCCGCCCGCACGATACCGGCCAGTTCCTTGCCCGCCAGCGCCCGCTTGAGCTTGCGCGCGGTCTGCTGGCGGATGATGCGCACCTCTTCGGCTTCGTCCAGCTTAAGCCGTTCGACCTCGGTCTGCTCGATCTCCTGGGTGCGATCGTCCTTGGCCACCCCGCGACGCGAGAACACGCGCGCGTTGATGACCGTACCTTCCACGCCGGGCGGCACCCGCAGGCTGGTGTCGCGCACCTCGCCCGCCTTCTCGCCGAAGATCGCCCGCAGCAGCTTTTCCTCAGGACTTAGCTGGGTTTCGCCCTTGGGCGTAATCTTGCCCACCAGGATATCGCCCGGACGCACCTCAGCGCCGATGCGGATGATCCCGCTGGTATCGAGATCGCGCAGCGCCTCTTCGCCGACGTTGGGGATGTCGCGGGTGATCTCCTCCTGTCCCAGCTTGGTGTCGCGCGCGATACACTCGAACTCCTCGATATGCACCGAGGTGAACAGGTCCTCCTTGACCACGCGCTCCGAGATCAGGATCGAGTCCTCGAAGTTGTACCCGCCCCAAGGCATGAAGGCGACCAGCACGTTGCGGCCCAGCGCCAGTTCGCCGGCGTCGGTCGAAGGGCCGTCGGCGATCACATCGCCGGCCTTGACCCGCTCGGTCTTGACCACCACCGGGCGCTGGTTGATGCAGGTGTTCTGGTTGGAGCGCTGGTATTTGATCAGGTTGTAGATATCCACGCCCGCGTCGCGGGGGTCGCGGCTTTGACGGTCGGCGCGGATCACGATGCGCTCGGCATCCACGCTCTCCACCGTACCGTCGCGCTTGGCCAGCACGGTGACGCCCGAGTCGCGGCCCACGGTCTTTTCCAGCCCCGTCCCGACCAGCGGCGCGTCGGTCTTGAGTAGCGGCACCGCCTGGCGCTGCATGTTGGATCCCATCAGCGCGCGATTGGCGTCGTCGTTTTCCAAAAACGGAATCAGCGAAGCCGCCACCGATACCAACTGGTTGGGCGACACGTCCATGTAGTCAACTTCTTCGGGCCGCACCACGGTAAACTCACCGCCGATCCGGGCCGACACCAATTCGCTGGTGAAACGGCCATGGGCGTCCAGCGGAGCGTTAGCTTGCGCAATCACAGCCGGGCGGGTATCGCGCTGCGCGCGACTCTCTGACGCGGACTTATCGGGTTTTTGTTCCTCACCAAGCGCCGACAGGTACACGATGCGGTCAGTTACCCGTCCCGCTTCGACCACCCGGTATGGGGTTTCGATGAACCCGTATTCGTTGACGCGGGCGTAGGTCGAAAGCGCCGCGATAAGCCCGATGTTGGGACCCTCCGGCGTCTCGATCGGGCACACCCGCCCGTAGTGGGTCGGATGCACGTCGCGCACCTCGAAGCCGGCGCGCTCGCGCGTCAAGCCACCCGGACCCAGCGCGGAGAGCCGGCGCTTGTGCGCGATCTCCGAGAGCGGATTGGTCTGATCCATGAACTGGGAGAGCTGCGAGGAACCGAAGAACTCCTTGATCACTGCCGCCGCCGGCTTGTAGTTGACCAGCTCCTGCGGCATCAGAGTCTCGATATCCTGCAGGCTCATGCGCTCCTTAATCGCCCGCTCCATGCGCACCAGCCCGATGCGGAACTGGTTTTCGACCAGCTCGCCGACCGCGCGCACCCGGCGGTTGCCCAGATGATCGATGTCGTCAATCTGGCCGTTGCCGTTCTTGAGCTCGAGCAGATAACGGACTACTTCGAGTATGTCTTCCCGGCGCAGCGTGCCCTGTTCCAGCGGCACGCGCTTCTCGTCTTTGAATAGTTTGTGGTTGAGCTTGAGCCTCCCCACCTTCGACAAGTCGTACCGTTCAGGGTTGAAGAACAGGTTGTTGAAGAACGCGGTCGCGGTCTCTTTGGTGGGCGGATCGCCGGGGCGCAGCCGCTTGTAGATTTCGATGATGGCATCGTCGGGGCCTTCCAGCTTGTCCTGCAACAGGGTCAGCCGCAAAGGTCCGCCGCCCGGCTGGTCCTCGGTGTACAAAACCTCGATCCGCTTGACTTCGTGGGTACGCAACTCCTCGACCTTCTCGTCGGTCAGCTCCTCGTTGATGCGCAGCAGTATCTCCCCGGTGGCGGGATCGGCGATGTCATGGGCCGAAATGCGGCCGCGCATCTCGTCGATCGCGATCGGCACCTCCTCGATTCGCGCCTGCTCCATCTGGCGCACCACGGCGCGGTTGAACTTGCGTCCCTCGCGCGCCAGCGTTTCGCCGGTCTTCGGATCCTTGACGTCGCGGCTGACCCGCGAACCGAGCAAGTGGTCGGGCTTGAACTGCTTGGCCAACGACTTGCCGTCAAGGATGAGGACGTCCTTCTTGTAGTAGTAATTGAGCAGGTCCTCGGTGGTATTGCCCAGCGCGCGCAGCAACACCGTGGCCGGGAACTTGCGCCGCCGGTCAATGCGCACGTAAAGCACGTCACGCGGGTCGAACTCGAAGTCGATCCAGCTCCCGCGGTAGGGGATGATGCGGGCAGAGTAGAGCAGCTTGCCGGTGGAATGGGTCTTGCCCTTGTCGTGCTCAAAAAAGACCCCGGGCGAGCGATGGAGCTGCGAGACGATAACCCGCTCTGTGCCGTTGATCATGAAGGTCCCGTTGGGCGTCATCAGGGGGATTTCGCCGAAATAGACCTCCTGCTCCTTGACGTTCTTGATCGAGCGATGGCCGCCCTCGGTGTCCCAGATTACGAGCTGGATTTTGACTTTGATCGGAGCGGCGAAGGTCATCCCGCGCTGATGGCACTCATCGACGTCGTACTTGGGTAGGCCCAGTTCGTAGCTGACAAACTCCAGCGATGCGTTCTCGTTGAAGTCCTTGATCGGGAAGACCGACTTGAAGACCCCCTGCAAGCCCGAGTCGGTGCGCTGATCGGAGGCCGCGTCAGCCTGTAGAAACTCGTCGTAGGAACGCTTTTGAATCTCGATCAGGTTGGGGATATCGATGATCTTTTTGATTTTGCCGAAAGAGCGGCGAAGACGAAGGTTGGTTGTAACCTGCGACTGCTGAGCCATTGTTACTCCGCCCGATGCTCCACCCATACTCTTGCGCCAGCGGCAGGGTGGATGTCGAGTTCTTGGCGCACCTTAAGCCAGTGCGCCAGGTTGGTGAATGCCAAACAAATTCTGCGGCAAGGTATGATCGGGGCAGGAACGCCGCGCTCGCCGCCCCTTTTACCTATTGTGAACCGAATCGCCGCAGCAAAAAAGGGGGTCTCTACTTCAGTTCGACGCTGCCTCCCGCATCCTCGATCTTCTTTTTGACATCCTCTGCCTCGGCTTTACTTACACCCTCCTTGACCGGCTTGGGTGCGCCGTCGACCAGGTCTTTGGCTTCCTTGAGTCCCAGCCCGGTAAGCTCGCGCACCACCTTGATGACCTGGATCTTTTTTTCGCCCGACCCGGTCAGCATCACGGTAAATTCGTCCTGCTCGGGCGCCGCCGCGGCCGCCGCCACCGGGCCCGCCGCCGCCACCGCCACGGGCGCCGCCGCCGACACCCCGAGTTCCTGCTCCAGTTCCATGACCAGAGCGGCCGCATCCAGCAAGGAAAGATTCTTCAGGTAATCTTTCACCTGATCGCGGCTGAGCTGTGCTTCTGACATTTCAATCGTCTCCTTATACTTGCCTTGAAGCGGACGGCGCCGCCCCATTAGGGTTCAAAATTCCGGGCTTTGCCCCTGGCGCACGCGCGCCGGCGGGCTGCCCTCGAACAGCCTTAGTCTGACGCAGCGGGCGTATCGCCGCCCGTGGCAGCGGGTTTATCTTCACCCGTGGCAAGCGGCGTATCGCCACCGGTTGCAGCGGGGGTATCGGCGCCCGTATCGCCGTTCTTCTTGCCAATCGCGTCGATCACCCGGGCCAGGGCGGAGCCGGGTTCGTTAAGCAGACGCACCAGCGCACTGGCGGGCGCCTGAAGCAGACCCAGCAACTGCGCCATCACCACCTCTTTAGGCGGCATGTTGGCCAGTTCCTGGATTTCCTCGCGCGTCAGCGGCTTGCCCTCCAGCACGCCACCGCGCACTTTGAACTTCTCGCCCGCCTCTTTGAACGAGGTTACGGTTTTGGCGACTGCGATCGGGTCCTCAAACGACAGGATCAATCCGACCGGTCCGCCCAGTTGGCTATCGAGCCCGGCAAACCTGGTGTCGCGGATGGCGAGCTTGACCAAGGTGTTCTTGGCGACCCGCAACTCGCCATGCACGGCGCGCAGGCGGCGGCGCAATTCGGTTGATTCGGCCGCCGTCATACCCTTGTACTCGGATATCAATGCCATGCTGGCGCGGCCGAAACTTTGCGTCAGGTCGGAAACCAAGTCGGTCTTTTCGGCTTTCTTCATTCTTAATTTCCTGTCTTACGACTCCCCGCAAAAGGCTCAGGCTGCCGCCGACGCGGTCCGGGCTTCGGCGGGATCGACCCGCACCCCGGGCCCCATCGTCGAAGCCAGCGCGACACTCTGGACGTAGTTGCCCTTGGCACTGGCCGGCTTGGCCCTTACCAGCGCCGCCAACAGGGCGCGCGCGTTCTCGGTCAGCTTGGGCACTCCGAAGCTGACCTTGCCGACCGGAGCATGGACGACGCCGCCCTTGTCGACCCGGTAATCCACCTTGCCGGCCTTCACCTCGCCGACAGCTTTGGCGACGTCGAAGGTGACGGTGCCGAGCTTGGGATTGGGCATCAGGCCGCGCGGTCCCAGGATCTTACCGATACGGCCCACCGCGCCCATGATGTCAGGGGTGGCGACCACGCTTTCGAATTCGAGCCAGCCCTCTTCCTGAATGCGTTTGATGATGTCGTCGCCACCGACGTAATCGGCGCCGGCCTCGCGCGCCTCGCGTTCCTTGTCGCCCTTGGTCAGGACCAGCACTCGCACGGCGCGCCCGGTGCCGTTGGGCAACACCACCGTGCCACGCACGTTCTGATCGGCTTGGCGCGGGTCAACGTTGAGCCGCACCGCCAATTCCACCGTCTCGTCGAACTTGGCGACCTTGTTGTCGACCACAGTCTGGAGCGCCTCTTCGAGAGGATACTTTTTGGCCGGATCGATTTTCTTCTCGGCCTCGCGGTACTTTTTGCCTGCCATAGCTTAATCCTTAGGTGGGCCCTTCCTTAGCCGACCACGTCGATGCCCATCGAGCGGGCGGTGCCTTCAATGGTGCGGATGGCGCCTTCAAGATCCTTGGCGTTGAGGTCCTTGACCTTGGTCTTGGCGATTTCCTCGACTTGGGCGTGGGTGACCTTGCCGACCTTGTTCTTGTTGGGGGTGGCCGAACCCTTGGCCACTGCGGCGGCCTTGGCCAGCAACACGGAGGCGGGCGGACTCTTGGTGATAAAGGTAAAGGAGCGGTCCGCAAAGACGGTTACGATCACCGGGATAATGAGGCCCTGCATGTTCTGCGTCTGCGCGTTGAACGCCTTGCAGAACTCCATAATGTTGACCCCGCGCTGGCCCAGCGCCGGCCCCACCGGCGGCGAGGGGTTAGCCGCACCCGCCGGAATCTGCAATTTCACCTGCCCGACAACTTTTTTTGCCACTGATTAAGACCCCGCGCCCCAGCCAAGGCGCATAAAACAAAAGGCAGCCCCGTAACGGAGCCGCCGCGTCAAGCCTTTTCGACCTGAATAAAGTCCAACTCTACCGGCGTCGCACGGCCGAAAATGGATATCAAAACCCGCACTTTGCCCTTTTCGGGGCGTACCTCTTCGACCGTACCGTTAAAGTCCTGGAATGGACCATCCACCACCTTGACTGATTCGCCCACCTCGAACAAGACCTTGGGCTTGGGCTTCAGCGCCCCCTCCTGCATCTGCTCGCGCATGTCCCGGACCTCGGACTCCGGAACCTCGGGAGGAGCGGTCGAATGACCCACGAAGCCGGTGATTTTGGGCGTGTTCCTGATTAGATGCCAGGTGTCGTCGGTCAGGTCCATGTTGACGAAGATGTAGCCGGGGAAGAACTTGCGGCTGGAGATCTTGCGCTGTCCGCCCTTGCCCAGTTCCGTGACCTTTTCCACCGGCACCAGAATTTCGAAATTGCCCTGTGCGTCGCGCCCGAACTTATCTTCCATTTTGAGCGCGCGGATACGTTCCTCAAGCGCGGCCTTGGCCTTGTGTTCGTAGCCTGAATAGGTATGGATCACATACCATTTCTTGGCCGCTTGCTGGCGCTGCTCGATCGCTTCGTTGTCAATGTTAGTCGCTTGGCTCACAGCGGTACTCCGCCCGGAAAAAATTTACTCGCTTCCAGACCCCTTTTTCAGGACTAACTCAACAACTGCCGGACGATGCGTGTCGCGAAGAAATCGATCACGCCCAGCCATGTCGCCATCAGCAGCGTCACGACCACCACCACCACGGTCGCGCGCAGCGTGTCCTTGGGCGAGGAGAAATGGACCTTGGACAGTTCGGTCCACGATTCCTTGACGAAGCTGACACCCTGGTTGAAGTAATCTTTTATCTTATCCATTAACGACCAACATTCCAACCGCCCCGCTGGTTTGGCGGGCCAGGCAGGATTCGAACCTGCAACCCTCGGATTTGGAGTCCGATGCTCTAGCCAATTAGAGCTACTGACCCTCTCTCGCCTATGAATTGCCCGGACGCCGCGGCTTGCGCGGCGGACCATCGGCGGCGTAGGCGCGCACCCACCAGCCTCAGATCTTGCTTTCCTTGTGCAGAGTATGCGAACGGCAGAAGGGACAGAATTTCTTCATTCCAATTTTGTCAGGCTGGCGCTTTTTATTTTTAGTGGTGGTATAATTGCGCCGCTTGCAGCCTTCGCATGCTAAACCGATTAAATCTCTCATATTCAACCTGCGCTTACTCGCCGATCATCAACTTCCAAAGCCCACGATGGGATTCGGACCCATGACCTCTTCCTTACCAAGGAAGTGCTCTACCGACTGAGCTACGTGGGCATAGCCTCTAAATCGCTCCGCAAACCGGAGTCATTGGAGCGGGAAACGGGACTCGAACCCGCGACCCCGAGCTTGGAAGGCTCGCGCTCTACCAACTGAGCTATTCCCGCTCTCCCTGCTAAATCCCTCAAAAAGTGGTGGAGAGGGGAGGATTCGAACCTCCGAAGGCATTAGCCGGCAGATTTACAGTCTGCTCCCTTTGGCCACTCGGGAACCTCTCCGCAACTCAACAAAAACTTCGACCAAGGCCATCGCCAGCCAAGCCGATGGCCAGAATCGAACTGGCAACCTACTGATTACAAGTCAACCTACGGAACATAACAGGACACCTAACCCCGCGCAAACTGCCCGGAAATCCGGCACCGGCAGGTCATGATAGATGACGCTGCTATGTAGATGTCCACCCACTTTTGGCACCAAGTTGGCACCAAAGCAAGGAGCCGCCCCTTCGGGAGGTATTGAGAGATGAGCGACAATCTGAGGGATCGAACCAACAGCGGCGTGCTGTTCGTGAACAACAAGCGCGGCGATAACGCCAAGGCACCAAATTGCAAGGGCGAAGGCAGCCTGACCGTTCCAGCCGGCTACATCACCGAACACTGGGACGGCACCTCGGATTTGGTGGTGCCGCTCGACCTCGCAGCGTGGACGCGC
>DASZGF010000111.1:0-1523 GCA_035939115.1 Binataceae bacterium (SeqCode)
TCTTGAGATCATCGCGGCCTAACTGAAAGAAGGACCGGCACTCTGCCTTTCCCAGCACCCTACCCGCGTCGTTGGGATTTTGTAGCACATAATCTGCTTTATGCGCACAGACGACGTGCACAAAGCCTACTAGCAAACGCAGGGTAGGGTGGTGTTCCAGTTTCGCGTGACAGTATTGTCCGGAAGGCTAAGGGGAACGAGGGGCTGGCACGCACAGCGGCGATATAGTGGCTTCCTCAAGCAAGGAAAGGTGACAACCGTGAGAATGGGCCGGCTGGGTCCGCTTATTTCAGGCCCGCCTCACGCACGTCGCCATTCCAGCGTTCCCAACGCTCTGAGTTCGCGCATCAACATCCGAAGACCGTGTGTCATCCTCGTGCGGGCGCTTAAGGTCGGCCCATTTGAATGCTGTTCAATGCATCCAACCAATCGGCGCTTTGGAGAAGTCCCAGGCGCGGATTCGCATGGGTCTAATTTTTATGAATACCCGGCCCATGTTGTCGTTCACGATTTGGCTGTCACGCGCTTCGGTCGATGAGATCATCTCGCGAAAACCTTCGCCGGTGGTTCCGACGGCACCGTCGCGCGCCTGTAACAGATAGCGGCTGGTTATCAGCCCTACTGCCTGCTCGGGTAAATACTCGCCGCGCCAGGGACCTGCGCCGATGGTGATTTTCTTGCCCGAGCCTGCCGCCTCCATCTCGGCATCGCCGGTGATCATCACCGCCCGGGCCATATTCGACCGCATTCCCATCAGTGGACGATCATCCATATCGACCACTACCGAGCAGCGCGGATTCAACTTCAGGTCCCGATACGACCCGCGCGTGCGGGTGGCGGTCAAATAGAAACATTCACCGTCCCAGTAATACCAGAACGGATAGACGTGCGGATAACCATCGGCCCCGATAGTCGCCAGCCGCGCGACCCATCGACCAGAGAGGAATTCGTCAATTTCCTGGCGGCTCATTGCGACTTGCGGAGACCAGGCGAGCGCGCCGCTCAATTTGCCGTGTGTGTCAGACATGCCTGCATCCTCCGAAGAAAGAGTTCTCCCCGTATAGACCTTCCATTGCGGCAGCGTCCGTTCAGTATCACAGAGCAGCGGGTAAACTTCGAAGAAGGCAGAGCATTCGACTCCACGATTCAGCGCGCATCGGACGGCCTCGCTGTCTGGCGCATCATTCGGCACAGGCGCGGATTATTCCCGCTATGCTGGCGGTGGTTTCGCTTGCGGTTGCGACTGGCATTATCATCGGTAGCGTGATGCCCGCGCGCCGATATTCTGCGATTCGCGCCCGCACCTCCTGGGCTGTGCCCGCAGCAGTGAGAGTCGCGACCATCTCATCGCTCACCATCGGGACAGCCGCCTCCATACCGCCGCGCTTGTACGCGTCGGTGACAACATCGACGGCAACGGCGAAGCCCGCTTCACACGCGACCCGCCGGTAGCGTGGGAAAAACCCCACGTAGAGTGCGAGCACAGGGCGCATCCGCTCGTAGGCGGCCTTGGGATCGGGGTC
>DASZGF010000112.1:0-1697 GCA_035939115.1 Binataceae bacterium (SeqCode)
CACCGGGGTGCGCTCGGCCACCTCGATCAGCCATGCAACGATCCTCTCGGCGAATAACTCGCCGAGTTGGCCTCGGGGCGCGAGGCCGGCTCGCCCCCGAGGCGGCTTTATATGAGGCGGCTTTATATGAAGCAGGACGGACAAGGGCCAATACGATGAAACTCCTCACCGCCGACCGAGAAACGCGGCGTTGCGCGACCAGCGCAGCAGGCCCGCGCGCGTCCCACGGCGCGAGAGGACAATGAAACCTATCGCCAGCACCGTCTTTGCGCGGTTGTCGAAAGGCCTCAGTTTCGCACTCGGCGATCGACTCCGGATTCGAGCGCGGGCTGTTTGCACGCCACCCCTTCCGTGCGCGGAGGGCGGTACTGCGATTCTTGAGCCTTGGTAAACAATATCTTCGGTTTCGGCTGGGCGCATCCGATGCCTTGCACCAAGCGGCGGTGGCGATGACACTGGGTGCCGCAGCTTGCTGGCGGCAATGTTGAGCCGCGCCGCGGCGCCGGCGAAGCTGCCGCTTTCCACCACCTTCGCGAAGATCCGCATGTCTTCGGAGCGGTCCACAGGGCCCTCCGATAGTTAAGCAATCCAGAAGAGTCTATTCCATCGGAGCGATATTATCAAAGGCGCGTGCAGAGTCCACTCTACTAGGGCGGAGGAAACGCTAGAAGGTGTCATAATGCTCACTCTTTGCAAATCTACGGTCCTGGGTGCGGCGTTTTTGGCCGGGGTCGCCATCGCGGCAAGTGCGGATCCGCTGTGTTGCACCCCTACCGGTCCCTGCCGCCCGCCGGGCCCCCAGATCGCCACTCTCCCGCTTGCCAATGTGACGCTGGCCAATGTGGCGCCGGTGCTGTCGTATTACGATCCCTACACGGGCCCCAACACCCAATCCATCCAAAGGTTTAGACCGCCGTGTCACATCCCTAAATGGCACCCAATCCGCTGGTGGTGGGTCGCAGAGGGATGATTCACCGGGCTCCTTGGCAAACTCAGAGGCCTGCCTCGGTTCCGGCTGGACCACCTGAATGAGCCTGAGGACTAGCAATTCAAAAAGCGGGCGACGACCCAGCCCTGTGGGAGGCTGGCGCTGGAGATGGTGCCGAAGGACCGCCGCGGCTTGGTCGGCGGGCTGATCCAGGGCGCCTTCCCGATCGGGTTCGCCGCGGTCTCTCTGGTCAGCACGATCACGCTGAGCATCACCAGCCAAGCGCAGTATTGCGACTGGGGCTGGTGCGTCCAACCCTGCGCTGGCGAAGTGCGCCGCAGCGGTGCCGGCGATGGCCGCCAACATGCAGCGCGCTCGAACATCGGCGGGGTTGTTCCTGTCGCTCGCCGGCCAACGCAAAGCAAAGGAACCTGATATGGGAATTGTCCGCTTCTCGCTGCGGTGGCCGTACACTTTCTACGTCCTCGCCTTGCTGATCCTGTTCCTCGGCGTTACCGCAATCCGGCCGATGCCCGCGGATATCTTTCCCGAGATCAACATCCCGGTTGTCACTGTCATCTGGCAAGAGACCGGGCTCAGCACGCCCGAGATGGAGCAGCGCGTCACGACCTACAGCGAGTACACGATCAGTTCCAACGTCAACGGCATCAAGGATATCGAGGCCCAGACCTTGAATGGGATCTCGGTCCAGAAGATCTTTTTTCAGCCCGATGTGAACCTCGACCTGGCGATCGCGCAGATCGTCTCC
>DASZGF010000113.1:0-1509 GCA_035939115.1 Binataceae bacterium (SeqCode)
TCTAGAGCAGAATCCAGTCAGGTTGAGGCGTATCCTGCATTCCTGAAGTAGTTTGGGAATTCGCGCGACTGGAATGTTTCGAGCGCGCCTCCGATCCGCTGGTAGAGCGCGGGAATCGTTGGTTCCTTAGCCTTTCGCAGGTGCGCTTTGATTTTTGCGAAGCTCTGCTCGATCGGATTGAGGTCGGGACTGTAAGGCGGCAGATAGCGCAAGCTGGCGCCCGCCGCCTCAATGATCTGGCGCACCTGGTGCCGCTTGTGAGCGGGTAGATTATCGATAACCACGATGTCGCCTGGCCGCAGCGTCGGTATCAGGCATTGCTGCAAATATTCACAAAAGATCGCACCGTTCATCGCACAATCGATGACGAAGGGGGCAGTGAGACCATCCAGCCGTAGCCCGGCGACAAAGGTCACTGTCTTCCAGTGGCCCCAGGGAATGCGGCCGACCACCCGGTGACCGCGCTTGCCGCGTCCATAAAGCCGTGCCATTTGGGTCGATGCACCGGTCTCATCGACAAAGACCAGTTTTGCCGGATCAAGCTTGGCCTGATCCTCCTTCCATTGCTGGCGCGACGCGGCCACATCAGGCCGCTCTTGCTCGGCCGCGCGCACGCTTTTTTTTGAACGTAATGGCCTCACGCGCGAAGAAGCGCCACACCGTCCCATAGCCGACGATCACCCCGCGCTCGCGCAACTCATCCCGAAGTTCTTCAATCGTCAGGTCAGGCGCCGCCGCGATACGCTCCAAGATCCAGGTCCGCGCCCCCGTCAGCCGCGAGCGGTGATCGCCGCCCATCGGCTTCGCCGAAAAACTGCCCGTCGCATGGAGCCGCTGAACCCACCGAATTACCGTGCTGATGCCCACATCAAACAGGCCGGCTACCTGCCGCCGCGACAGACCACTCTCAACCGCCGTGACAACCCGCTCGCGCAAATCCTCCGAATAGGGCTTCGACATCCCGTGCTGGCCTCCTACCCCAGTGGCCAGCTTGAATCATGATTTGCCCCCGCCTGGGAATCCCAAATCCGATTCACTCAGATCGGATCATGCTATAGCTGCCAGAGCCCGAGATGACCTCGCCGAACAGCTTCCACGTCGTGCCGTCAAATTTCTCAAGTTGCATCTGTTTAATCGGAGCGAAATCGCCAGCGCTGGTGGAGACAATGATGCCGGGTAGTAGCATTGGCAGCTTCAAGTCGTGGATGCTGGCCGCCTGATGCATCACGTTCTCGCGGGTGAGATCATCACCGGTCGCCCGCAGTACGGCGACCAATGTCTGCGCTGCCGAGTAACCGTAGACGCTGAAACCGTCGCGGACGTTGGCCGAGGAATTATATTTCTTCATCCAGGCTAGCCATTCGCTATATTCGGGCGTGTCCTGCCACTGTGGATCGGTAGGGTCTTTGTAGTATCCCGCCGAGATGATGCCGACGCTCTTTTCGAGTCCTGCGGGCTGCATCACTGCCCCGACAGAGATTGATACGTTGGTAAGGAAGTGCGTCGGCT
>DASZGF010000114.1:0-35312 GCA_035939115.1 Binataceae bacterium (SeqCode)
GGTCTGGGGCCCCAAGGGCCGGACCAGAGCAAGTACATCTGCACGACGTGCGGCTACCTGATGTCCTGCCACGACCGATAGCAGACCGCCCCGGACCCCGGTAACTCGCCTTCTTTGGACCCTGATTGGACCCTAAGCCCGTTTCCCAGCCGCCTGTGGATAGTAAAACGCCTTTGATTTACGCACTTAATATAAGGGATTGATGCCTTGCTCGCGCTGATTCAGTTACAGTGGCAACCGGCGCAGGCGGAGGGAATTGGCGATGACCGAGACGGAGCTGAAGCTCATCGCGGCGCTGGCGATCATGGGGCTTAGCAGCAGGCCGAAGGCCGGGTACAGCACGCCGGCCGCGATCGGCACTCCCAACGTATTATAGATAAAGGCAAAGAACAGATTCTGGCGGATGTTGCGCATGGTGGCGCGGCTGAGCCGGCGCGCCTTGAGGATTCCGCGCAGATCGCCTTTAACCAGGGTGATGCCCGCGCTTTCGATCGCCACGTCTGTGCCGCTCCCCATCGCAATTCCCACCTGCGCCTGCGCCAGGGCGGGCGCATCGTTGATCCCGTCTCCCGCCATCGCAACCACCGATCCCTGCTCCTGCAGCCGCTTGACCTCGTTGGCCTTCTGATCGGGCAGCACCTCGGCCCGAACCTCGTCAATGCCCAGCTTGCGCGCGACCGCCGCGGCGGTCGTCACGCTGTCGCCGGTCAGCATCACGATCCGAACTCCGTCGGCTCGCAGTGCGCGGACCGCTTCGGGAGTCGATTGCTTGATCGGATCGGCGACCGCGATAAGGCCCGCCGGCGCGCGGTCCACCGCGACCATCATCACCGTGTGGCCGTCGCGGCGCAGTTCCTCGGCACGGGCCACAAGCGCAGCGGCGTCGATGTTGAGCGATTTGAGCAACGCCGCGGTGCCCAGCGCCACTATCCGGCCGTTGACCGTGCCGGTTACCCCCTTGCCGGTCAGCGACTTGAAGTCCGACGCAGTCTGCGGCGCGACGCCTCGGTCGCGCGCGCCTTCAACGATAGCGGCGGCCAGCGGATGCTCGCTGGCTATTTCCAAACCGGCGGCGACGGATAAAAGATAAGACTCATCGTACGGCGCCAGCGCCACGACCGCGGCAACTCGCGGTTTGCCTTCGGTCAAGGTCCCGGTCTTGTCCACCAACAGCGTGTCGACCTTTTCCAGTGTTTCCAGCGCGGCAGCATCCCTGACCAGCACGCCCGCCATCGCGCCCTTGCCGGTGGCCACCATGATGGCCATCGGAGTGGCCAGTCCCAGCGCACATGGGCAGGCGATAATCAACACCGCGACGGCATTGACGATCGCGTAGGCAAGGCTGGGGCGGGGACCGGCGAAATACCAGGCGATAAACGTGATCGCGGCGGCAGTCATCACGGCGGGAACAAACCAGGCCGCCACGACGTCTGCCAGGCGCTGAATCGGGGCGCGGCTGCGCTGCGCGGTCGCGACCATCCGGACAATCTGTGCGAGCAAAGTATCCGCGCCCACGCGCACAGCGCGCATCACGAAAGCGCCGGTGCCATTGACGGTCGCGCCGACCACCCGATCACCGACGACTTTTTCGACCGGCAGTGGCTCGCCCGTGATCATCGACTCGTCCACCGAACTGCTCCCCTCTATTACTACGCCGTCCACCGGGATTTTCTCTCCGGGTCGCACGCGCAAGCGGTCGCTGGGCACGATCTGCTCGATTGGAATGTCTTCCTCGGCGCCGTCATCGCGAATGATGCGGGCGTACTTGGGCGCCAACCCAAGCAGCGCCTTGATCGCGTTGCCCGTCTGACTGCGGGCGCCAAGTTCCAGCACCTGGCCCAACAACACCAGGGCGGTGATTACAGCGGCGGCTTCGAAGTAATTGGGAACCACGCCATGCTCGTGAAGCGCGGCAGGAAACAAACCCGGCGCGATAGTGGCAGCAACGCTGTAGAGGTACGCGATGCCGACACCGAGCGAGATCAGGGTGAACATGTTCAGGTTTCCAGTGCGAATCGAAGCCGCGCCGCGAACAAAGAACGGCCATCCCGCCCACAACACCACCGGCGTCGCCAGCGCTAACTGGACCCATTGGCGGATCCCGGGCTCGAAAATTTGGATGCCGAGCAGGTCAGGCACCATGGCCAACGCCAGCACCGGAGCGGCAAGCACGGTCGCGGCCCAAAACCGCCGCGTCATATCAATCAGTTCCGGGTTGGATTCTTTAGCCGCAGGCCCCGGGAGCATCGGCTCCAGGGCCATCCCGCATATCGGGCAAGCGCCCGGACCGTCCCGTACGACTTCGGGATGCATCGGGCAGGTATATTGGCCTGCGGCCTCGGGCGGCGCGCCGCGGTGGCCTTGCGAATGATCAAGGCGGCCCGCGGAATCATCGGTTCGCAGGTATTTTTCCGGATCGGCGCTGAAAGCCGCGACGCAGTGCTGTGAGCAAAAGGAATAGTCGCGGCCATTGTGCGGGACGCGGCCAGCGGCACCGGCGGCATCGACTTCCATCCCGCACACGGGATCCCTGAGCACAACCGGCGAGGCGGCCGGTTCACCGTTAGCTTCGCGGGGCTTGGAATCCATCCCTACATCATAACCACAATGCTCTTCGCCGTAACATCGCGGTTTTTTCGACAGCGGCCAACTTTCGTCACAATTTTGAAAAGATTGTAAAATGAGTGCGCTTGCCTTGTTTTTTGACCCCTTCTGTGAAAATTTCCTCCACACAGGTTGAAATAATCACCTATTCGCAAGGTTCGGCTTTCTAAGCCGATCGGGAGGGCAGTCGTATGAACACCGAATCGACAGGTTACAGTTCGGGTGCTTGCGGCGATCGCCGGGCATTGAAGGACGCCGGCCACTCGATCAGGATCATTGGTTCAGCCTGGCCGCGGTCGCTGTCGTAATGTTGGCAGGCCGGGCGGCGTTGGCGGCGGTCTTGCCGGGCCCCAGCCATTCGACCACCATCGCGCTTACCTATGACGACACGCGTGTCGTCGTCGCCAACCGCGATGTGAACACCGTTTCGGTCATCCAGGTGGGTAACGGGCTAACTGATCTACACAACAAGCTTGCCGAAATACCCGTCGGCATCGAGCCGGAGTGCGTCGCAATCACTCCGGATAACAAGCGCGCCTTCGTCACCAACGCCGTGGACGGAACAGTTTCCGATATCAGTTTGGTGAACTTCACCGTGCTGAAAACGATTCCAGTCGGCACCGAGCCGCGTGGATGCGCGCTGACACCCAGCGGAGGTACCCTGTATGTCGCCAATCACACGTCGGGCACCGTGTCGGTAATCAACACGACGAATGATACAGTATCTAACACGATTACTCTGGGCGGTAATCCCTACGCCGTTGCAATCACCGACTTCGGCCACGGCACTGATACCGCGGAAACGATCTTCGTTACCGACTTCTTTGCCCATCCGATCGGCAGGGGTGAAGGGTTCGATACCGGAAAACAAGGAATCGTATGGGCCTTTCGATTCGGCGTCAACTCTGTCCATCCCATTCCGCTATCGCCGCTGACAAATGTTGGATTCACCGCCGATCGAACAGCCTTCTGCCCGAAAAGCAACCCCAAGCTTCAAAGCCAGCTCTTCTGTCCGAATATAAATGCGACCCCCGGCAGTGCCGTCATCACCCAGAACCCGCAAGGCTGCTTCCCCAACCAGCTCTATTCGGGCGTGATTCGGCCCGTGCCCGGCACGACACTGAAGCCGCAACTGCGGGTGACCAGCATCTGCGCGGAACCCGAACCGCCGGTTATGTTCAACACCAACATCCAAGCCGTGATTAAGTCCGTGGACACCAGCGCCCTCGCGCAAGTGACGGCCGAAGACGACAATCTCAACGCGCAGATCAAGACCGACACCTCCACGGTAGGCCTCGGAGGACTGTTTGCCGGCGATATCGTCGCCATCGATGCGACCTTGAACGGTTCGGTTTACCTAATCGTCAGCCGCAACAATGATTACGTGGTCAAGGCGACCGTCGACCCGACCACCGGCTTTCTCGATATCAATCCGACTCATGCCAATCCGGCCAAGATAACCCGCTTCGCCACCGGCCATATCCCAACCAGCGTGGTCATCAGCACCGATGGGACGCGCGCCTACACCAATAATGACGTCAGCACGTCCGTGTCTGTTCTTGATCTCCAATCCCCGTCGATTACGTTCGCCGACATTTCCTCGAGCGAACCGCCAGCGCCCGGGACTCCGGAAGACATTGTTCGGGTCGGCAAACTGGTCTTCTTCACCGGACTGGGCGTTCCCCCCGGCGACAGCATCTTTTCCACGCCGATCCAGAACATTCCAACCGTGGCTAATCGGAACCAAGCCTCGAAGAATGGCTGGAGCAGTTGCGCCTCCTGCCATACGGACGGGCTGTCGGATCACGTGACCTGGATCTTCCCGGCCGGGCCGCGCCGCTCGATTCCGCTCGACGGCACCATCGACAAGGACAATCCATTCAATTCGCGGGTACTGCTGTGGAGCGCGTCGCGCGACAGCAACCTCGACTTCAACCAAAACTCAATTAAGGTTCAAGGTGGGAATGGCTTCGCCGGTACGCCGCCCGATCCCGCCATCTACGATCACGGCATCACCGAAGGCAACCCGGCGCTCGACGCTCTGACTACCTGGGTCCAGATCGGTGCGCGGCCGCTGCTACAGCCTCAACCAACAAACGCCACGGCGCTCGCGGAGGTCGCGGCGGGGGCAACGGTCTTCAAGAGCAATTGCGCGTCGTGCCACGGCGGACCGAAGTGGACCAAGAGCGAGATTTTTTATATCGACAATCCAGCCTTCACCAGCGATCCCAATGCGGTCCCTCCTAAGACGCCTGGCGTACCTATCGACCCTGGGATCAACCAGGGAATCTCCAACGCCGGCGCGCAGATCGTAACTCTGACGCGCAACAACAACACCTTCGAGAAAACGTTCAAGTACCTGGAGAATGTGGGAACCTTTCATCCTGGAAATCCGCTCGAGATTCGTGGCCAGGGTGCAGCCGCTGGCCAACTGGCGCTTGGCGCCCTCGGATTTAATGTTCCCTCGCTGCTCTCGATCGCGTATCACGCCCCTTACCTGCACGATGGCGCCGCTCAGACCCTTCAGGCGGTCTTCCCGCTGCATCAATTGCCGGGTGGTAAAACGATTGCAACCACGCTAAACGCAACTCAACAGGCGGATCTCGTGTTGTTCCTCAACTCGATCGATGGCCGTACGGCTACCTTCCAATCCGAGGCCGAAAAGTTCAAGGACGGAGAGTGATCAGTAGCACCGCGCTAGCAGGCTGCGGAAGGTTTTTTTCGCAGCCTGCCAGCTATATGGTCCGCCCGCCGCGCGCGAGTTGTTCGGCGCGGGCTAATCCGACCCGCCAGCGATTGCGTGGTCCAGCGATAGGGCGCCGGCGCCCCGAATGATGAGCGCGATACAGATTGCGATCACCAGCAGATGATATTCAAAACCCTCGCCCTTCTGATTGCCGAACCAGTTCATGAACAGTCCATTCTTCCAGTGGACCAGGGCGATTGCGCCGATCATATCGCAGGCGATGCCGAACGCCGCGATACGGGTCAGGAACCCCACGATCAGGCCGAGGCCGCCCAAAAACTCGGCCGCTATCACCAGGATCGCCAGCGGCAGGGGCATGTGCATCTTTTGCGTGAACATGTTGAGGGTTACGTACAGCGTGGTGCCACCAAACCATCCCAGCACCTTTTGTGATCCGTGCGCGAACATCACCAATCCCAGCACCAACCTCAGAACCAAAGACGACACTCCACCGTTGGTCGCGAACAAGCCCATCCACTGATCCTCCCTCGGTTGTCCAGGCCGTTTTCAGCTTTCGCACCAAACGTTCTGACGCAAAATGCAATGCTATCCAAGTTCAGCGCGCATACGATGCCACGCCGCGCGAATTTCTTCCACCGATCCCTCGTCCTCGATGGTCGAAATGTCACCGGGATCGCGATCGAGAATGACCGCCTTGAGCACCCGCCGCATGATCTTGCCGCTGCGCGTCTTGGGCAGCGAGCTGACGAAGTTGATGTCGCCGATCACCGCCACCGGGCCCAGTTGGCGGCGCACCGTATCGCGGCATTCCTGGGCTAGTTGCGGGGAGGGCTGATAGCCCGGCTTGAGCGCGACAAATACCGCCAGCACCTCGCCCCGCAACTCGTCGGGACGCCCGGTGACGCCGGATTCGGCCACCGCCGGATGCTCCAGGAAGGCGGTCTCGACCTCCACGGTGCCGATGCGATGGCCGGCAATCTTGATGATGTCGTCGGCGCGGCCGCTAAACCAGATGTAGCCATCTTCGTCCAGATGGGCGGCATCGCCGGTGAAATAAACGCCGGGAATCTGCGACCAGTAATCATGGCCGTAACGTTTGGCGTCATTCCAGATCGTCGGCGTGAGACCGGGAAAAGGCCGGGAGATTACCAGCAGGCCTTTTTCACCCGCTTCGCAGCGCTTGCCCTCCAGCGTGCGGATTTCGACCTCGAACCCGGGCATCGCCACGCCCGCGGAGCCGGGCTTGATCGGCAGCATGTGGATACCGTAAGGATTGCCCATCACGGGCCCGCCGGTTTCGGTCTGCCACCAATGGTCCATCACCGGCACGCGGTCGTGAAAGACGTCCTTTTGTAGCCATTTCCAGGCCGGTGTGTTGAGCGCCTCGCCGGCGCAGAACACGCGCTCCACGGATTCGAGGTTGAAGCCGCGCGCCGGCTCGGTGCCCGATTTCATCAGCATCCGTACCGCGGTCGGCGCGGTGAATACACCGGTCACGCCATTCTCCGCGACAATACGGTAAAAGTTCTCGGGTCCCGGATGGTCCAGGGCGCCCTGGTAGGCGATCGTCGTGCATCCAAACAGCAGCGGCGCGTAAACGATATAACTGTGACCGACGACCCATCCGATGTCCGAAGTCGACCACCAGATATCGTCGCGCTTCATGCCGAAGCACCACGATGCGGTGGAACGGATTCCCACCTGGTAGGCGCCATGGCTGTGAACGGCGATCTTGGGACTGGCGGTGGTGCCCGAAGTCGCCAGCAGAAAAGCAGGTTCGTTCGCCTCCATCGGCTCGTAGTCACTCGGATGACCCTCTCCCGCTTTGAGGAAATCCTCCCACAGCATGTCTCTTGTGTGCTTGAGATCGGCAGGCGGCTCGCCGCGCGCCAGGATCACGACTTTTTCAACCGGCGAGCCCGGCTGCGCGATCGAGTCCTTGACGATCTTCCACAGGTCGACCTTGTTGCCCTTGCGCATGGTGTGGTCGGCCGCGATCAGCACCCGCGTACCCGCCAGGCGGCATCGCTCGGCCAGCGCGCCGCTGCCGAACCCGGCGAACACCACCAGATGAATGGCGCCGATGCGGCTTGCGGCCAGCATCGCCATGATCGCCTCGGGCATCGTCGGCATGTAAATCGCGACGCGATCGCCGCGACCCACGCCCAGCGCGCGCAACGCCGCGGCCACGCGTTTTACTTCGCCCAGGAGTTGCGCGTAGGTGAACAGGCGGCGGCTGCGGTCCTCGTGCTCCGCGATCAGGGCCGCGCGGCCGCCGTTGCCGCGTTCGACCTGCAAATCCAGGCAGTTGTAGCTGATGTTGGTGGTGGCGCCGACGAACCATCGGAAGGTCGGCGGCTCCCATTCCAGGACCCGATCCCAGGTGCGGAACCAGAACACCTCGCGCGCCGCCCTGGCCCAAAAGCCTTCAGGGTCGGTGCGCGCTTCATGCTGCCAGCGCTTGTAAATCGCACTAACGACTTCCATCTCCATCTCCGTCCTTCAGCATGAGAATAGTGCTGGGCGCGAGATTGGCAAGAGACAGCGTTTTGCCTGTAAACTATACGTTCGCCCGCAGGCTATTCTCTTAACGACAATCGCACTGGGGATATAGCCGTTGTGACAGATATTCGGGGGTTTTCATGGAAAGGAAAGGGACTGCCGAGATGCTTGGGGAGTTCTCACGGGAGGTTGCCCTTCTTGTCCTGGTCTTCGTGCCGCTGGAGTTCTTTCTACAGGCCGGCGATCAATATCGCTGGCCGGGCACCATAGCCGCAGTCATATTCGCTGGAATGCTGCTAAGCATTGGAATAATTGTCGAGAGAGTCCGGCGTGGATGAGCGAGCCAATCATGCCGAAGGAGGATATGTGCGATGCCCCTCTTGCAGGCAATAATAGTCGTCGGGGTTTTTGGACTGGCGGTGGGCGCCATTGGAATTTATTTTGCCCTCCGAGAACGCAGCCAGGAGCGGCAGCTACGTGCGGAGAGGACCGCAACAGGCGAAGAGGCACACGGCTAGCGATGGATCCATTGGTGGGAATACTAGTTCTTGGTGCATATGGCTTGTTGGTGGGGGGGGTCGGATTCCTTATTATTTTTCTTGAGCGCCGTCAGATTCGGAAACAAAAAGCAGCTCAGGAACCCGGCCGCGGAGAGGCACGGGCCTGATAGGTCGGTAGCCTCTGCAACCGTTATTTCGTTCCCATTTCAAGTCCGCCCCCTGCCTTCCAAAGCGCAAAACATCACGTCTAATGCGCGATTTACGATGAACAATGGCAACACCGATGGAGCGGTGCCGCACCGAATCCTGATCATACTGCTGGGCTCGATTGGCGATGTGGTGCGCGCCCTGCCTCTGCTCGGCCGCTTGCGCAAAGCCTACCCCGACGCGCATATCGCGTGGGCGGTGGAACCCAAATCGGCGCCGGTCATCGAAGGCCATCGGTGGCTGGACGAAATGATCATCTATAACCGGGCGCGGGCGCCATGGTCGTTCCCATCCTTCCTGTACCGCGTCAGAGCGGGACATTTTGACCTGGTGCTCGACCTTCAGCGCCATCTCAAGAGCGGCCTTATCGCCCGGGTTTCGGGCGCGACCGACCGGCTGGGCTTTTCCGCGGCCAATACCAAGGAGTTCAACCACCGGTTTTCCACCCGCCAGGTGGCAGCGCAACCCAACATGCGGCTCAAACTGATGCAGTACCAGAGCTTTGGCGATTTGCTCGGCATCCCGGCGGCGCCAATCGAATTTGGCCTTGAACCCACCGATAACGATCTGCGCCGCACCGGGGAACTTATCGGGGACGTCGCGCGTCCTTTGCTGGGTGTGATCCTCGGCTCATCGTGGGAGAGCCGGATTTATTTCGCCCAGCCCACGGCGCAGGCTATAACCGAACTGCGTCGGCGTCATGGGCTTACACCCGTACTGATTGGCGCGCCGGAGGAGCGCGCCTTGGCTGACGAGGTGCGGCGGTATCTCGGCCAGATGGATGTGGTCGACCTGGCGGGCCGAACCGGGCTCAAGGACCTGGCCGGAATCTTCCGCCATTGCCGGGCGGCGTTCGGCCCCGATTGCGGCCCGATGCATATCGCCGCGGCGGTCGGATGCCCGATAGTCTCGCTGTGGGGGGCGACCGCACCCGAGCGATCGGCGCCATGGGGCTTCGCCGACCTCGCGATCAAGGCGCGCATCCCGTGCCATCCATGCTACTTGCGCCGCTGTCCGATCAACCGCGAGTGCATGCACCGGATAGAACCGGGCGAAGTGGTCGTCGCGGTGGAGCGGGCGCTGCATCCCGCCGCGGCCGAAAATCCCCAAGACCTCAAGACCGCAACCATTTGATGGACAATCCTCGACGCAATCGCGAAATCACCGTCAATGGCTGGCGTATCGAACCGATCGGCGAATGGTCCGCCGCGCCACCGGAGATGGTCGAGGATGCGATCAAGCGGGTGGTGCAGGCGATTGAGAGTGCAGCAGACCGCCCGTACCATCGCTCTCGTCACGCCCTGACTTATATGACGCAAATCCCCGTTGGGACAGGGCGCGCCCAGGAACTTTACATCAAGACCTTTCATCCGGCGCGCGGGTTGGCCGCTATAAAGCAAATGGTTCGCGGCGATCGGGTACACAATGTATTGCGCATTACCGCGGATCTGCATCGAGCCGGTTTCGCCACGGCGCCCGTATTGCTCAAGGGCGTGCACGCCGCCAGCGGCCGCATTATGCTGACCAGTTCCCGCGCCGAGGGCGTTTCGCTGCCGGAGTTTATCGCCTGTGGGCAAGGATCGCTGGCGCGCAAGCGCGTATTATTGCGACAGCTCGGAAGCGAGGTCGCGCGCCTGCACCGGACCGGTCTGGTCCACGGCGATATGACGCCGTATAACGTTTTCGTGGTTCAAGGCGAACCGCCGCGTTTCATTTTTCTCGACCACGATCGCACGCGGCCGGGTTTCCCCGCCGGCCGCCGCTATCGGCAGTTACGCAACCTGGTTCAGTTGGGACGATTTGACTTACCGGGTGTTTCCAACGCAGATCGTTTACGGGTTTTCAACGCGTACGCGGCCGGTCTTGACCGCGTCCATCGCCGGGCGATGGCGCGGCGGGTGGCGCGGATGCTGGCCAGGCGCAGGCGCCGGGACGCCAAGTGAAAAGGCGGTTTTTGGGATGGACGCGAATCAGCACAGAATTTCTGTGGTGATGCCGATCTTCAACGAGGTCGCCACCCTGACGCAGGCAATCGGCCGCGTGCTCGATTGCGGCTTTGAGTGCGAGGTGATCGCCGTCGATGACGCTTCAACCGACGGCACGCGCGAGGTGCTCCAGCAGTACAAGGATCCGCGTGTGCGATGCCTGTTCCATTCGACTAACCGCGGCAAGGGCGCCGCGCTGCGACTGGGATTTGCCGCCGCCCGCAATCCGATCGTGGTAGTGCAGGACGCCGACCTGGAATACGACCCCCACGACTACCACGACCTGCTCGCGCCGCTCATCGACGGACGCGCCGACATGGTCTACGGATCACGTTTTTTGGGCGGACCGCATCGGGTGCTGATGTTCTGGCATTACGCCGTCAATCGGGGCCTGACGCTGTTGGCCAACGCGCTGTGCAACCTGAACCTCGACGACATGGAGACCGGGATGAAGGCGTTTCGGCGCGAAAAACTGGCAATGCTGACGCTGACCGCCAACCGCTTTACCTTTGAGCCGGAAATCACGGTCAAGGCCGCGCGCGCCGGATGGCGCATCTACGAGGTGCCGATTTCATACTCGGGACGCACCTATGCCGAGGGCAAGAAGATCGGATGGCGCGACGGCATAGCCACCGTCGCCGCGCTGCTCTATTACCGCGTCTTTGACTGACCAGCACGAAAAGAACCGGCCCGGCCAACCCACTTTAGCGGCCTCGGTCGATGAATTGTTCGGGAAAACTCAAGCACCAGAAGGTAGAAGAAGACAAACTCGCCTTGTTCTTATGTACCATCGAATCGGGATGCCGTCCGGCGCAGGCGGGCGTGAAGAACAAAGGGAGAGAAGAATGCGACGACTAACTATAGTGTTGGCTCTTGTTTTCATTGGATGCACGAACCCATCTACGCCTGCGGGCTACGTCGGATACGTCACCGAGCATCCGTACGTGATGCCCGCGCGATTCTACGAACTCCAAACTGGACCAACTTCGACCGGGCTGGGCTGGATGCTCGCGGTCACCAACATTTCGATAACGCCGAACACGAGCACTGAACAGTTTGTCGGTCCTGACGCCGTACTGGCCAAGGACAATCTGCGTATTGAGTTTCGAGCGCATCTGCTGTGGAAGATAGATCCTGAAAACGTCAGGGCCTTTGTCGAAAAATATGGCGAGGCCGGCGACAATCCCGAGAAAGCGGCCTACGACAATTTCATCAAAGAGCCGTTCCGAACCTACACGCGCGACGAGGTTCAGAAATACAATGGGCTGGATATCAAGGAAAACATCGACGGGATCGGCTCCGCTGTGCAGTCGCGAATTTTGAAGCTGACGCATGGCACGCCGTTCACAATCATTAGCGTCGTCATCGGCAATATTCAGTATCCGCAAACCGTCGCGGATTCCGTTGCCAACAAGCTTGCTGCCACTCAGGTTCTCGAACAGACGACGGTCGAAATCCAGACCGCAAAGGCCAAGGCGCAAATTCGGGAGGCCGAAGCCGAGGGCATCGCCCGAGCCATGGACACAATTAACCAGAAGCTGACGCCGCTCTACGTCCAGTACGAAGCGATTCAGGCACAGTCGAAAATGGTCAACTCGCCCAACCACACCGAGGTTTATATTCCTGTAGGTCCGATGGGCGTACCCGTGGTCGGCACAATGAAGCTGGGACAAGAGGGCAAGCAGTAGCGCGCGTGACTGTCGCGGAGACCGACGAGTAGAGGCTCCAACCCCGGCGGCATAGATAGGTGTGCCGGAGATGCTCGGGTGGCTTCGGGTGGCGCGACGGCGTGGCCACCGTCGCCGCGCTGCTGTAACCGGGTGGTCAACTGAGGTGCCCGATCGAAAAGAACCGGCACGGAGGCCGGCGCTACGGAAGAGAGAGGCTAACGTTGAGGCGTCGTCTGTCCGTAGCGCCGGCCTCCGTGCCGGTTCTTCTTTCTGCAGGCAACATCGCGCGCCATTTGATATAAAGGGCAGATGAGACGCCGTCGCGACAAGGTCACCCACCGCAGGCAGCCGCTCCAGCAAGAACTGGTGGCCATCGAGATGCCCGACGTAACATCGCCGGCGTTCAAGGCCGAGGCTCATCGGCAGTCGCTCGCCATCGCCCACAGCCCTTACGAGAAGATGGATCAGGAGTTCATCGACGCGATCTCAGACTGGAACGGCGAATGAAGACGGCCGCAGGGAGCGGGCCGTTGCGAATCGTCGGGGTCGACCCGGAGCTTGGTTTTGCCGGGGGCGAAAGCCAGGTTTTGGGACTGACCCTTGAGCTGCTGACCCTCGGCCACGGCGCCGAACTGCTCTGCGACCCCAACGGAATACTGTGGCAGCGCGCCCGCGCGGCCAACGTGGTCTGCCATCCGCTCAGGATCCGCAATGCGCTGGACTGTGTCGCCGGCATGCGTCTGCGCCGGTTTCTTTTCCGCAACCGCTTCGACGTGGTGCATTTTCACACCTCCCGCGCCCATTCGATGGCGCCTTTCGCAGCCGGCGTGGCGGGCGCATTGGTGGTCACTCGCCGCATGGATTATGTCCCCAACCGTTGGTTTGCGCCCTACCTCTATAACCGCGCGGTGGACGCGGTGGCCGCAATCTCGCAGGGGGTGGCCAATGCCTTGATCGCGGCGGGAGTGGCAGCGGAGGGGATTACCGTTATTCCCAGCGGCGTGGATTGCACTCGCTTTGCTCCGCCCGCCTGCGATCAGAGAGCGGCGGCGCGCCGCGACTTGGGACTCGACTCGGGCCAGATCGCGGTCGCGTCGGTGGGAGCATTGGAGCTGCGCAAGGGACATACCTACCTTTTGGACGCCTTGGCCGGGTTGCAAGGCCGGTATCCCGCCATCCGAGCCTTCATCGCGGGTGGCGGGTCGCAACGCGCCGCCTTGGAGGAGCAGGCCAATCGGCTAAAATTAGGCCAAAGCTTACGGTTTTTGGGTAGCATCGGCGATCCGCGCACGCTATTTTGGGCAGCTGACATCTTCGTTCAGCCTTCGATGATGGAGGGACTGGGTGTGGCGCTGCTCGAAGCGATGGCGTGCGGACTCCCGGTAGTGGCGAGCCGGGCCGGCGGGATGGTGGAAGTGATCGAAGACAGGCACGACGGCTTGCTGGTCGCGGTGGCGGATTCCATCGCACTGGAGCGATCGATCGAGGAATTGGCCGAGTCGCCTGCCCTGCGCTCGTCTTTGGCGGCGCAAGCACGCGTCAAAGCGGAGCAAGATTTCAGCTTGGCGGCGATGGCGCGCAGGACATTGGCATTGTACCAATCAAGTATCAGGAGAAAGCCCAGGCGATGCGCAGCATGACGGGCTTCGGCCGGGCCAAGGCCGAGCGCGGTGATTTGCAGGTACAGGCCGAAGTGCGCTCGCTCAATCAGCGCTTTTTGGAAATCAAGCTCAACCTGCCGCGTGGATGGAACGATCAGGAAACCGAGTTTCGCAAGCTGATCGGAACCACGGCCAGCCGCGGGCGGATCGAAGCGGTAATCCGTAGTGCGGGGCCGCGGACCGCCGGCCGCCTGATTGTAAACGAGAAACTGGCCCGCAGTTATATCGAGGAATTGCGGGGACTGAAAAAACGCCTGGCCCTGGGCGGAGAACCGGGGCTGGACGCGCTGCTCAGCCGCCCGGAAATTTTCCAAATCGTGGACCAGGAGGCGAATATCGGCCCCGAACTGGCGCTGGGCCGCAAGGCGTTGGCGACGGCGCTCAAGGCGCTGGATGCGGAGCGGGTTCGCGAGGGCAAGAGCCTCAAGCGGGATCTCGCTTCCCGTCTGGCGAAGATTGTGGCCTTCACCAAGGAGATCGGGCATCTGGCGGAGGAGTCGCGCCACGCGATTATCGCCGGTTTTCAGAGCCGCGTGCGCGAACTGCTGGAGCGGCCCGGCGGCGACGACCTGCGCCTGGTGGAGGAAAAGCGCCTGTACGAGGACGCCGCCGTCGCTGCCCAGCGGGCGGACATCAGCGAGGAGCTCGCCCGCCTCAAGGCCCATTTGCAGGCACTGGGCGAACTGTTCTCCCGCGAGGGCGCGGTGGGCAAGGAAATCGAGTTCTGGCTGCAGGAGGTGGGACGGGAAGTTAATACCGTGGGTTCCAAATCGCAAAACCCGGCCTTGTCACGGCTGACGGTCGCGATCAAGGGCGAGCTGGAAAAGATGCGCGAACAGGTGCAAAACGTGGAATAACGGTCCATTTGGCGAGTCTTGGCTGGTGTCCTTGACCGCGCTTTTTTTCGGTTCTCGCGCAGCGGATCGACGCCGAGGCTCTTTCGACCGCTGGGCAACTTCGATAAACTCCAAAATGGACTTAGTGTTACCATCGCGTCGCGGGATCATCTTTATAGTGTCAGCTCCTTCGGGAGCGGGTAAAACCACGATTTCGCGTGCCGCGGTACGGGAGATCGGCGGCTTGACGCCGTCGGTTTCGCTTACGACCAGACGCCCGAGAAGCGGCGAAGCGGAAGGGATTGATTATCAGTTCGTGACCGACGAGGAATTTCAGCACCGCCTTGAGGCTGACGAATTAGCCGAATGGGCGCGGGTATTTGACGCCTGCTACGGCACCCCACGTGGGCCGCTGGAAGATGCGATCCGCGACGGCCGTGACATGCTGCTGGATATCGACGTCCAGGGCGCGCGCAGCCTGATCGCGCGCTATCCGCTCGACGCTGTGACAATTTTTGTTCTCCCGCCCAGCTTCGAGGAACTCGAAGAGCGGCTGCGCCGGCGCGCCACCGAAGACGCGCAGGCGATTGCCGTTCGCCTGACGCGCGCGCGAGAAGAATTCCGGGCCTATCCCGAATACGATTATTTGATCATCAACGCCAACCTCGGCGACTCGCTGACGCATCTGGGAGCGATCGTCAGGGCCGAACGCTCCAAGGTTGCGCGGCTGCGCGAGGAGATCGCGCCGTGGAAGAGTTAGCCGAACCTCCGAAACAAAACGACCAGCTCGAGGAACTAATCAATCGGGTCCGGTCGTATCATCCGAATACGGATGAGGCCCTCATCCGCCGCGCCTACGACTATTCCGCCCGGATGCATACCGGACAGAAGCGGATGTCGGGCGAGCCCTACGTTATCCATCCGCTCAACGTCGCGCTGATTATCGCCCAACTCAAACTGGACGTTCCATCGATCGTCACCGGCCTGCTGCACGATGTGGTCGAAGATACCAGCGTGCCCCTGTCGGAGATTCAAACCCTGTTCGGCAAAGAGGTCGCCACTTTGGTTGACGGCGTCACCAAAGTCTCGAAGATCACTTTCCAGAGCCGGGAGGAAAAGCAGGCGGAGAATTTCCGCAAGATGATCATCGCGATGGCGCAGGATATCCGCGTGGTCCTGATCAAGCTGGCGGACCGGCTCCATAACATGCGCACGCTCGATCATCTGGCGCCCGACCGTCAGCTGGAGATTTCCCGCGAGACTATCGAGATCTACGCCCCGCTTGCTCATCGAATGGGCATCTACTGGCTCAAGTCGGAACTCGAGGACGCCGCGCTGCGCTACGTCGACCCGGCGGGCTACCAGATGCTAAAGGCGTTCGTCGCCAAGACCCGGGTCGAGCGCGAGGCCTACATCAAGGCCGTGATCCAGATCCTGTGCCAGCGGATGGCCGAATCAGGGGTCAAGGCGCAGGTCACCGGAAGGCCCAAGCATTTCTACTCGATCTACACCAAGATGCAGAACGAGGGGCTGGCCTTCGAAGAGATCTACGACGTGGTGGCGTTTCGGATCATCGTCGATTCGGTGCGTGAATGCTACGAGGCGCTGGGCGTGGTGCACGCCAACTGGAAGCCGGTACCGGGCCGCTTCAAGGACTACATCGCACTGCCCAAGGTCAACATGTACCAGTCGCTGCATACCACGGTGATCGGACCGCGCGGGCAGCGGATGGAAGTGCAAATCCGCAGCCACGAGATGCATCGGGTGGCCGAAGAGGGTATCGCGGCGCATTGGACCTACAAGGAAGGCAACGGCGACCAGTCGGCGCAGCAAACCGAGCGCTTCGCCTGGCTGCGCCGTCTGATCGAATGGCAGCAGAACGTCAAGGACCCGCAGGAGTTCCTCTCCACCGTCAAGGAAGACCTGTTCCCGGAGGAAGTCTTCGTCTTCACGCCCAAGGGCGACGTACTGGACTTTCCGCGCGGCTCCACGATTGTCGACTTCGCCTACCGGATCCATTCCCAGGTCGGCAATCACCTGGTCGGAGCGCGGGTCAATGGGCGGATGGTGCCGTTGCGCTACAAGCTGGAATCCGGCGACACCATCGAAGTGCTCACCTCCGACAAGCAGGTCCCCGGCAAGGACTGGCTTAACTGGGCGGCCACCGCGCGCGCAAAAAGCCGCATCCGGCAGTGGCTGCGCGCCCAGGAATCGCAGCGTTCGATCCAGGTCGCGACCGCGATGCTGGAACACGAACTGGAGCCGCTGGGACTTACGCTTAACCAGTTGCGCCGCGAAGGCAGGCTCGATCAGGCGGTCAAGGAATTTTCCACTAAGGACGTCGATACGCTGCTGGCCCAGGTCGGCTACGGCATAATTTCCGCCGGCCAGATGCTGGGCAAGGTTCTGGCCCCCGATGAACTCAAGGTCTATCGGGGCGAAAAGGCGCCCCAGGTTCCATCGGAGCGGCCCTCCAAGGAAACGCGCAAGGCGGCCAGCGGCGGCGTGGTGGTGTCGGGCTTGGGCGATGTAATGGTGCGTTTCGCCCATTGCTGCAATCCGCTGCCGGGCGAACGCATCACCGGCTTTATCACCCGCGGACGCGGCGTCACGATCCACCTGGTCGGATGCCCGCGCGCGCTGGAGACCGACCCGCAGCGGCGCGTCCCCGTGGTGTGGAAAGCCGATGAGGAAAGCCCGCACCCCATTCGGCTGGAGGTGGTGTGCGTGGACAAGCCGGGCATGCTGGCTGCGATTACCAAGAATATCGCCGCCGCCGGAATCAACATTACCACCGCGCAGGTCAAAAACACTGACGTCAACCGGCGCTCGTCCTCGCTGTTCGAACTCAATGTCACCAGCGCCCGGCAACTGAATACCCTGATGCACTCGATCGCGACCATCGACGGCGTGCTCAAGGTCACGCGCATGGGCCAGCACAACGGCCATCGCCCGGCCTAACACCGATATGAAACGTGCTATCCAAACCCACGCGGCGCCGGCAGCACTAGGTCCGTACTTGCAGGCAATTGAGCAGGACGGATGGATCTTTTGTTCAGGCCAGATCGGACTGGACGCGGGCTCGGGCAAACTGGTCGAGGGCGGGATCGAAGCGGAAACCCGGCGCGTGATGGAAAACCTGCGCGAGGTGCTTGACGCCGCTGGCGCCAGCCTGCGCGACGTGGTCAAGACCACCATCTTCCTAAGCGACCTGAAGGACTTCGATGTGGTTAACCGCATCTATAGCGAACACTTCGAGCAGCCCTACCCGGCCCGCTCCACGGTACAGGCGGCAGCACTGCCGCGCGGCGCCCGCGTCGAAATCGAAGCCATCGCACGCCGCCCCGATCAGGCCCCCTAGATGAAAGAAGGGAAACATCCTAGCCGCGACCGTAAGGGAGCGGTCAGGTGGGCACAACCAGACACAGACCGCTAGCTCACACTCGCGACACGGATGGAGCAGAGGCGACGGCGCCGCAAGGCTTGACAGCCGATGGCCTTCGGCGCGTTGATAGGAGCGGTGGTATCGTCGTGGCGCGCCTTGAACGGCCGCATGGCGGCGATTTAAGCACCAGACGAGCTTTACGCGAACACTGGTTTTGGAGGACGACATGGCCATCGCACAACAGGAGACTAAGGCGGGCGCTGCTCGGGACTCGCTTGCTGGAATCAAGGTTATCGATGTTGACACTCATCTTACCGAGCCGCATGACCTGTGGACTTCCCGCGCTCCGGCCAAGTGGAAGGACCGCGTTCCCCAGGTCAAGATGATCGATAGCAAGCGGCAGTGGGTGATCGACGGCGACCACCCGATGGCCGTGGCCAATCCCTCCAGCGTGGTGAAGCCCGACGGCGTAAAGGCGCGCGGGATCGAGTTTTTGAAGTGGGAAATCGAAGAGGTCCATCCCGGGTCATATGACGTCGGGCCGCGGCTCAAGTTCATGGACGGCGAGGGGATTTTCGCCCAGATAATTTATCCGAACCTGCTGGGTTTCGGCGGTCAGCGCGCGGCCACGCTCGACCCCGAGCTGCGCGTTTTGTGTACCCAAATCTTCAATGACGCGATGGCGGAGATTCAGGAGCAATCGGGCAATCGGATCTTTCCGATGGCGCTGATGCCATGGTGGGATATCGACATAGCAGTCAAGGAGACGATCCGCTGCCACAAGATGGGGCTTAAGGGGATCAATACCAATTCCAGCCCCCAGGACCATAAGGTACCGGACCTTGGCGAGCATCATTGGGATCCGCTGTGGGAGGTTTGCTCCGATCTGAACCTGCCGATCAACTTCCATATCGGCTCCAGCACCGAGGGGATCGACTGGTTCGGCAAGGCGCCGTGGCCCTCCCAGTCTGTCGATCGCAAGATTGCCCTGGGCTCGACCATGCTGTTCATGCATAACGCTCAAATTTTCGCGAACATTATATATTCCGGACTGCTGGAGCGTTTTCCCAAACTAAAATTCGTCTCGGTGGAAAGCGGCGTAGGTTGGATGCCGTTCTTAATGGAAACGCTGGACTACGAACTCGAGGAAGCAGCGCCGCGGACCAAGAAGATCCTGACGATGAAGCCCTCCGAATATTTCAAGCGCAATATTTATTCCTGCTTTTGGTTTGAGGAACAGGGACTGCACAACGCCATCAGAGCGGTAGGCGTGGATAACATCATGTTCGAAACCGATTTCCCCCATCCGACCTGCCTGTATCCCAACGCCATGGATCACGTCGCCCATACTTTGGAGGGGCTGGATTTCGAGGCCAAGCGCAAACTGCTCAGCGGCAATGCGTCGCGGGTCTATTCGATTCCGGTGTAGGTTTTCTGTCCCTCTCCCACTTTTCTGTGGGAGAGGGTTAGGGAGAGGGTGACTGCGACCTTCGAGCAGTCAGCTCAGACCATAAAGCCGCCGCCGTTGGCGTGCAGCGTCTGTCCGGTCAGCACATGAGTCGGATGGGTGGCCGCGTAAACCGCGACCTCGGCCACTTCGGCCGGATCGAGCGCGCGGCCCCATAACATCTTGAAGCGATCGTACTGGCCTTCGGCCGGGCCGGTCTCGGCGCCCTGGTTGGTAGCCATGATGCCGGGCGCCACGATGGTGACGACGATGTTGTCGCGCGCCACCTCCTTCGCCATCACCTTGCTGAACGCGATGACTCCCGCCTTGGTCGCCGAGTAAATCGCCAGCTTGCGCAGCGGCTCGAACACACCGCCCGACGCGATGTTGACCACGCGTCCGCCGCCAATCTTGCGCATGTAGGGGATGACCGCCTGGCAGCACATTGCGGTCCCCTTCAGATTGACGTTGATCTGGCTATCCATGCCGTCGTCGGTCAGCCCCTCGACCCATTCGTTGAGCACGATGCCGCCGTTGTTGACCAAGGCGTCGATGCGGCCCAAGTCGGCGGCGACGCGCTCAGCCATCACGGCCACATCCGCGCGTTTGGTGATGTCGGTCTTGACGAAAATCGCGCGCCGGCCGGTCTCGCGCTTGAGGTCGGCGACGGTCTGCGCGCCCCAGTCCTCGCGCACGTCGATCACCGCGATATCCAGTCCCTTGCGCGCCAGGCCCATCGCAATCTGATAGCCCATCCCCCACGGCCGCGCCGCTCCGGTTACGATACCAACCTTCTGCTCGCTCATTGTGTTCTGTCTCCGTTTGATTCGTAGCGCCGGCCTGCACGCCGGCGTTTTTCGGACCGCATCATATACCGGTTACCGGTCAGGTCGCACCCCTTTATGGAACGATTGTTTCGGTCATTTCCAGCGGCTAATGTTGGTTCGCGTCATCCCCGACCGTCGCCCAGGAGGACATCGACCTTGGATCTCAATCTGTCACCCAGCGAGGAAGCTTTTCGCCAGGAGGTGAGGAGCTGGATCAGGCAGAACCTGCCCCCGGAATGGACGGTGGACCGGCTTGAAGCACTGAATCAGAGAGAGGCCGTCGCCTATGGCCGCAAATGGCAGGAACGGCTGGGCAGCGGCGGATGGCTGGGGCTGGCCTGGCCCAAGGAATACGGCGGCCGCGGCGCCACCCTGATGGAGCAGGCCATCTACATCATGGAAGCCATCGCGGCCCGGGCGCCGATGCCTGCGGACAAAATCGGACTGCAACTGGTCGGCCCGGGTCTGATCGAAATCGGCACACAGGAACAGAAGGATCGTTTCCTGGAAAAGATCCTGCGCGGCCAGATGCTGTGGTGTCAGGGCTTTTCGGAACCTAATGCCGGCTCCGACCTGGCCAGCGTGCAGACCAGGGCGGTGCTCGACGGCGACGAATGGGTGATCAACGGCCAGAAGGTCTGGAGCTCCGACGCGCCTTGGGCCGATTGGTGCACGCTGCTGGCGCGCACCAACCCCGAGGTGCCCAAGCATAAGGGACTCACGATGCTGGCGGTGCCGATGAACAGCTCCGGCATCACGGTGCGGCCGATCAAGCAAATCAACACGCGCGAGGAATTCGCTGAAATCTTTTTCGACAACGTGCGGGTGCCGCGCGACGCGTTGATCGGCGAACTCGGCACGGGTTGGAACGTGACCATGCGGATGCTCACCTACGAGCGCGGGCTCTACACGCTGGTCGAAATACCCAGGTTCGAGAAGGCGTGGCGCCAGGAAGTCGAATACGCCAGGAATAATCGCCGCAACGGCCGCCTTTTGATCGATGATCCCACGGTCAGGGAAAGGCTCGCGCAGGCCTACGCCAACATCCAGATGATGCGGCTGACCAACCTGCGCTACATCACCCGCTACCTGCGCGGCGCCACGCCCGGTGAAGAATCCTCGCTGATGAAGCTGCATTGGGCGACAACCGACCAGGGTCTCTATGATTTGGGGATGGCGCTGGGAGGACCAGCGTCGCTGGCGATGCTGGGGGCGCCGCGCGCAATTTGCAGCGGTCATTGGACGGCGGATTACTTCTACTCGCGCGCCTGCACCATTTACGGCGGCACCCAGGATATCCATCGCAACCTGGTCGCGGAGCGCATCTACGGCCTGCCGCGGTGAGACCTCCACTCCCTTAGGGCGATGAGAATGCACGCTCCTGATTTTGTTCCTTCCGCCCAACGAATCGCGGGCACGGCGGCCCGCGCCACTGAAAGGCTCTGGGCGCAGAGAGATTTTGTGCCCTCTCCCTGACCAGACCCTGACCAGGGAGAGAGGGTTAGGGTGAGGGTTGGATGAGGTGATCTGAAGCAGCGTCGAAAGCATCTTCCAATAAAGGCACAACCATGAAACTCGACATGACATTGCACACCCAAATCCTGCGCGAGGTTCCCGCTGACGCGCGCGCCGCCGAAACCGCTGGATTCGCCGGACTATGGTCACAGGAGACCGGCGCCGACGGCCTGCTGCCGCTGGTGCTGGCGGCCGAGCATACGGAGAAGATCGACCTCGGTACCGCGATCGCCGTGGCCTTTCCACGCAGCCCGATGACGATGGCTTACATCGCGTGGGATTTGGCCGGGATGTCGAAGGGCAGGTTCATCCTGGGGTTGGGCACCCAGGTCAAAGGCCATAACGAACGCCGCTTCAGCGTTAAGTGGGACGCGCCGGTGCCGCGCCTGCGCGAGTATATCGAATCGCTGCGGGCGATCTTCAAATGCTGGTCGGAAGGCGGCAAACAGCTCAGCTACCAGGGCAAATTCTACAACTTCTCCCTGATGACTCCGTTCTTCACCCCGCCCCACCACGACTGGCCCAACATCCCGATCTATGTCGCCGGCGTGAACAAGCACATTTGCCGGCTCGCCGGAGAACTGTGCGACGGCTTCCATGCCCATCCCTTCCACAGCGCCAAGTACCTGCGCGAAGTCGTGATACCCAACATCGGAATCGGCCTGCAAAAGGCGGGGCGCCGGCGCGAGGACTTCAACGTGTTTACCTCGGTGTTCGCGGCGGTCGGACACAATGACGAGCAGATCCATAAGGCGCGCGAGTTGATCCGAAGTCAGGTCGCGTTCTACGGCTCCACCCGCAGCTATCAGCCGGTGCTCGACGCCCACGGATGGGGCGATCTGTGCGCCCGCCTGGGCGAAAAAGCGGCCAAGGGAAAATGGGACGAGATGGCCAGTGAGATCACCGAGGACATGTTGGAGGTCTATTGCGTGAGCGGCACCTTCGACAATATCGCCGCGCGCATCAAGCAGCGCTACGAAGGATTGCTGGACCGGTTCGCGTTCTATTTCCCCTACCGCCCGGGCACCGACGACGAGCAGTGGGCAAGGATAATAAAGGATTTCAACGGATGATTCTGTCCCCTCTCCCACAATCAGTCGTGGGAGAGAGGGTTAGGGTGAGGGTGCCTGATACACTTCAAGAAAACACCATCACCCACATCGGGGGTAACCACAATGGCACGCGTTGAATTTGGTCTGAGCCTCAGCTCAATGACTACCGTCGCGCCCTTCGCGCGCATTGCCGAGGCGATGGGTTTTGACTATCTGACCTGCGGCGAGCACCTGATGTTCCACGGGCCGATCGGCAACTCCCTGATCGCGCTTGCCGCCGCCGCCACCGTCACGCAGAAGATCAAGCTGATGAGCACGATCGTGCTGGTGCCGCTGTACGGCAGCGCCGCGATGCTGGCCAAGATGACCGCGGTGCTCGACGTGGTCTCGGCCGGCCGCTACCACTTTGGAATCGGCGTGGGCGGCGAGTTTCCGCGCGAGTTCGAAGCCGCGGGCGTGCCGGTGAATGAACGCGGTCCGCGCACCAACGAGGCGCTGGAAGTGATCACGCGGCTGTGGACCGAACAGAAGGTCACATTCAGCGGCCGCTTCAGCAATTTCAGGGAAGTAACGATCGATCCGCCGCCGGTGCAGAAGCCGCATCCCCCGATCTGGGTCGCCGGGCGGCAGGAGTCGGCGATGAAGCGGGCGGCAAAATTCGCGCAGGGATGGCTGCCCTACATGTACACACCCGAACAACTGGCGAGCAGCGTGAGCAAGATCAACGAGTTCGGGCGCCAGAGCGGACGCGACCTGCGCGGGTTCCGTCATGGGCTGTTCATCTTCACCTCGGTCTACAAGGATCGCGAAAAGGCGCGTGAAGTGGCGGCGCGGCAGGTGGGACGCAACTACGCGCAGGACTTCTCGCAAAAGGCCGGCCGCTACCTGCTGTTCGGAACGCCCGAGGATTGCGTAAAGCGCGTCAATGAATACATCGACGCCGGCGCCCGTACGGTGGTATTCGCCAACGCCTGCCCGCGCGAGGATTTGGACGGCAACCTGAAGCTGATCGCCGAGGAAATCCTGCCCGCGTTGCGCTGAACCGCCGCGTTAAAAGCCAATCGTGAAAAACACAAGCACGTCAAAAAGTTTTAGAATTAGGTCCACTTGTAGTACGAATAAGAAGCCGCGGGGCTGCACCTAAGAGGCCGACTCAAAGCCGATCCGCCGGGTTTTCTTTTTTTGTTGGACCGTGCAGGATTTGCCTCCGTTTCATGCACGCCATTCTGGATAATCAAAAGCTGGCCAGGCTTATCAATAATCAGTCGCGTTGCCAGAGCGGTACGGCGTAGAGCGAAGGAATTTTAGGTAATCGCTCTTTTTGTTGAACTCAGTGCTTGAAACCCGTCTGCCAAAGGCTTCTAATAACGGGATAGCGATAAGTTTCCCGTCGGCTCCTATTCCAGGTTTTGTGTCGGATCTCGGTTAGCTCCATCCGCGCAATGCTGAAGGTTAGATGTCCAGAGTTGTTGGGAATCGGACATAAACTGCATTGGCTATCAGTTTAGCTATTCAATCGGAGGAAGTTATGGGTGAGGAAGAGCGAGATATTCTGAATCTGCGCGAGGCGTCCGAATTTTTGAACTGCCACCCGAGCACTATCTACCGCCTGGTTAAAAGTAACCAAATTCCCGCTTTCCGGCTGGGCGGGTCATGGCGATTTGTTAAGCCGGAACTGCGCCGTTGGATTAAGGGACTGATGGAGTGGCCAGAACACGAGACCGACCGGTCTGCCAGACCCAGTGAAGCTCCCCCCGCGAAAATGGTGAGGTCCGCGCCGCCTTCCCATCGGCAGCGAACTTCGATGGCCGAAGGCCGGCGGTCAAGCCGGCGCGTTTAATAACGCTTACAGGCATTTCGCGCGTCCACGCGCGTCCGGGATGACTTGACGGCGCGATGGGGTGACTGCTGTGCAATGCGGGTGCGTAACCGTTGCACATTGCACTGCGCACTCGCCCCATCGCCACCATCGGAATTGCGGCATCCGCGTGCGTTGCGCGACACCGATTGCATCGGGTACGGTAGCCGCTTAAGCGGGAGCGTACGGGTCGCGTGAACGGAATCCATGACATGGGCGGGATGGACGGCTTCGGCGCGGTGGTCCATGAAGAAAACGAGCCGGCGTTCCATTTCGACTGGGAGAAGCGGGCGTTCGGGATCGCTTTGGCCGCCGGCGCCGGCGCCAATACGGATGAGTTTCGCCATGCGATCGAGCGGATTCCCGCGTCGCGCTATCTGAATTCGAGCTATTACGAACGATGGCTCGACGGGATCCAAATCCTGCTGCTTGAAAAGGGATTGGTCTCGCGCGAGGAACTTGCGTTGCGCGGCGGCGAGCCGGTGACAGCTTCGCAGCCGCCCCATCGGTTCGAGGGGACCCCGCCGAAGACCTCGCGCGAGCGGGTGCGATTTCATAAGGGCGATCGCGTAGTCGCACGTAACCTTAATCCCGCCGGTCACACCCGGCTTGCGCGTTACGTGCGCGCAAAGCGCGGAGTGATTTGGCGGGACTGGGGAGTCCACGTGTTTCCCGACAGCAACGCGCACGGCGGCGGTAAACGTCCGCAGCACGTCTATTGCGTGGCATTCAAGGCACGGGAACTCTGGGGAGCGGACGCGTCCAGCCGCGATTGCGTCTTTATCGATCTGTGGGAAGATTACCTCGAGCCCGGCACATCACCCCCCAAAGGTCCGGCTAACAAGAAGCCGGCTGCCGCCGCCCGACGCAGGAAGAAGCAATGAGCGAAGATCACAGCCGCGTTCCCACCGGCGCCGCGCTAAGGGTGAAGGCCCTGGAGGCGCTGCTCGAAGAGAAGGGGCTGATCGACCCCGCCGCCCTCGATAAGATCGTCGATACCTTCGAAAATAAGGTCGGACCGCGCAATGGCGCCCGCGTCGTTGCCAAGGCATGGACCGATCCGGCGTTTCGAAAGCGCCTGCTTGCCGACGCCACCAGCGCGGTCGCGGAACTGGGCTACGGAGGGCCGGAGGGTGGCCATCTGGTCGCGGTAGAGAATACCCCGCGGGTCCACAACCTCGTCGTCTGCACGCTGTGCTCATGCTATCCGTGGTCAGTGCTGGGCTTGCCGCCGGCCTGGTACAAAAGCTTCGCCTATCGCTCACGCGCGGTGCGCGATCCGCGCGGGCTGCTCAAGGAGTTCGGCCTGGAAATTCCCGCGCATGTGGAAGTCCGCGTATGGGACAGCAGTGCGGAGCAGCGCTACATCGTAATCCCGCAGCGTCCCGCCGGCACTGCGGGGATGAGTGAAGAGGAACTTGCCGGCCTCGTCAGCCGCGACTCGATGGTCGGGACTGCAAGCATTGCACCGCCCTCGCGTCGAACAGGCGCCCGATGAGCACGATTGCGTCGCTTTCCCAACTGCTCGCCGATACCGCGGTTGACGCCAAGCAGCCGTTCAATGCTCCGTGGGAGGCGCGCGCATTCGCAATTGCCCTGCGGCTGACTGAGTCGGGAGCTTGCACCTGGGACGAGTTCCGCCGCCATCTGATAGTTGAAATTGGCAAGGCCGACAAGGCGCACGCGCACGGATGGGTCGAGCCGGGCGACGGTTACTACACGCACTTCCTGCGCGCGCTGGAAAACCTCCTGCGCGAGAAGGGGATCGTGGATAATTGGTCGGTCGAGCTGAAGATGCGCGAGATCGGCGATCACTAATAAAGCCCAAAGATCCGCTTGAGCCGGCATCATAAATGCCCGCGCCACGTTGATCCATGTAGTATATTTGCATCGATACGTTTCCAAATCGCAGGAGATGAAATCATGTACGTATCGCGACTTACCTTCCACACGATTCCTGGCAAGACGGGCGAGGCGGAGGCGGCGTTAAAAAAGCTTCAGGAGATGGTGGCGAGCGCCGGCGGACCCAAAACCCGCATCCTGCATACTCATTTCGCGTCGCTGGGCGCCCCCGACATCGTCTTTGAACAGGAAGCTGAAGACCTGGCCGGCTTCGAAGCGCAGCTCCATAAATTAACCAATAACAAAGCCTTTCAAAACTGGTCCAAAAAGATGTCTCCTTTGCTCAGGGAGTCGCCTAAGCGCGAGCTCTACCTGGTGGCGCAATAGCCCTGGCGCGTGTGGTGCGGTCTGCCGGTTCGCGACGGTTCCGCGTCTTTGTTTCAGCGCTTATCTGTTATGAAATGTGGCTGGCCGCTTGTCGTGCACCAGTCACCCTCACCCGCCCTCTCCCTGGTCACGGAGAGGGCGCAAAATGAATTCGCATTTCAAGGCTGGCGCGTGGCTAAAGGGCCATTATTGTCGGTGGGAAAAGGGAGCAAAAGGGATAGCGCGCATTTCATTCGCGCGGGGTCTCGGGGACACAGGTTCAATGCGCACTATTATCTTACTCGGGGCCGCTGGCCTTTTTTGCATCGGTGCCATCTTCGCTGCGCCGGCGCGCTGCGATGACCAGGTTGCGCTCGAGCGCCGGTACGACGCTGCTATCCATCGCGACGATCTGCGCGACTGGATGAAGGTGCTGGCGGCTCAGCCTAACCATGTGGGCTCGCCGCACGACAAAGCCAACGCCGACCGCATCCTGGGCTGGTTCAAGGAATGGGGCTGGGACGCGCATATTGAGACTTTTTTGGTGCTCTATCCGACGCCGATCAGCGAAACCCTGGAACTGGTCGGCCCCAAACCTTTTAAGGCGACGCTGCAGGAGCCGCCGATCCCCGGCGATTCCAGCGCGACGGCCACCGATCCTGCGCTGCCCGCCTATGTCGCCTACCAGGGCGACGGCGACGTCACCGCCCCCCTGGTGTACGTAAATTACGGGATGCAGGACGACTACAAAACGCTTCAGCGGCTCGGCGTCGATGTCAAGGGGCGCATCGTAATCACGCGCTACGGTTCCGGATGGCGCGGGTTGAAACCGTTGCTCGCGCAGCAGCACGGCGCGGCCGGGTGTATCATCTATTCCGACCCCGCGGAGGACGGCTACTCGGTGGACGAAACCTACCCCGCCGGTCCGATGCGCCCGCCCCGTGGAATACAGCGCGGTTCAGTCGCCGACATGACCAGGTATCCGGGCGATCCGCTTACCCCTGGCGTCGGTGCGACCGACGGCGCGAAGCGTCTGAAGATCGCCCAGGCGCCGACGATCCTGAAGATTCCCGTACTGCCCATCTCCTACGCCGACGCGGGGGTGCTGTTGCGAACGTTGGGAGGCCGGGTCGCGCCGCGGACATGGCGCGGCTCGCTGCCGATCACCTATCACGTCGGACCCGGTTCGGCCGTAGTCCATCTGGCGGTCAAGTCCGATTGGAGCCTCAAACCGATTTACGACGTAATTGCGATCATGAAGGGCGCGACCTGGCCCGACCAGTGGGTGGTGCGAGGCAATCATCACGACGGTTGGGTGTTCGGAGCCAGTGACCCCATCTCAGGTCAGGTCGCGTTGCTGGCCGAGGCCAAGGCCATCGGCTCATTGGCGAAACAGGGATGGCGGCCCAAACGCACGCTGGTCTATGCCAGTTGGGACGCCGAGGAGCCGATGCTCGTGGGCTCGACCGAATGGGGAGAAACGCACGCCGACGAGATCAAAAAGAAGGTGGTGCTCTATGTCAACTCCGACAGCAACGGGCGAGGCTTTTTGAACGTGGGCGGCAGCCTTGAGCTCCAGCATCTGGTCAACCAGGTCGCCGCCGACGTAATCGATCCCGAAACCGGCGTTTCAATTGGCCGGCGGCTGCGCGCCAAAATTCGCATCGACGCGCTCGGACCGCTCGCCAAGGAGGAAGTCAAGGCCCGGGCCAAAGCGGCAGCAGACCCCAACCAGGATATTCCCATCGAAGCCCTGGGCTCAGGTTCCGATTTTTCCTGCTTCCTTGACCATTTGGGTGTACCCGCGCTGGACCTGGGTTTCGGGGAGGAAGGCGACAGCTCAGGCGTCTATCATTCGCGTTACGATACTTTCGAGCATCACAGCCGCTTCGTCGATCCGGGCTTCGTCTATGACGCGCTGCTGGCCAGCACAGCCGGTCGGCTGGTGCTCCGCGCGGGAGACTCCGATCTTCCCCTTGGACGCACACAGGCCTTGGCCGATGGAGTGTCGGAGTATCTGGGACAGGTGAAGAAGCTCGCCGATGAAAAGCGAGAGGAGGCTGACGCGCAGGCCAAGCTGCTGCGCGACCGCGCGTTCCAACTGGCGGCCGATCCCACCAAAACCAGTGGTTTGCCCACCGCGCTTGACCGCGTCCCCCACGTGGAGTTCGCCGCGCTTGAAGACGCCATCGATCGGCTCAAGCGCAGCGCCAAGGCATACGACGACGCGCTGGCGAAAAATGCTTCGCATCTGTCCGGCACCGGCCTCGCGCGCCTGCAGGCGCTGATGATCGACATCGACCTGACGCTCGCGCCTGATATCGGTTTGCCTGGCCGTCCCTGGTACAAAAATCTGATCTACGCGCCAGGCCGCTTCACCGGTTACGGCGCCAAGACGCTGCCCGGTGTGCGCGAGGCGATCGAAGATCGGCGCTGGGCCGACGCCAATCGCTACGTCAAAATCACGGCGGACGCGCTCAATGCGTATAGCGACCGGCTCGATCAAGCGACGGCTGTGCTCCAGGGCACACGCGCCGCGGTCCTACCGCCGCAGGCAAACGTGCCCGCCTCGGCGGCCACGCCCACAACCTCGCGTTCGAGGAGCGTCTTGAGCGCGCTGCGGTAACCAGGGACGTGACAAAAGAGGGAACCTGTGCAATGACCTGTTTTGCACCGGGGGTTGAAATCGGAGGTTTAACTTGATTCTTTCCATGAAGGCATTGCTCAAAGGGTTGGTACTTGTGCTGCCAGCGGTGTTGCTGTTCAGCCCCTTGGCAATCGCAAGCGCCGGCGACATTAAACAGGGCCGCGCTATTTACCAGGAACGCTGCGCCTCCTGTCACGGGCTCAACGCCGATGGGCACGGGCCCGTCGCACCCGCGCTGTCGACGCCGCCAACCAACCTGCGTCTGCTTTCAGAGCGCTACGGAAATCCATTGCCAGCGGACCAGATAGCCCGCTTTATTGATGGCCGCGCCGACGTTAAGGCTCACGGTCCGCGGGACATGCCGGTATGGGGCGAAGACGCCTGGAACTCTGACGGCAAGAGAAGCACGGGCCGTACAAGTGCCTGGGTCAAAAAGGTGATCGCCTACCTACAGTCAATTCAAAACGCCACCCAACAGGCTTCACTCGAGCAGGGTCCTGTCGCACCTTGACCACCACTCATACAGATCGTGGAGTAAACCGATGGAAGTTATCGACTCGCAAGTCCATGCCAATCAGCGGGGAATCGACCAATCGATCGCGATCATGGATGCGGTCGGAGTGGACGGCGCCGTGATCGATGTCTGGTCGCCCGTGCGGACCAAGCTGCCCAGCGGCGTGTACCGTTTTGAATACGCGTTTGCACAAGAGGCGGTGGCGCGCTTTCCCAAGCGCTTCGCCTACATCGCGCGCTTCGACCCCAACGACCCGGAAGTTGACGATCTGATGGCTCAAGTGCGCAAGGAACCGGGCCGGCTCTGCATCCGGATCGCTTCCGGTTTCGATATGAAGGCTATGCGCGAGGGCGCTCATGAACGTATCCTGAGCGCCGCCGGCAAACATGGCGTCCCCGTGATGATTTACCCGGGAGGGGAACATCCGGCCGCAACCGCCTACGTGCGCAAGTTCGACACCGTCCAATTCATTATCGATCACTGCGGGATGGGGGTGGAGCGCGCCAAACTGCCCGACCAGTTGGAGTCCACTATCGAGCAGCTTTTGGCCTATGCTCAATATCCCAACGTCGCGGTCAAATGGGGACATGCACCCCGGCTGTCGCGCGAGCGCTTTCCCTACCGCGACCTGATAGGCGTTCTGCCGCGGATTATCGACGCATTTGGCCCGAAACGTCTGATGTGGGCCAGTGACTATACGGTAACTGTCGATCACCACACCTATGCCGAATCGCTCTTTTGTCTGCGGGGCGCGGACCAGCTCTCGGAAACCGACAAAGAGTGGCTGCTGGGAAAAACCGCGCGTGAAGTGCTGGGCTGGCCCAGGCCCGCTTGATGTCATCCCCCTCGTGGTGGCTTTTACCGCGGGTCCTTGGTAATCGGTAATCGAGGGATTTCTCTTTAAGGAGCGGCGTCCGATGGAGTCAGAGATAGTTCGTATAAAAGTCCAGCCTCTCACGCCGGAAGCCTTCGAACCCTACGGGGTGGCACTGCAGCAGGGCAAGCACGTGATCTTCCCCGAAGTCGATGAGGGAGGCCGGGTAGCGCTCGAGTTGATGTCGATCAAGCATCGGATGGAACAGATCCATCAGTTAAACCTCCATTTCTCCTACCGCCAGGCATTCATTCCCATCCGCGGCACGATGATCCTGATGGTTGCCCCACCGCCGCGAAATCGTGATGGGGGTCGCGAAGGCTACGATTTCGATTACGACAAGACCGCCGCCTTCTACTTTGAGCCGGGTCAGGCTGCCGACGTGGCCAGGGGCGTCTGGCACACGCTGTTCAATCTGGGCGGGACGCCGGGACAGGAAACCTTGTTCGTCAACGTTACCCGCAAACACCCCGGCGAAGGCGCCGAGCATTCCGCCCAGATTGCGGATGACGTCGCGTGGTACGACACGCTCAAACGCGACAACAAGGTGCTTCAGCTCGCCCTGATCTGAAACAATCGCGGCGATTCTCCGCTGACGAGGTCATTTTTCGGTGGTCCGGGTATCGATGGGGAGCGATTGCACCCGTCTGTCCGGCGGACATTGAGCCTCGGGAGGGATGAAAGATGTCTGACGATCACGGCATGGTTATGGCCTTCACGGGCAACCTGGCGCCTCAGCAGAGATTTTCCGTCTGTCGCGATGAAAAGTTTCTTAAGGTGGTGGAGCTCTTGAGAAATACCGACGTCAGCTTCACCAACCTGGAGGGTTGCATTCAGGACGGCGAGGATTTCCCCGCCTATGTCGCCGGCAACGGCCGCGGCGCGACTTACCTGGCATGTCCGCCGCACACGGTTGAAGAAGTGAAGTGGATGGGGATCAAGATGGTATACGCGGCGAACAACCATGCCGCCGATTTCGCCGAGGGCGGCATCCTGACCACGATCAAGTACTTCAAAGCCGGAGGGCTGGGATACGCGGGAATCGGACCCAGCCTGACCGCAGCCACCGCTCCCGGTTATCTGGAAACGCCCCGGGGTACGGTCGCCCTGATCGCTGCCGCGGATTGGGGTCCCCGCGGCAGGATGGACCTGCCCTACCAGATGCCTGCGGCCGTGATGGCCGCCGATGAGGGGCCGATGTTCAAGTCCCGTCCCGGGCTGAATGTCATTCGTTACGACGCGGTTACGTTGGTGGATCGGACCACGTTTGACACGTTGCGTAAAGCCAGCCAGGAGCTGGGCTGGGAGCAGGCCAAAGCGAGCCGGCGGCGCGGCGGCGGGCGCGATGAGGCCCTGATCGGCCCCTCGGTGTTGGGCGGGGAGCAGGACACCGATAGCGAATTTCACTTCATGGGCAGAAAATTTGCGTTGGCGGACCGGTTTGACTTTACCACTGCTCCATACCAGGTCGACCTCGAGCGCAACTATCGCTGGATTCGTGAAGCCCGCAGACAGGCCGAATTCGTGGTGGTCGCCTTCCATGACCAGGGTGCCCGGCGTCCGACCGAAGAGGAATACACCAGGATTTTCGCCTACGGAGCGATTGATGCCGGCGCCGATATCTATGTGAACACGGGATGCCGCCACGGCGGAATCGAAATCTACAAAGGTAAGCTGATTCTCCACGGCCTGCCGGCATTTTTCATACAAAATGAGCAGGTGCGGCAGGTTCCAAATCAGATGATGGCCCGCTTTGGACTGCGCCCCGACGAATCCACTCCCGCCGACTTCCTGGACGCCCGCGACCGCGGCGAGGGGCACGGGGCGAACATTATGAGCAGCTTTCGCAACACCGATTTTCGCGGCAGCGCGGTCCATACCGTCCGCTATGACGAAAATCGTAATCTGAAAGAGGTCCGGATATATCCCCTGACAAAAATCTCAACCGGCCCCCGATCCCAGCTCGGACGCCCGCAATGGGACCCGGACACCGAAGAGGCGCAGCAGGTGCTGGCAAGGGCGATGGAGCGATCCAAGCGGTTTGGCACCAAAATCGAACCCAAAGACGGCTTCGGCATAGTCCGGGTCAAGTAGGATTGCGGACGGGAGCGCCGGAGGGTTCGATTGGGGTCGCCAAATCTGACTAAATTCACGATCGGGGCGCTTTGCACCGACCTATGTACCTTGTGTAAAAATATTTTTTCTCTGGTTAGTGCCATATGTCTTTTTATGCTGCAAACTGCTAATTTTAGACAGTGACGACTCGATCGTCTGCTGAGGCACGTGAGATGAAGGAAACCTCAACCGCGACCGATAAGGTCGTCCGTGCGGTGCTGGCCAAGGCTGGAGTTCTGGGCGCGAAAGAACTCGCGGCGTGGAAGCGTCCGCAAGACGATATTCGTAGGCTAAGCCAGCGAAATTATGCTAGCAGTCTGCGCCGGCGTTTGAGTTTCGATCAGATCAAGGGACTGGTCCGTCGGGCCACCGAAATCTGGCCCCACTTTAACCAGGCGGTGTTGGGCCCTCCTTCCAAGGAATTCTTCTCGCGGGCGGCCGACGCACTCCAACTCCATCTCAAGGCGGCACGTTATCAGAGCATGGCCTTGTATGGATTTTATGTAGACCGGGCAACCACGGAGCTGACCAAGCCGCTAATTTTTGTCAACAGCTCCCACCACGCCCTGGCGATGGGAACAACTTTTTGTCACGAAGTCGGCCATCACTTCTACAGCGAAATCGCGAAACCCAAGCTCTCCAAGGGCGTCAGCTTCTATTTTGATGCCGCCTATAACGAGCATCTGCGCGACGAAAGCGAACTTCTGGCCGATGTCGTGGTCTCACTGGCCGGCTATCCGAGATCGGCCGCGGAAGCGATTTTCAGTAAGGCGCAGCGAAAAAATATCGCGGAAAAAGGCGGGCTCGACAACGTCCTAATCCAGCGTATACGAAATCACCTGGGGGGCTCCTACGGCTTCGACTTCCCGGCCGCACTTTCACCGCATCAGAATCTGCAATATCTCGCCGGGATGCTCCATTACGCGAAGCTGCGCGCCGCGCTACTGCAGGAATTTGACCTATGAGTGAGGAGACTTTTGGCAAGGTCATCAAACAGGCGCGTCTCTTCCGGGGTCTGAGTCAGCAGAGCCTGGCCTGCAAGTTGGGCGTCAGGGCGAGCCACATCGGTTATTTGGAGCAAGGCCGCCGGCGTCCGTCGTTGAGTCTGCTCAACGCGCTCGCGGATGAACTTGGAGTGGACAAAGAACGCCTGTTCCTGCTCTCGTATCCCGAAGCGAAGAACCTGATCAAGAGCCGCACCGGCAACCAAACAACCTCAAACAAGCGCGACGCGTGGCAGGAGTTGCTTGCGGACAAAGCGGTTTTGGCCCGCCACAACGTCACCTCCAAAGAGCTTAGAGTGCTATCGCATATCTCATTGCTGGGTGTGCTCAAGCCGCGCGACTATCTGTTTATCCTCAACGCCATTCGCCAGGCGATCAAGCAGTAAGACCACGCCTCAGAACGGACGCCCCGCTACGGAACTCCGGCTGACTGCGGACAACGCCGAACGGTCTGAAAGTGACTGGTTGGGCAATTTGCAAAAGAGGAAAAGAACATGAAATACGTAATCAGCTGGTTCGAACGCCCACAAGGTTCGCCTATAGAGTATGAGAATACCCAGAAGCGAATCCTCGAGGTGTTTGGCCAGTGGAAGGCGCCAGCCAATTTCAAGATCGAGTTTTTCGTCGTGCGTGTGGGCGAGTGGGGTGGGCATATGCTGGTGGAATGCGACGATCCACTAACCATTCACAAGTTTTGCTCCATGCTGCCTGCATTTGTATTCCAGGTGCACCCCGTGGTCCGCGTCGAGGACGCAGTCCGGGCCGAACTCGAAGTAATCGCCTGGCGCGACGGACTAAAAGGCAAGTGACATCCTTCCCTGGGTCAACTTCCAACTTCGTAACCTGGGTGACAGAACCCCACCCGGGTCAGGCTGCCAAGCTGGCACGAAGTGTGATGAGGAGTTACCGAGCACCGTTGATCGACCACCCCGCGACCTGCTCTAAGGGAACCGTGCTCCTTCCGCCTGCTCTAAGGGAACCGTGCTCCTTCCGCCGTCCGCGCAGGGTGTGTTAATGACCCGGGGGTGATTGGCGTCAATTATTCTGGCCGACCGCATTGACTCACGATTTTAGTTACCCGGACGTTGCCGGTTGCCTCACCTAAATTGCTACCCATCAGCGGCAGGGCTGAAGGGTGGCCCTAAAGATGGCGAGGCAACTGAGCATGGCGACACGCAGAGAATTGAAAGCGGC
>DASZGF010000115.1:0-73330 GCA_035939115.1 Binataceae bacterium (SeqCode)
CTCCAACTCCTCATCCACTATCGCCTCAATGGTGGCCCGGATGCGCTCCCGCATCAGCTCCTCCAGCGAACCTTTTCCTGCCCCTTCACTCCTGCTATCCATCTCCATGGCGTCATCCTCCGGCACCCGCCTCCAAGCGGGTTTGAGTTGTGGCTCAACTCGCCGGATCTTGACGCTTTTCCGCTTTTTCCACCACCTTCACGACACTACCGGAAACAGATGGCCGACAAGAAAGTCGAGAGGCGATCCAAATCAGGCGATAAGAGTGAAGGGACATCGGAGGAGCGGGCATATTTCAAGCAAGCAGACTTTCCGCAATCTACCTTGCAGCAAGCTCAGAAGGTGCCGTCGGCACTTATAGACAACTTCGCCGGCAGGGAGGGGTCGCCCCCGAATATCGCTCTCGCCATCGGCATCAGCCCGACAAGCAGTGGCTGGCGTACACTTGCAGGCAGCTCAATTGCCTACGGCCTGACTGAAGGTGGCGTCAACGCGAGTACAATCAAACTGACGCAGTTGGGCCGTAGACTCGTTGCACCAGAGGAAGAGGGAGGTGATTTGGTTGCCCGCCGGGAATCCATACTGATGCCGCGCATCTCCAAGGAATTCTTTGAGCGTTACCGTAGAGCGAAATTTCCGAACGACACAATTGCGGTCAACGTGTTAAGATCATTGGGGATTCCGGCAGATCGCGTTCAGTCAGCCCTTGAGTCGATATGCCGGGATAATCCGCGAGACCCCGACTGGTCCCTTCGTAGATCTAGATTCCCCCGGCGTTCCGGCACCCACCGCAACACCAGCGCTCCCTGAGCACGAAGGAGATGGGGATGGTGCCTCGACCTTGGTAAGTCCGGTAAGCGGAGGATCGAAAGCAGGACTTGCGCTCTTCGCTGCGCAGATTCCGTCCACAGGCGTTCAACCCATCTTCGACACTAAAAGCAATCGCGTGTTTATTTCGCACGGTAAACAAAAAGCAATCGTTACTCAAATTAAGGAGCTGCTTGCTTTCGGGAACTTTGAGCCGGTCGTCTCTGTGGAGCGAGAATCCACGGCTATTCCTGTTCCGGAGAAGGTCTTTGAAGATATGAGATCATGCGGGGCAGGAGTCATTCATGCGGGCGCGGAGGGAAAGTACCTTGATCACGACGGCAATGAGCATACTAGGGTTAACGACAACGTGCTCATTGAGATTGGTGCGGCTATGGCACTCTACGGCAAAAAAGTTATCCTCCTTGTCGAGAAGGGCGTCACGCTCCCGTCTAATCTTCAGGGGCTATACAGATGTGACTACGAGGGAGACCGGCTGGATTATGAAGCCACGATGAAGCTTCTTGAGACATTCAGTCAGTTTAGGTAAGCCAACGGTTCTCCAACAGGTGGTAGGCCAGGGCCTAGCCGCCGCTATCCGTAACCAGCGCTAAACGCGATTCACGTAGTAAGGGATAGACCATTAAACGATGGCGGATGCCTGATGCAGATTGGTTGGCCTGCACCACGCCAGCGGCCGCATGCGCTCCGCCACTTGGCTGAATTCCTCGCCAGCCGGTGAGGTGGGTTGCCTAATTAAGAGTCTTTCACAAGCTCACAGCGCTATCTGTCGAAAAATGACATTCTTAAACAGAGGATTTCTGATGGCGCCACGTTCGAGTAAAGCCACAAAGCAGACCAGGGTCGTGCCGGTAACATGCGCGGGAAACAGTTGGGAAGCCCGACCAGGCCGAGAGAGACGAGATCCTCAACGCGCTCGAAGAGTGGCTTGCCGACGAATCAGGCTACGACGAAAAAGTATGGCCTGAACTGAAAGAAGCCATCGAGAGGAACCGGCTCTCGACGCGTAAACGCTTCCGTGACTAGCGCGATCGTCCTGGATTCGGGGCCTCTCGTTACCAGCGAAGGTAAGTTTCAAATACGACCGCGACGCTGACATCCTCTATATCAGCAAGTGCCCTCCTTATGCGGAACAGGAATCTGAAGAACTCGGCGACGACGTCGTCGCGCGGCTCAAGCCCAAAACGGGCGAAATCGGAAATCTAGAGGTGCTGTTTTTTTCCAATCGGGTTTTGGGCGGCGACCTCTTTGAACTGCCAATCGACGCCGAACTGCGTCCGGCGGCGGAAAAATAGACGACCGGTCCGCGCGAACCGCAGACCCATTACGGGGCGGGGGCGTCCACTGACAAGCGGCCAAATAGGGCTGTCCGGGTGCCATGCTCGAGTCCGGTTCCCGCCGAGGTAACGTAAAGAAGGTCCTGCAGGAATGCCTTGGTGGTGCGCGCGTTCTGAATTCGATCCGAAATGCTTCCGGTGATCCTGGTTCTCAAATGATCGGCCTGCCATCCCGCCTCGGAGATCAGATCCTCTCTGGATTCAAAATACGCGACAGCGGCGGCTCTGCCGCGCACTGCGGCGATTTCATCCGACTCGCCCACCGAAGCGAGGACTTGATCGATTGATCGCGATAGGCCGGTCAGGATAGGACGCTGTGAATTACTTTTGGCCACGAGCGAATTCAGCATCCCGAGGTCAAGCGTCAGTCTTTCCGAGCTTTCGATTACACCGTCCTGGAAGCGCGTATCACCGGTGGACAAAAAAGCCTGCTGATCGACGCCGAGGCGAGCCAGATCGTCGCTGATGCCGCCGAGCCGGTCCGCGATCATGGAACCCTCGGTGAAAGAATCGTTCACCCTCTTCAGACTTCGCTGGTGCGCGTTCGCCACCGATATCACGGCCCACACGGACATCAGGGCGAAACCAAGCAAGAGGTACAACCACGGGAATTTCTCCGAGGACAGATCCATCGCCGGCTCCTTCTTGACTGGGCGGGCGCTCGCCACGCCGCAGCGGCATATGATCGTGACCGTTTGATAAGCATTGCGTTGCTGCCAGGTCAGGGGGCGGTTCCGGGGGCGATGACCGTTTGAAAATGACTATTAGGTATTCCAATTGGCAATCCTCAAATCATCCCGCGGCCGAGGCCGGCGGGTTGCATATAACGGAGGGCGGGCCTGGGCGGCTGCCGGTCTGCTCGGCACTACAGCCAGGTGGATGTCGTTTCGCCCGTGACCTGATGAATGGGCAAGCTATCCCGATTACGCAATTGCGCCGCGAGAGTCACGACCACCTGGCGCCCAGAGGCGCTAGGCACCTCGATCACGTCCTCATTGTTTGCGGTGCGCACCCGAGCAGGCCTTAGCTTGAGTTGCGCGGACATCCTGTAGCGCGAGTCCCAAATGTACCACTCCACTACGAGCAGAATTGCGCTTACCGCGGCTCCGATCAGCCCTACGAACATCCATGGAATCGATGTCAACATTGGTTTCTCCTTCGCTTGACACAGCACGATTTCCAAACCGTTGCGTTTTATAAAGCCAATCAAGGTGTTTCGCTCGACCTTTGAGCAAGCTCGATGCCACTGAAAGGCCGTCTGGTTCGCCGAGGAAAATCCCCGTGACGCCGCTAGGACCGGATTTAATGCAGTGCTGCCGCTGCATGCGCGGACTGCAGCTGCGCAATATGTCCTGCGCCGCAGCCGTGTACTGTTCGCCAATGTCTCGCTTTGCAGGGCCGCAGTATTTCACATCTGTAGTCGCCTGGATCGCTCCAGGATCGACAAACTTCATGCTTCATCGGAATACTCCGGCGCACGCTATAACCCCGCTTTTGGGTCGATGTGAAAAACCGCGCTGAGCCGCCCTGCTGGCTCCTTATGCCCATCGGAATATCAGGGCGCGCAGCCGAATCCCGCGGTCCTCGAGGCCCATCAGGTCAGCAAAGTGGCGGCTGACTGGTCCGGCTCGCGGGGTGGAAGCTGGAATGGTAATGCGTTGCATTCATTGCTACCCTCCCAAAGAAGGGTCATCGAATACATACTGTCTGTATGTAACCGACAAACGATATGTCAGTCAAGAGCCGCCGGGCACAAAACGCCGCCGCCACCCGCGCCGCCCTGCTGCGGGTCGCGCGCAAGCTGTTCACCGAACGGGGCTATACCGACACCGCCACCGAGGAAGTGGTCCGCCGCGCGCGCGTGACGCGCGGCGCGCTGTACCATCATTTCCGCGACAAACAGGACCTGTTCAAGGCGGTACTGGACGAGGAGCAGATGAAGCTGGCCGCCTCGATCAAGGCGGTCGCCGTCCGCCAGGCGGATCCGTGGCTCTCGCTGATCGCCGGATGCCACGCGTTTTTGGACGCGTGCCTGGATCCCGCCGTGCAGCAAATACTGCTGATCGACGCCCCCGCGGTGTTAGGTTGGGAGGGATGCCGCGAAGCGGATGCGATGTATTACCTGGGCGGCGTGAAAGCCGCCATCCAGGCGGCAATCGATCAGCGGATCATCTCCCCACAGCCGGTCGAAGCGCTGGCTCGTCTAATCCTGGGCGCGCTCAATGAGGCCGCGATGTTAATCGCGCACGCCGAGGATGAAGAAGCCACCCGCCGTGACGTCAGCGACGTGGTGGACAAGCTTCTCGGTGGTATTCTGAGCGCAAGAGGTTGAAGCTTTGCGGATATCGCCGCGGCGTTGATGGACGCGCTGGGTTAGTGACCCTCCCGGGTTGAGGCCGCCAAAAATAGTAGGGCGGGCGGCCCTGCCCGCCATTAATCGCGCGAGCGTTTTTTCTCGCGCCACCGTAAAGCTTTAAACCCAAAACAATCAGTTGGATTTCTCTGCATCCATAACGATTGCATTGGTCGGTCCGTATTGATCGGTCGCAAATCACCGTCAGCCTGTCAGGGATTGGAGAATGAAAATGTGTGGGCGTTTTTCTCACGTGCGGATTAGGCCGCAGCCGGACGGGCGGTTCACGAACCGCCCCTACGCCAAAACCTGGCAGCGGTACCTCTTTGTAGGGGCGCTTCGTGAAGCGCCCATGCAGGGTGATGCGGCGGACAAACTCTGAAAAATCACCTTCGCGTCTTCCAACTGCAGTTTTTGGGTTAAAGGCGCGAGCAAAAGATCTCGCGCATCTGTCGTCGGGCAGGGCCGCCCGCGTAGATCGGAATCACCGACGCTCCGACGCCGGTTTCGTGACTACGCAATCGAGTTGCGTGCCGGCATAGAAAGGTAGAGCCCTCCGGACGAAATGCTTTTCGCCCGGAGGGCTCGTTTTGTTGGCCGAAGCTCCGTTCAGAACTGATCGATCACGCTGATCCCGACGTTTTCGAAGTTCGACATCTTCTCGATCACGCCGAAGGCCTTTTCCAACGGGATGGTTTCCGTGATCAGGTTGCGGGGCGCCAGGCGGCCGCGCTCGACCATTTCCAGCATGGCCGGATAGCGATGTGACTGTATCGCCAGGGAGCCCATGAGCCTGATCTCCTTGAACACGATCTGATCGATCGGCAGCGCCACCTCGCCCTTTTCTCCTTGCGTGGTCAGTCCGATCTGGACGTGGCGTCCGCGCTTGCCCAGGCTCAGCACGGCGTTGCGGCAGGTAGCCGCGATACCTAACGCGTCGACGCTGACGTTGGCGCCGCCATGCGTCAGGTCCATCACGGCCTTGACCGGGTCGGTCTTTTTGCCATTGACGACGTCCGAGGCGCCCACCTTCTTTGCCAGTTCCAGCTTGCGGTCGTCGAGATCCACTGCGATCACCCGCGCCCCCAGCGCGGATGCGATCTGGATCGCGGATAATCCGACCCCGCCGCATCCATAAACCACCACGGACTCATCGGCTTTGACCTGCCCCTGGTCCATGATCCCGTGAAACGCGGTCACAAAGCGGCATCCCATCGAGGCCGCCTCGGCAAAGCCCACCGATTCGGGCAGCGGCACGGCGTTGATGTCCGCGCGGTTCAGACGCGCGTAGCGCGCATAACCTCCGCCGGTCATACTTTTGGCGCACAGGTTGGAATGGCCGTCGCGGCAATCCTCGCACACCCCGCACGCCTGCGAGAGCGGGACCACCACCCGCTCGCCCACCTTGAGTTTCTTGACCTCGGGACCGACCTCCTCGACCACTCCGGCGAACTCGTGCCCGAGGACCATCGGCAGCCGCGCCGCGAAACCGATCCAGGTCCAGTCGCCCTGCCACATATGCCAGTCGGAGCGGCAGATTCCGCTCCCCTCAACTCGCACGATTGCTCCATCCGGACGCAACGTGGGTTTGGGCATCTCCTTGACTTCCATCGGCTTGCCGACGGCTTCCATCACCAACGCTTTCATAGCGGTATCACCTCGCTGTGGCCTGGGCTTAAGTTAGAACTGGTTGATCACGCTGATGCCGACGTTTTCGAACTTCGACATCTGCTCGATTACGCTGAACGCCTTCTCCAGCGGGATGGTTTCGGTGATGAGTTTTTTGGGCTCCAGCCGCCCGCGCTCGACCATCCGGAGCATCGCCGGATAGCGAAATGACTGCAGCGCCAGCGAGCCAACGAACTGGATCTCCTTGAACACGATCTGATCGACCGGCAGCGCGACCTCGCCCTTTTCTTTCTGGGTCGTAAGGCCAATCTGGACGTGGCGCCCGCGCTTGCGCAGACTCATTACTGCGTTGCGGCAGGTGGTGGCGATTCCCAGCGCGTCGACGCTGACGTTGGCGCCGCCGCCGGTCAGATCCATCACCGCCTTGACCGGGTCGGTATTTTTGCCGTTGATTACGTCCGACGCGCCGACCTTCTTTGCCAGCTCCAGCTTGCGATCGTCGAGATCCACCGCGATTACCCGCGCGCCCAGCGATGACGCGATCTGAATCGCCGACAGTCCCACGCCGCCGCATCCATAGACCACCACCGTCTCATCGGCCTTGACCTGTCCCTGGTCGAGAATGCCGTGAAAGGCGGTAACGTAGCGGCATCCCATCGAGGAGGCTTCGACGAAATCGACCGTCTCTGGCAGCGGCACGGAGTTGAAATCGGCATGGCTCAGCAGGCCGTATTGAGCGTAACCGCCGGCGCCGGCGCCGAAGCATTGATTGGAATGGCCGGTGCGGCAGTCTTCGCATACGCCACAGCCTTGGGAAAGCGGGACGACCACGCGCGCGCCGGGCCGCAGTGTCTTTACATCCTTGCCTACCTCTTCAACCACGCCGGCGAATTCGTGTCCCAGGATCATTGGCGTGGGCATCTTGAAGCCCACCCATTCCCAGTCGCCCTGCCATACGTGCCAGTCCGAGCGGCAGATACCGCTGGCTTCCACGCGCACGAGCGCGCCGTCGGGGGGGCATTTCGGCTGGGGCCAATCCTTGACTGTCATCGGCTTGCCGATTTCTTCCATTACCAATGCTTTCATGACGTGCGCACCTCGCTTCAATTTTTGGATTCAATGCGGGCCTTGGGTCCACCTGCTAATCACCACAGTTGGGTATCGGGGCGCAAGAGGCGGGTCTGCCGCGCGCCATGTCAAAGGCGCCCACAATCAAATACGCGTTGTGTACGTGAATCGCCCACAGGCACCCTCGCCCTCTCCCATGGAGGAATGGGAGAGAAGACAGAAAGATACTTCAGCCGCGCATCCTTGCTTTTGCGGCGAGCGGATGGAGACTGGCGGTGGCGCTGGGGCGCGCGGCCACACGCTCCATCCATCCCGGCAGCCATTTCGCGTCCGCGGGCAGCTTGCGTCCGACGGAGCCGGCGAAGTCCAGCGCGCAATACAGGATGATGTCCGCGATCGTAAAGCGGTTGCCGGCGATGAACTGGTTGCCGTTCATCAGGCCGTCCAGCCACATCAGCCGCTCCTGCACCAGCTCCTTCAGCGCCGGCGCCGCTTCGGGGATGACCTTGATGCGGTTTTTGAACATCTCGATCCCTTCGCTGTAGCGGAAGGAGTTGTACACGTGTTCGGTGATGTTCAGCTCGACCCGCCGCTGCCATTGACGGGTCTCGGCGCGCTCCTCCGGTGTGGCGCCGATCAGAGGCGGATTGGGGAACTTCTCCTCCAGGTACTCGAAAATCGCCACCGTTTCACCCAGGCATTTGCCGTTGTCCAGTTCCAGGGCGGGCAACTGGCCGCCCGGATTACGGTCGGTGTATGGCGGCTTGCGGTTCGCGGCGCCCATCATGTCGACCCCCGCCGTGGGGATAGAGATGCCTTTCTCCGCCAGAAACATGCGGGCGGCGCGTGGATTTGGTCCGGGCGAGTCGTAAAGCTGCATAGCGAGTCTCCTCTAATAATGGCCGGATTTGGTTTCGCGACTTCGCAACTATAGAACATGGTGGGGCGCGGCGGCCAACACCCGGCAGTCTCGGTCACGCTCTCCCTAGCGCTCTCCCACGAAAGAGTGGGAGAGGGGACCAGAGACGTGAGCAGGGGGGCGATTATCCAAGAATGTGCGGGGCTGGTATGCTTGAATGAAGGGGAAAGAATGTGCGATGAAATTTTGTCCTGAATGCGGCTCGGCGGTTCAACCGGAAGCCAAATTTTGCGTTAACTGCGGCCAGCCGCTCGGCCTGTCCGCGATGACGCCGGAGCGCGCCCGGATTCACATTCCGCCGGGGTTTGCGGCGGTCTTTTTAATCGTGCTGGTGGTCGGTCTGGCAGCCGCGGGAATCCTGATCCGGCAGCATCGCAAAGAGCAGGCGCAGCAGGAAAGCGCGAAAACTTCGTCCGAACTCCCGCCCGGGCATCCCCAGGTCGAGCTGCCAAAAAAGGCGCGCGACTTCATCAGCAACCTCGAGGCCGATGCGAAAAAGCAGCCCAAGGACATCGCCGTATGGAACCGGTTGGGAACCGTCGCGCTGCGGGCGGCGCTATTTGATGCCTCCTATTACCGGATGGCCGGGCAGGCCTATGGCCATGTCCTCCAGCTCGATCCGGATGACCTCGAGGCGCTGCGGGGGATCGGCAATCTCAACTACGACCGGCAGAAATACGACGAAGCGATCGCGGCATACGAGCATTACTTAAAGCACAAGCCCGACGACCCCGAGGTGCAGACCGACCTTGGCACCATGTACCTGTACACCGGTAATGCCGACCAGGCGATCAAACGCTACAAAAAGGCGGTTTCGATCAAACCCGACTTCTTCGACGCGTATTTCAATATGGGGGTGGCGTACGGGGCCATGAATGACACGGCCAATGCGCGCGCCGCCCTTAATCAGGCGCTGAAAGTCGCCCCCGACCAGGACGCGAAAACGCGCGTCAACGGCCTGCTGGCGAAGCTCGCCGGTGGCCCCGGTGCCCAGGTGGCGTCAGCCGGCGGTGCCGCGCCGGCGGACCGCGGAGCCGGGGGTCAGGCACAGGGCAGCGCTGCGCCCAACTCGTTCCAGGGGCAGATTGAATCGATGGTCAGGGGGCTGCCGTTTGCCGGGCCCAAAGTTCAATCGGTCAGGTGGGATTCGAAGAACAAGGCCACCGTGCTGATGAACGACTTTCCGATGGCCGCGATGCCGCCGTTTGCGCGCCAGAAGTTCGTGGGCGATCTGGGTTCGGGAATCGAAGACGCCAAGAAGGCTTATCACTTCGAAGGTCCGTTTGAATTGCAGATTGCCGACGCCGCCAGCGGTCAGGTGATGGAGACCGTCTCGAAGTGAGGGCTTTGAGTTGAAGCGCGCCATACCCTCAGCCTAACCCTCTCTCCACCGTCATCGCGGTGCTACCGATCAGGAAGAGCATCACAACGAACAGCGTCGCCAGCACCAGCCATCGCTGCCGCTGGTTGTCCAGGACGGTCGCCTGTTCCGCAGCGATCGCCGCGGCCGTTGCGGATTCCCCTGCCATGACGTGACCTCCCCAGCGTTCAGCACCGCTATAGTACCGGCCTCGGGTTTCGGCAAGGAGAAAGGAGTGAGGGTAGAGAAGTGAGGAGTGAGAGAAAGAAAAAAACGGGAATGCGGGTCCGGTTCTTTTGAGAACCTGTTGGGGCGCCGGTGTCGCTGCCCGCCGGCTTGGGCTCGCCATTCTCTTTTCTCCCCTCTCACTCCTCACTCCTCTCCCCTCACTTCTTTCCGCCCGCTCCTCCGACGCGGTTTTCATGGCCGGCGTAGTTTTGTTACGATCCGTCGCGCCACTGAAAGACCAGCAGGAACAGGTGGACGATGAAACTGGACACGGGACTTCACTGGAACGACATGCACGAGATACCGGGCGGGGCCAAGGTGGCCGAGGAGGCCGGCTTCGACGCGCTGTGGAGCGCCGAATCGGGCTCCGACGCGCTGCTGCCGCTGGCGATTGCCGCCGTCAATACCGAGCGGATCAAACTCGGCACGGCGGTGGTGCTCGCCTTTCCCCGCTCTCCGATGGTCCTGGCGTACATGTCGTGGGACCTGGCGCGGGCGTCCAAGGGCAGGTTTATCCTGGGGCTGGGCACGCAGGTCAAGGGACATATCGAGCGGCGCTTCAGCACGCCGTGGCTGCCGCCGGTAGCGCGGATGCGGGAGTATATCGAATCGTTGCGGGCGATCTTCCAAAGCTGGTCGGAGGGCGGCAGGAAGCTGTCCTACCAGGGCAAGTACTACAACTTCTCCCTGATGACGCCGGCCTTTACGCCGCCGCATCACGAATTCGGCAACATCCCCATATATAGCTCGGGGCTGAACAAGCACATGTGCCAGCTGGCCGGCGAGTTGTGCGACGGTTTTCACGTCCATCCGTTTCATACCGCTAAATTTCTGCGCGAGAACGTGATGCCTAACGTCGAGGCGGGGCTAAAAAAGGGCGGCCGCCAGCGCAAGGATATCTCGATTGCCACCGGCGCCTTCGTGGTCGTCGGACGCACCGACCAGGAGTTGCACACCGCGCGCGAGGCCGTGCGCCGTCAAATCGCCTTTTACGGATCCACTCGCACCTACAAGTCCGTGTTTGACGCCCACGGATGGGGCGACGTTACGATGCGGCTTAACGAAAAGACTGCCAAGGGCGATTGGAAGGGAATGCCCGGTGAAATCACCGACGAGATGCTCGACACGTTCGCGATAAGCGGGACGTTCGACAATATCGCCGCGAAAGTCAGGGCGAATTACGAGGGCCTGCTCGATCGGGTCTATTTCTACTTTCCCTATCGCCCCGGCCGCGACGACGAGGAGTGGCGCAAGGTCGCCCGCACCTTCAATGCCTGAGGGCGGCGCCGACTGCGGCGCGATCGCGTGCCGAAGGACGGTTGGGCGCGTATTTTGAATCTTGAAACCGCCGCGTTCGGCAACCAATGCTGAAGCGGCCCCAGCCGTGAGCTTCAACCGGCTTCAACCAGAAAGGAGAACCTATGAAAGTGACGGGAAAGATCCTCTGCGTACTTGCGCTGATCGGCTTGATTGCGGCCGCGGCGATGCCGGCGTTGGCCCAGGAGGCGGCTTCGGCCTCCACTGAGAAAACCTTCACGGTGGTGGCTGAGCAGATCAACAAGGCCAAGTTCTGGTTTCCTTCCAGCATTATGGTCAACCAGGGCGACAAGGTTAAGTTGGTGCTCAAGAACGATATCGAGGGCGCCGACGTCACCCACGGATTTACCATTCCGGCCTACGGGATCACCGAAGTCATTACCCGCGGCGTGCCCAAGACCGTAACTTTCACCGCGGACAAGGCCGGCATCTTCTCCTATTACTGCCAGCTCCATCCGGCCCACATCGGCGGTGAATTGCTGGTCATTCCCAAGGGCCAATGACTTGACCATTATTCCCTCTCCCACATTCAGTCGTGGGAGAGGGCCAGGGTGAGGGTGCCTGATAGACTTCAAGCACATCATCCGCTCACTTCCACGATAGGAGTCCGCTGATGTCCCAAGCTGAAAAATGGGGAATCCGGCCGCTTTCCAATTGGGGCCGCTGGGGCAAGGACGATCAACTGGGCACCGCCAACTTCATCACGGCGGAGGTCGTCGCCAACGCGGCAAAGGAAGCCCAGCGCGGCAAAGTCATCACCTGCGCGGTGCCGATCGATCGCAACGGCCCGATCTTCCCGGGGCGTCAGGCGTGCGTGCGCGTGATGTCGCTGTTGAATATCAAGGGGCGTGAAATCGGCCTCAAGACCGACTCCGTGATCAGCGACGATATGGTGATCATGCCGCTGCAGGGTTCAACCCAATGGGATGGTCTGTCGCACGTCGGATATGGAGGCAGCTATTACAACGGCGTCCCGTACACTGCCATCACCACCGAGCGCGGTGCGACCAAAAATTCGATCTTCAGACTGGGCGAGAGCCTGACCACCCGCGGTGTGCTGCTCGATCTGGTGCGATACAAGGGAGCCGAGGACAAAGGGCACCTCGAACCCGAGTATCCGATCTCGGTTGACGATATTAACGGATGCCTTGCGATGGAGAAGGTCGAAGTCCGCAGCGGCGACGCGTTGCTGGTCCGCACCGGCTGGGTGCCTCATTGGTATAAGCATCCCAACGGACGCCGCGGCTATTTCGGCCATTCGCCGGGGCTACACCTCAAGACCATCGAATGGATCTACGACAAGGAAATCTCCTGTGTGGCGGCGGACAATATCAACGTCGAGGTGCTGCCCTCGGGCTATGACGAAGAAAATGTATTTCACGCTATCGCAATCCGCGACGTTGGCCTGACCCTGGGCGAGATTTTCGATTTCGACGCGTTGGCCGCCGATTGCAAGGAGGACGGGCGCTACACCTGCTTCTTTGTCGCGCCCCCGCTGCGCTTTCGCGGCGCCGTGGGCAGTCCGCTCAATCCGCTGGCGATCAAATAACATTCCGTCGAAGGCCGCGCCGCACGCATGGCCGGCGCGGCCTCCCGCGTCCATGATGACGCCCAAAAAGACCGTTCGTTCAATTCCGCGGACACTTTCGGCCGTGCCAAGCCGCCTGTGCGCCAGGCCCCATTGCAGGAGATAATCAACCGATGAGGATGCGCGGGTTCCTGGAAAAAGCCGTCCATTGGATCGGTGTGCTTTGGGCGCAGGTCGGAGTTTTGATTTTATGCTTGCTCATACTCAACGCGATTGCGGGAGTCGTCGTCAGAAACGTAAAGCGCTTTCGAAAGAGATCCCAACCTGCTCGGGAAGAGGCTTACGGCCGCGCTCCATGGACCGCGGCGTATTACAAGGCGCTCAACGGCGTGAGCGCCAGATGGTATCCATACGTTTACTGGAAGGGCAGCCCGCTGAGCAGTACTTACCTCAACATCGACCGAGAGGGTGACCGGGCCACCTGGAACAGCCGGTCACATCACAATGGCCGGCCAACTTTGCGCGTGTTTACCTTCGGCGGATCCACGATGTGGGGCTTCGGCGTGCGGGACGATTACACGCCTGCGTCCCTGCTCGCCAAGCGCCTGGCTGCTCAGACCGATTACAATGCCGAGGTTTCCAACTACGGCCAGATCGGTTACGTCAGCACTCAGGAGGTGCTGGCGCTCTATGAGCTGTTGAGCCAGGGCATTCGGCCCGACGTGGTGGTTTTCTATGACGGCATCAACGACTGCTTTGCCGCTTATCAGGCTGGAATAGCCGGTCTGACGCATAATGAATTCCTCAGGGTGCGCGAATTCAACCTGTTGGGTAATCGATCGCGCGCAAAGAATCTTTACCTCGCCGCGCTGCGAACGCTGGTGTTCAACACCAATGCCGCCCGGTTGGGTAGACTCCTTGGGGGCAAGGACTCCGATAGCGGTGCCGGCGATGATGTCGAAGCGCGCGAAATATTGAGCTACCTCGCGCCGCGCCCGCACCCCGAGGCTGAGGACGCGCTGGAGCGCGATGTGGTGAGCCGGTATCTGTTCAACAAACAGATAGTGGAGATGCTGGGCAAACAGTTCGGGTTCCGATGCCTGTTCTTCTGGCAGCCGGTGATTTTTTTCAAGAACAGTCTTACGCCATACGAGCGCAAATTCATTGGCGATCCGGGACAGGAGAAATTTTTTCTGGCAACATATCGCCGGATGGCCGCCGCCGCGCCGGGCGGCGGAGTGCGGGATTTCAGCGGCATCTTCAAAGACAAGAATGAAACCTATTTTACCGACGCCTGGCATCCGACCGAATCCGGCGATGCGATGATTGCCGATCGCATGGCCGGCGACGTCGCCCCGGTGCTCGCGGAAATTGCGCGCAATCGGACCGCGCCGGGACGGATCGAAACCGCGCCCGCCCCCGGCCGATGAAGGAGCGTCCAGCCCTTTGGGGACCAGACCTTTTCCCGCGATCGTGAGACCGGTGGGCCGGTCGCTGCTGCGAGGTTGGGCGCGCACCGGCAGGAAGGCTTCGCGGCTATTCAAGCTGGTCGAGCGATGGGGTCCGCGGCTGGCCGACCAGCCGCTGCAAACGCGTCTTCCCAACGGCTGCATCGTCAGCTGCGACCTTGGCGAGTTCATCCAGCGCCAGATCTATTTCATGGGGACTTTCGAGCCGATCGAATCCTTTCTGTTCACGCGGCTGCTGCGGCCCGGAATGACGGTAATCGACGCGGGAGCGAACATCGGTCAATACACCCTGCTCGCAGCGACTGCCGTGGGACCCGCTGGCCAGGTTCATAGCTTCGAGCCGGTCCCATCGACCTTCGCCCGGCTGCAACAGCACGTCGCCGCCAATCGCCTCGACAACGTCAAAATCAACCCGATGGCGCTGTGGAACGAGGACTCTACCGTGACGCTCCGGCTGCCGCGCGAGGACGTCTATAACACGGGGAACTGGACGGTCGGGACCACAGAAAGCCAGTCCACGCCGGTTAGCGCCGAAGCAATCCGGCTGGACGGTTACGTGGCACGGTACGGATTGCAGCGGATCGACGTGATCAAGATGGACATCCAGGGCGCCGAGCCGTTCGCGCTCGCGGGCGCGCGCAAGCTGCTGGCGGATTGGCATCCGACGATCATGATGGAAATCCATCGGCCCTCGCTGCGCGCGCTGGGCAGCAGTCCGGAGGCGGTGTGGGAGGAACTATCCAGCCTGGGCTACCGCGCCTGGCGCATCCGGCCGTCGCTGAAGAACAGCGGCGCGATGCCCAACCTGGATGGCGTCGAGTTCGAGAATTTTTTCTTCCACTGCGCCGACCTGCCGATCGGGGTAACCAGCGGATGGCAGCGTCATGTGCCCAAGCAATGGGCGTGCAGCGGATGGTCGTGAAGCCGGCTCAGCACCCTGCCGGTGCGCCTACTTGATCTTGCGCGCGTAAACTTCGAGCACGTCGGTGCGCGGCAGATCGGCGCTCTCGGTGCGGCGGTAGAGATCGATGCGCCCGCGATAGGCGCGGTCCAAAAGCTTTCCAAACAGGCCGCCGGGTTTGAGCCGCTTGCCGCGGCGCAAATGCGTAAGCGCCGCAGTGACCCATCGAGGAAAGGTAAGGTCACCCGTCATCGCGCGGCAGTAGTGCTCCAGACCTTCGACTGCGAGGGTTTCAAAACCCGCCAGTCCAAGGCACTGGCGGACGGTGCCGGCGCCGAAGTAAGAAATGTGCTCCGGGGGAAGGAACCACACGTTGATTGGCAGGCCGGCGGCGGCTCCCGGACGCTCACAGTTCGGTGTGCTGAGCGCGAGCAGTCCTCCGGGAACCAGAAGTTTGGCGACCTGGGTCAGGATCCCCACCGGATCGCTCAGATGTTCAATCACCTCGAACATGGTGACGCATTCAAAACGCTTTCCGCTTCCAAGTGCATGCTCAATGGATTCGTATATCGGGGCGCGCGTGAGTTCGGCGGCGCGCCGGCGCATCGCCGGGGAAAGCTCGACCCCTTCAACCTGCCATCCACGCTCCTGCGCCGCCTTCATAAGATAACCCGACGCGCATCCGATATCCAGCAGCCGCGCGGGTGGTTGGAATGCCTCGATACGCTCGAGGCGGGGGATGTAGAACTGCGCTAGCCTGCGGCGCCATTGGCCGTAGTCTGCGATGCCATATTCGCAGCCGGCAGCAAAATAAATGTCCTCCGTGTAAAGCGAGGCGGCATCATACGCTGGCGCAACCAGGGCAAACATAAATTTGCACTCGCGGCATTGAACGATCTGGAAGCCATTGCGTTCCATCAGATCCGCCGCGGCCCCGCCGCAAAGCTTACAGGGCGTGGCCGGCAGTTTGTCAGCGTCGGCCTGCAGTTTCGAACTCACCTTTGCGCGCGCTCCCTCAAGCGCAAATTGCCGCCAAGTGTAACCCGACGCAACCCCCAGCGAATATCTGCCTTACTTTTGGTTCGGGCTTTTATGTAGCGGTATATTTGGAACAGCCGGGGCTGCGAGGGGATCATTCGCTGTACTTGTATAGTCCTTGAGTCGAGGTGATTTCCGGTTTGTCATTCGACGTCGTCACCGGAGTGTTTGGGTACATCGGGCGATATATCGCCGGACGATTGCTCGCCCAAGGTCATAGCGTGAAGACGTTGACCGGGCATCCTGACAGGCCAAACCCGTTTGGGGACCGGATTCAGGCCGCGCCCTTCAATTTCGAGCGGCCTGAGGAGCTCGCCCTCAGCCTGAAAGGGTGCGATGCCCTATTCAACACCTACTGGATTCGATTCGCCCACGGCAACATGGACTTTGAGCGGGCAGTGGCGAACAGCCGGACCTTGATCGAAGCGGCCCGGCGGGCGGGCGTGCGCAAGATTGTCCACGTCAGCATAACCAATCCATCCGAGGACTCCCCGCTGCCTTATTTTCGGGGCAAGGCCAGAGTGGAACGCTTCATCATCGAATCAGGTCTCTCCTACGCGATAATACGGCCGACCGTCGTTTTTGGCCCGGAGGACATCCTGATCAACAACATCGCCTGGCTGCTGCGCCGGTTTCCCCTGTTCGCCATCCCGGGCAACGGCGATTATCGGATGCAGCCGATCTTCGTGGAGGACCTGGCGGAGCTTGCCGTTGAAGCGGCGCAAACACCGCAGAATTCCAGCGTTGATGCGGTCGGGCCTGAGACCTATTCGTTTAACGAGTTAGTCCGGCTGCTGGCAAAAACTGTCCAGAGCAAAGCGGCCATAGTGCACGTTCCGCCGCAGATGGCGCTGCTGGCCGCCAAAGCAATCGGGCTTATCGTGGGTGATGTTGTTTTGACCCCGGATGAAGTTAAAGGTTTAATGGCGAATCTTCTGGTGTCAGACGGTCCACCGCAGGGCCGCACCAGCCTGGCTAAATGGCTTGCCGAGAACGCGAACCGGGTCGGCAACAATTATAGTTCAGAGATCGCGCGCCATTACCGGTAGCTTGATGCGGAGGACCTGGTTGTTCAATGCGGGCGCGCTCCAACGCATGAGGAATAGACCTCGAGGTGCTGGACCGCAAATTGCCGCCAGGTGTAACGCGACGCGACCAGTTCCCGGGCGCGTTGTCCCATCCGGAGCCGCTCGGCCGGATCGTTCAGCATTTGACGTATCGCCGATGCCAACTCCTGCGGCGTATTGTTTTCGACCAGCAGTCCGGTGCGGCCGTGATCGACGATTTCCGGGGTGCCGCCGCTGCGGGTTCCGATGACCGGAATGCCGCATGCCATTGCCTCGAGAAAGACCAGCCCCAGGCCCTCCGGCATCCGGCTCGGCATCGCGAAGAAGACCGCGTTCTTGTACAAACTCCACAACTCGGATCGCTTGACGATGCCGAAGAAGCGGACGCGCTCTCCGATGCGGGCCGAGACCGCGAGTGCCTGGAGCTTGGGCCGATCGGGACCATCGCCGGTGATATACAGATCGACGCCCGGATGTTCAGCGGCCAGGATCGCGAAGGACTCAATCAGCGCGTCGATGGCCTTGTGACGAATGTCCAGGCGCGCCGCGCAAAGAATATAGGGCCGCGGATGCGGCATCGGCCCGGCGTTTTGCGCGGCGTCGGGATCCGCGCCCCCGATGATCACTCGGGCGCCGCGCGCGGCGGGCAGAATCGGTTCGAAGAATCGGCGCGTCGCCTCAGATAGCGCCGTCAGCGCCGCCGCGCCTTGAAGCCAGCGCAGCGCGGCGGCGCCCATTTTGCCGCCGCCCCATGAATCATAAAGACTGTGGACCATCGGAACGCGCGCGCGGCGGCAGGCGGCGGCGACGGTTGGAAAGCGATCCCAAGACCAGCAATGAGAGCTCACAATTCGGGGCTGCCAGGCGATGATTTCGCCGGATAACCGCCGCACTTCAGATGGCAGACGCGTTTGCCACAAGCGTTCCAGATGGCGCAGAGTCACGGGCCGCCGGCTTGGAATCTCAAGATACCGGCATTCGCCAGCGAACCTGATCGTGCGCGGCTGGCCCGCGATGAACGGGGTCGAGAAGATGGCTACCTGATGCCCCGCCTTTTCCAGTTCAGCGGCGAGATTATCCACCACCTCCTGGACGCCGCCAATGGAGCGGAAGGCCTCGCATATAAGCAGGATACGCACGAAAATGAGGATTCAGGAAGCGGTTTGCATCAGCGTGAAGGCAAGATTACTACCATCCGTTCGAAGCGGCAACCGAGGGGCTGCCGGTAAGCCGGTTTCGGTTCGCACGCGCGCTCCAATAGCTCGGGCGATGCATAAACGCGGCCGATCGGGTACGCTTTGAGTCGTCATGCGCTCACGAATCCTTTACGCGCGCTCGCCGCAGTGGCTCAAGCTGCTGGAGCGAGCGGACGATTTGCTCGCGCGCACGGAATTTCAAGAAGTGAAAAACATCCCCAGGAATCGGGCCGGGTTTTTCACCTCGGCGCACGGTACAATGTTCATCAAGCGCTTCGCGCCCGGTTCGTGGATCGAGGGTATAGGGGAGAGGCTACGCGGCTCGCCGGCCCGCCGCTCGCTGCGGGGGGCGGATATGCTCACCCGTTCGGGCTTCTTCGTTCCGGCTCCGCTTGCGGCCGGCGAGGAGATTTCGGCGGGCGCGATCAGGACGAGTTGGATCTTCAGCGAGGCGCTTACCGGGGCGCATGTTTTAAGCCGCTTTATCGAACGCGGCCACGCTCCGGCGGAGCAGGAACGGCGGCTGCGGCGCGAGGCTCTGGCCGCCGTCGCCGGTTGCGTCCGGCGGCTGCATGACGCGGGGTTGTTCACCTCGGATTTGCAGGAGACCAACCTCATGCTGGACCAGGCCGATGGCACCGTGAGAATCCATTTTGTCGATCTTGATGGATTCCGGCGGCTTGCGCGCGTGTCGTGGAAGCGCCGGCGCCGCAACCTGGTGCAACTGGACCGCAGCGTAGGCCGCTTCATGACGCGGAGCGAGCGGCTGCGCTTCCTGCGCGTCTATTTGGGTCCGCGATGGGACCGGCCCGTGGTCCGAAAGCTGGTGGAACGCCTCATGCTTGAACGCGAGCGCAAGGAGCGGGAATTCGCGCGCCGGCGCATCAGACGCGGCGGCACCGGCGGATGGGACCAGGCGGATAGGCAAGCGCCCGAGGCGATCGCGTCTGAGCTTTCGCATCCGATGTAGGCGTTAGCGATCTAGTCAAGATGGCAATCTCGATCCGCAAGCGCGAATACGATCATCACACCGAGCAGGTGCATGCCGCCGGTGGCGAGCGGGTTCGCGACTTGATGCTGGGTCTCAACGACGGCCTGGTGGCGTCCCTGGCCGTCACTTCGGGCGTCAGCGGCGCCTTCACCGCCCGAAAAGTGGTGATCATGGCGGGACTTTCGGAGATGCTGGGCGGCGCGGTTTCGATGGGTCTGGCGGCATTTATTTCCGCGCGCTCGCAGATCGAGTTCTACCACAGCGAGATCGAACGCGAGCACCTGGAAATGCGCAAATGGCCCGACCGCGAACGCGACGAGATCCGCGCCATCTACCGCGCTAAAGGATTTACCGGAAAGTTGCTCGACGATATCGTCGCGCACATCACGTCCGATCCCAAACGCTGGAGCGACGTGATGATGCGCGAGGAACTGGGCTTCAGCGGCGAGTTCGAGTCGCCCTACCGATCCGGCACGACCGTTGGATTATCCTACCTGTGCGGCGCGGCAGTGCCGGTCCTGCCCTACCTGTTCGTGGCTCCTGCACGTGGAATAGTGTATTCCGCCATGGCGACGCTGCTGGCACTGTTCGTGGTGGGCGCGGCCAAGACTATAATCACGACCCGTTCGTGGTGGCGCAGCGGCCTGGAAAGCGCGCTGACCGGCGCCGCCGCCGCCGCGGCTACCTTTGCCGCAGGGTCTTTGTTCTCGCGCTTGTAGAGGTCGGGGACGGATGGCACAGGTGGCGGAGCAGGCGGTGGCGGACAGCCAAATGGCGCGGCGCATTCGCGCCCGTATTGAGCAAATCTACTCGACCAAGTCTGTCAAGGGCGAGGATGATAGCGTGTACAGCATCATGCCCGCCGCCCTGCCGCCCGAGCGTGGACGCTTCCTGCTGGAGATGTGCCGCACGCAACACCCAGCCGCCACGCTGGAGGTCGGATTGGCGTGGGGGCTGTCGACCCTGCACATATTCCAGGCGCTGGCCGAAAACGGTGTCGCCGCGCCCCATCACGTGATCATGGATCCGTTCCAGTCCAGCGTTTTTCACAACGCGGCGTTGCGCGAGCTGCGCGAACTTGGACTTGAGCGCAGCGCTGAGTTCTATCCGCAACCCTCAGGTCTGGTGCTGCCCAGGCTGGTCGGCGAGGGCCGTCAGTTCGACCTCGCCTTTATCGATGGCGACCACCGGTTCGAGAGCGTCTTTGTCGACCTGTTCTACGTCGATCAGTTGCTCAAGCCGGGCGGCGTGGTGGTTTTCGACGACATGAGTTGGGACGGGGTTTATCTGGCGTGCCGGTTCGCGCAGACCAATTACGGTTATGAGACGATTGCCGAGCTGGCCAAGCCGAGGGATGGGTCAGGGTCAGCCGCTACCGGCCGTCCACTGATGCGGGCCTGTCGCAAGCCGGTGCAGCCGGTGGAGCGCGATGAGTCACATTTCGTCAGCTTTTTCGACGATTTCACTTCGAATCAATTCGGTCCACGCCTGACGGCGTCAACCCTGCGCTATGAGGGTTTGCTCGCGCTGCGCGAGGGCAGGCGTGCTGAGGCGCGGCGCTGCTTCCGCCAGGCCCTGCGCATAGACCGCTGGCATGTGAAAACCTACCTGCGGCTGATCCGAACCTACCTGCCGCCGGCGTTGATTCGCGCCACCACCGGCCGCACCAAAGCGCCATCTTGATTTGCCATCGAAAAGAACCGGCACGGAGGCCGGCGCTACGCAAGCAGAAATCCGCGAAAGCTATTTCAGAAACCCGCCATGTCGTGCAGGGTCTTGGTGGCTTCGGCGGCGATTGTGGGATTGGTGGAGCTGTCGGCGCCGGCCTGCTTGAGATAGCGGGTGGCCTGTTCGCGGTCGCCGTTTCGCGCCAGTATCTGGCCCAGCCGCAGCGCGGCGAAGCTGTTGTGAGGGTCGAGTTCATAGGCCTTGCGGTAGAAAGCCAGGGCATCGTTAAACTTCGGCGGGTTGTATGACATATACGCCTCGCCGATGTTGAGGTAGGCGCTGGTTTCATTGGGCCGGTACTTGACCAGCTTCTTGTAAACGTCGATGACTTTGCCGAAATCCTCGCGCGAATTGTAATAAAGTCCCAGGTAGATGTAAGGCTCGGTGGAGTTGGGGTCGATGTCGGTGGCCTGCCACAGCATCTTCACCGCCTGATTGCTGTCGGTGAGCTGAATGGCGGCGTCGGTCAGGGCCCGCGCCCGGATGCGAGCGGCGTCGTCGGCATGAGCCGTCGCGCTGACTATCAGCACGGCAACCGCGCACAGCGCGATCCACATTCGATAAGGTCCGCGAACCATCTTTTACCCGATTTAGATCGTGACACGAAAACCGCGCCTTTCAAAGCCATGGCGGTATTGCCCAGACAGCTTGCCTGGTGTGGGAGCATCAGGTAGGCGTCGCTCCATGCGCGCGACGACTTCAGTGGTCACATATTAATGATAAAGCCGCTCAGCCGTGTGATGCCCGGATCGCCCAAGCTGCATTACCTGGAATGGAACCCGGCGGGCGCCAAAACGCTGGTGTTGCTGCATGGTGTTACCGCCAACGCCTGGTGGTGGGAGGATTGCGCGCGTTATCTGCCCACCTGCTTGCGGCTGCTGGCGATGGACCAGCGCGGCCATGGCGACAGCGAATGGGTCAGGCCACCCGCGTACAGCCCCGCCGATTACGCGCAGGATGTGGCGCGATTCGTCGATTTTTGCGGTGCCAAAGACGCGGTCATCGTCGGGCACAGCCAGGGGGGAATCAACGCGCTGGCCTTCATCCGCGATCGCCCGCATGCGGCCCGCGCCGTGGTCGCGATCGACATCGCGCTGACCTCCACGTCCAGGCGCGATCGGTTCCTGGTGCGGCTGAAAAATCTGCCCACCGTGGCCTATCCCGATTTGGAAATTGCCAAGGCGCGGTTCAGGCTGATGCCGCGTGAGGGTGATATTCCCGCCGAAGTGCTGGCGCGGGTCGCAGAGCGAAGTCTGGGGCGGGTTGCTGGTGGGGGATATACCTTCAAATTCGACCGCGACAGTTTTTACGGCAGCGACGGGATAGACGTGCTCGAAACAATCCGGTTGGTGCGGGTTCCCTTGCTGCTGGTGCGCGGGGGACGCTCACGCATCATGACTGCGCAAGCGGCGCAGCACGCGTTGCAACTTAACCCGCTGGTACGCCTGGCGGTAATCGAGGACTCGCATCATCACGTGATTTTCGAGCGTCCCGCCGCGCTGGCCGCCTTGGTGGAAGAATTCGTCCGCGAACTGGACGCTGCGGCTCCTTGATTAGCGTGCCAGTGAGCTTACAGCGGAAGCTCCATCTTTCGATGCGGGATTCCGGCCTCTTCGAAGACGCCGCCGACCGGGTGGAAGCCTCGCTTGAGGTAGAAGCCTTCGACCGGGACCTGCGCGTGCAGATAGGCGAGTTTGACGCCATGTTGGCGCGCCGCCGAGACCAGGTAGTCCAGCACCATGCGCCCGATTCCGCGCCCGCGGCATTTGGGCAGCACGGCCATCCGGCCGATCTTGGCTCCGGCCTCCGAGGTCACCATCCGGCCGCATCCGACGGCCTGCGCGCCACGAACTGCAAGCACATGGATTGCGCGCAGGTCATCGTCGTCGCGCTCCAGATTTTCGTCGATTCCTTGTTCCTCGATGAACACCCGCCGCCGGATTGCGTAGGCGAGCGCCATTTGATCGGCGTTGCGGACCGGCACAATCTCCACGGCGGCGGGTGCCATCGTTGTTCGGCTCAGAACTTCGGCTACTTGAGAGGTATCAGTCACCCTCGCCCTGACCCTCTCCCACGGAAAAGTGGGAGAGGGGAGGGAAACTCAGCCGCCGTAGTTCCATCCCGTCTCCTTCATGGTCAGGACTTCGGTTTCATTCTTGACGTGGGCCTCGGTCACCTTGCCTACGACCACGCTGTGGTCGCCCAGTTCGTAAAAGCCGACCACGTCGCATTCGACCGCGGCCGGCGCCTCGGAAATGATCGGCGCGCCGTTCTTGCCCGACTCGAACGCGAAATTTCCGAACTTGCCGTCCTTGGGCTCGACGTGCCTGAAGAAAGCCCCGGCGATCGCCTTCTGTCCGCTGCCGAGGACCGACAGCGTGAACTTGCCGGAATCCTTGATCAGGGGATGCAGACTGGAATCCCCTTTGACCCCGATCGCCACCAGTGGGGGATTGAAACTGGCCTGGGTAACCCAGTTGATGGTGGCGACGGTCTGGGAATTGCCGTGCTTGGCACCCAGTATGAACAGGCCATAAGGAATCATTAACAGCGCGCGTTTTTTGGCATTCTCATCCATCTCGGACTCCTCCATTGCTACCTTGCATTGTCTCGAAAATCGAACGTGCTTGAGCCAATGTCCCCAATCGCGGGCGGTTGATCAAGATGGGGGTTGGGCGCCCCAGCAACAACCGTTCAGCATCTAACCCAATGATATGATAGGTTGGCGCAAGACTCCGGCCGCCGCGTGCGGGAGGAACGATCGATGCCTGAAATCGAGGAAACAATCTTTGCTCCGGAACCGGTTGGCGGCGAATGGCTGCAGGGCGGCCCGGTCTCGCTGGCCGCGCTGCGAGGCAAGGGCGTGGCCCTGATCGACTTCTGGGACTACACCTGTGTCAATTGCATCCGCACGCTGCCCTACGTCGTGCAATGGCATCAGCGCTACGCCAAGGACGGGCTGATGGTGATCGGCGTGCACGCTCCGGAATTCAACTTCGCGCGCCAGCCGGATTTCGTGCTCCAGGCCGTGCGGGATTTTCAGATCGAATACCCCGTGGTGCTCGACAACAGCTACGTTATCTGGCGTGCGTATTCCAACCGCTTCTGGCCCGCCAAGTACCTGGTCGATAGTCAAGGGCGCATTCGCTACTACCATTACGGTGAAGGCGGTTACCGTGAGACCGAGGCGCTGATCCAGCGCCTGCTCTCCGAGATTAATCCCACGCTGCGCTTGCCGCTGCCGATGGACCCGATGCGCGATACCGACCGCCCCGGCGCCGTATGCCATCGCGTGACGCCCGAACTCTATCTCGGCCATCAGCGCGGCCAGTTCGGCAATCCGCAGGGCGTGACCGCCGGACTTGCGCAGGAGTATCGCGACCCGGGCGTGCGGATGGAAGGGATGGTTTATCTGGGCGGGAAATGGGCGGTCGGCGAGGAATCGTCCGAGGCCGTGGCCGACGACGCGTCGCTCGCGCTCCGCTACACCGCCAAGGAGGTTAACCTGGTGATGGCGCCGTCGCAGGACGGTGGTCCGGTGCGCGTCGAACTGACGCTGGAGGGCGAGCAGCAGGCGGGTCATGACAGCCGGATCGAGAATGGCCACGCGGTCATCGAGGTTGACCGTCCGCGCATGTACAACCTGGTGGCGAACGACGACGTCCGGCCCGGCGGGCTAAAACTTACCGCTCGGAACAAGGGCCTGAACGCTTACGCGTTCACCTTCACTTCGTGCGCGCTGAATTGAAAGCGTTTTTTCGGGGAGGCATTGACCATGTTGCCGGAAGAGCAAATTGAACGAGCCGCGGAGGCGCTGGTTCGCGCCAAGTATCCGATCGCGTTGACCGGCGCGGGGATGTCGGTGGAAAGCGGTATCCCGCCGTTTCGGGGACCTGGCGGCCTGTGGACCAAGTATGGCGAGCCGCCGATGAACGGCTTTCAGATCTTCATGGCCGACCCAAAGAAGGGCTGGGAAGACCGCATCAAGCCCCGTTACGAAGAACTTTGGCGGCCGTTGCGGGTGGCGAAGCCGAACCCTGGCCATCAGGCGCTCGCCGAGTTGGAGAAGATTGGCGTGTTGCGCTTTCTGATCACGCAGAACGTCGACGACCTCCATCGCCAGGCCGGAACTCAGGCGCTGGCCGAGATTCACGGCAACTACAAGCTGGTCCGCTGCCTGGAATGCAACGCGCGCTTCCCGGAAGAAGAAGTCAGCCTGGAAGTGCTGCCGCCGCCATGCCCCCAATGCAAAGGTTTGCTCAAGAGCGACACGGTTTCCTTCGGCGAGCCCATCCCATCCGACGTACTCCAGCAATGTGCCAGGCATGCGGCGCGCTCGGACCTGGTGATTGTCGCCGGTACTTCAGCGACGGTTTATCCGGCCGCCGGCTTTGCGATCGAAGTTAAGGAGCGAGGCGGAAAGCTGGTCGAAGTCAATCTTTATGAGAGCGAGATTTCCGGCATCTGCGACCATTCGCTGCGCGGCACCAGCGCCGAGACGCTGCCCCGTCTGCTCGAGGCGGTAAAAGCGCGCCGCAAAGAATCGCTGAGCTGAGTCCTCTGAAAAAACGAGCCGCGACCGTCAACCGGCCGGCCCAGACACAGAGGGCTCGTTCACGCTCGCGGCTCTGTAATGGTTTTCTCGATCGCCCCGGGTGGCGGATTGTAACGAGGTAAATCTTTCCCGTTACACTCCCAGCTCGTCGTTGCGCCGCGAAATGTGTGTTTCGACAGGCCGTGGAATCGGGGTTTTCGTCGGATCCGAGCTCTGCAATCCGCGGGTACGGAATTTGATTCCGTTCGACGATTCTCCAGGGGACCGATTGTGAAGGTATGAAAAATTCAAAGACAGCGGAGCTTTCCCGGGCGCGCGAGCGCGAGGTGGCGCGCCGATTCAAGAAGCACGTCCGCAAGCAGGTCCGCAACTTGAAACGGACCTACGCAGCCGCTTCGCGCAGCAACGACCCGGAAGCCGTGCATGATTTGCGCGTCGCCACGCGGCGGCTCCAGACGGTGCTCCAGCTGGCGACCTTCCCGAAACCAAAGAAAAGAGTCCGCAAGGCACGCAAGGAGCTTAAGCAGTTGCGCCACCTGCTCAGTGCGCGCCGCGATATCGACGTGCTCGCCAAAACGATGCGGTCGCGGGCCGCCAGGGCTGCCGGCGCCCATCGCAGGAGGCTGTGGAATCGGGCGGCCCGAGAGACCGGCAGGGAGGGTGAACGCGAAGCCAAAAAATCAAAGCGCTGGCTTAAATCCTTTAAGGTGAGCAGGCTGGCGGCCGAGATTGAAAAAATCGTGGCTGGACGCCTGAACGACGGCTTTTCATCGAGTGCACTGAGGCCCGCTGTGCGGCGCACACAGCAGAAATGGAACCAGAGCGTACGGGAGGCCTCGGCGCGCACCGATTCTGCGCGCTTTCATGATGTCCGGATCAAGACCAAGTCATTGCGCTATATGACCGAACTGGTTTCTGGCGTTATCGGCAGCGTTCGCAGCCAGGGACTGATCGAATGGCTGGGAAGCGTCCAGGACGAGCTTGGAGAATGGCGCGATCAGACCGAGCTGTGCCGCAGATTGACCGCCGTTTTGACCCAGGACGCCGTGCTGCAGGCCGATCCCGTTGCCACCGCGATGATCGACGCCGCGCGCAGCCGCACGCAACTCAACGACGAACACGCCCGCAATATCATCGGATCGCTGCGCAACGCCGGCGCAAGAAAGCAAATCGCCGCCATCGCCAAGCCCGCTGAGGGTTAACGCCCGCGGAGCTTACCTGGTTGAAATCTCATCAGTTGGATTGACCAGGTCAATCCAGTCGAGCTGCGCCTTTGGCGTTCTTGTTTACCTGCCTAAATTGGATCACGATGCCCAAGGGTGTTACGCGGCAACGCGGAACAGTCTGAGAGTAAGTTGAAGGACTTTCCGATCCTTGAAGCCCGAGAGCTCGAATAGCGGTCAGGAGCGCGGAACCCTTTACGTGGTGGCGACTCCGCTTGGCAACCTGCGCGATATTTCGGCGCGGGCGTTGGAGGTGCTGGGGCAGGTTGATCTGATCGCGTGCGAAGATACGCGCCACACCGCGAATTTGCTGGCCGCGCATGGAATCCGCCGGCCGCTGGTCAGCTATTTCGAACATAATGAGGAGGCGCGGGCCAAAGAGCTGACTGAAAAGCTCAGCCACGGCGCCGTCATCGCGCTGGTTACTGACGCCGGCACGCCCGCAATCTCTGACCCCGGCTACCGGCTGGTGCGGGGCGCATCGGAGGCCGGATGCGTTGTGCGGTCGGTTCCGGGGCCCAGCGCCGTCATTGCGGCCCTCTCTATCGCGGGGCTGCCGACCGACCGCTTCACCTTCGAGGGCTTCCTCCCCACCCGCCAGGGTGCTCGCAAAGCGAGAATCCGCGAGCTCAAGCGCGAAAGCCGCACCATGGTTTTCTACGAAGCCGCGCGACGGTTGCCGGAAACCCTGGCGGAAATGTCGGCGGAGTTCGGTCGTGACCGCGAGGCGGCGGTGGTGCGGGAGAGCACCAAGCTGTTCGAGGAGGTGGTACGCGGCAGTCTGGGAGAACTGGCTGAGCGATGGAAGGATTCTCCTCCCAAGGGCGAGATTACGTTGGTCGTGGCGGGGGCGGGGGAAGAGCAAAGAGGCGCTACGGAGGACGCGTCGGGGCTGACCGTCGATGACCTGACCGCGGCTGGATTGGAGCCGCGCCAGGCGGCCAAAGTGCTCGCTCACCTGCAGGGGCGCAGCAGCCGCGAGATTTACCAGGAGGCGGTGAGGGCCAAGCGCGATTCGGACCCGGAATCGTGAATAGGGAAGCGAAGCCGGGGGTAGGCGGCATAAAAGCGGACATATGCTAGGATTACCCGCACCTGAGGAGTGCAAGGCAATTGGCTGTTAGGAAAGGCAGTGCGCATGGCCGACGGGTTTTGGTCCTGCACGGGCCGAATCTGAATATGCTGGGCGAACGTGAGCCCGAGATTTATGGGCGCGTCACGCTGCCCCAGATCGACACCGAATTGCGCCGCCTTGGTGATGAGATAGGCTTGGTCGTGGATACTTTTCAGTCTAACAGCGAGGGCGCCCTGATCGACCGGATTCAGGCGGCACGGGGGCAATACCAGGCTTTGGTCATCAATCCCGCGGCCTACACCCACACCAGCGTTGCGATTCGCGACGCGATCCAGATGCTGGGGATACCTGTGGTCGAGGTGCACCTCTCAAATGTTTACCGGCGCGAACCGTTTCGCCATCATTCGACCATCGCGGACGTCGTTGACGGCCGGATCATGGGTTTCGGCCCCGAAAGCTACTATCTTGCGCTGCGCGCCGCTGCCGCACTGACTGGGTCGCGCCGCGACGAGAAATAGAGGAGTCTTGGGCTCGATAGTGATAGCAGCAACCGTATCCGCGCGCGATTGACTTGGATGGTTACCGGAGGCAGGGGTTCGGGGATGGAGTTGCGTGAGATCAAGGCGCTGATCGCGCTGATGCGGGAAAACGGCCTGATCGAGCTGGAGGTAGAGGACAAAAAGGGCAAGATCCGTCTCGTCAGGACATCGGATTTCGGTCCGCAGCCGGCCCCGCGCCCAGCGCATCCGTCGGTCAGGCCTGCTGCGGCCAAGATGCAAAGTTCCGCCGCCGCCAGCGCGTCCCTGGAACTCGCGGACAATCAGACGCTGGTCAGGAGCCCGATGGTGGGTACGTTTTACCGCGCATCCGCTCCCGATTCGCCGCCATTCGTTCAGGAAGGCGATATGGTCCACAGGGGCGGGCACTTATGCATCGTGGAAGCGATGAAAATGATGAATGAGATCGAGTCGGAAGTGGCGGGGCGGGTGATTAGAATACTGGTTGAAAACGGCCAACCGGTCGAATATGACCAGCCGCTCATGGTGATAGAGACTGCGGTGTAGCGTTCGCGCAAACTTGCCGTCCGGTTAGGTATGCGGCCCTAGCGCCGGTCTCCGTGCCGGCGAGGGGGCGCATCGAATAAAACCAGCGGCTATAATGTCTCCTAACCTGAGTACCAAAGTGTTCAAAAAACTTCTCGTTGCAAATCGTGGCACCATCGCGGTGCGGATAATCCGGGCCTGTCGCGAGCTTGGAATTTCCACCGTCGCCGTCTATTCGACCGCCGACAAGGCCGCGATGCATGTGCGGATGGCGGACGAATCGGTGTGCATCGGTCCGCCCGCGGCCCAGGATAGCTACCTCAACATCCAGTCGGTGGTCAGCGCGGCAATCGCTTATGGCGCCGACGCGATTCATCCGGGCTACGGCTTCCTGTCCGAAAACGGCGATTTTGCCGAGGCCTGCCAGCGCTCCGGACTCTATTTCGTGGGCCCGCGCGCCCGCCATATCCGCCTGATGGGTGACAAACCGCGCGCGCTCAGAATCATGAAACGGGCTGGCGTGCCGGTGCTGCCCGGCAGCGAAGGCACCGGCGTGACGGAACTGCGCGACGCGCAGGTCCAGGCGAAAGCCTTGGGCTTTCCGGTGCTAATCAAGGCGGCAGCGGGCGGCGGTGGCAAGGGCATGCGCATCGTCCGCAACATCGAGGAATTGACCCGGCTGTTTCCGCTGGCGCGCTCCGAAAGCGAGGCCGCCTTTGGGTCCCGCAAGATGTACCTGGAGAAGTACCTTGAGCGCGCGCGCCACGTTGAGTTTCAAATCCTGGCCGACAATGGAAAAAACGTCATCCATCTGGGCGAGCGCGATTGCTCCATCCAGCGGCGTCATCAGAAGGTGCTCGAGGAATCGCCGTGTCCGGTTCTGACCCCGCGCCTGCGCGACAAGATGGGCAAGGCCGCGGTGCGCGCCGCCGAGGTCGTCGGCTATTCCAATGTCGGCACGGTGGAGTTCCTGCTCACTCCGGACGGCGAGTTCTACTTCATCGAAATGAACACCCGCATCCAGGTCGAGCATGGGGTGACGGAAATGGTGACCGGGGTTGACCTGGTCAAGGAAAGTCTGCTGCTGGCGATGGGAGAGCCGCTGCGCATCAAGCAGCGCCAGGTGCGACTGACCGGCGCGGCCATCGAATGCCGCATCTACGCCGAGGACCCGGACCTTCACCTGCCCTCGCCGGGGGTGGTCTCCAACCATCATTCACCGGGAGGACTCGGCGTACGGGTGGAGACCGCGCTGTACGACGGCTACCGGGTACCGGTCCATTACGATCCGCTGGTGGCCAAGCTTATCGTGCATGCCGAAAATCGCCCGCTGGCGATTGCGCGCTCCAAGGCGGCGCTGCGCGAATATCTGATCGATGGCATCAAGACCAATATTCCGGTGCATCTGAAAATACTGGACGACCCGGATTTTATCGCCGGTCACGTGGCCACCGATTTTCTCGCCCGATTCGAAGTGCGCGAAGAGCCCGCCGCGGCGCGCGCGCCCCGGCGCCAGCAAGCTCGCGCCTCGTAATCATACGTCTGTCGTTCCGATGAAATTCGTCGTACCGAAGCTCAGCGGCTGCGTACTCGCCGCCACTTTAATCCTGTCACTGCCAGCGTATGCTCAGGGCCCCGCCTCGCCCACTGCGACCACGGGTCCGCAGCCGCATATCCAGGCGGTGGCTCCGACCTATGACTTCGGCACCGTGCTCGAAGGCACCCCCGTCAAGCACGAGTTCATGGTCAAGAACGTCGGTCAGGCCGATCTGGTGATTGGCCAGGTTCAGACCTCGTGCGGGTGTACGGTGGCGCAATCGGAGAAGAAGCGGCTCGCTCCGGGCGAAGAAACGCAACTGCCTGTCACCTTTGACACGCGCCATGAGCGGGGGCACGCAAACCGCAGGATCGACGTCTATACCAACGATCCGCAAACGCCGGATTTGGCCCTTGAGATCCAGGGTGTCGTGCGGCGCGAGTCGGAAGCGACGCCTGACGAAGTGCTCTTCGACTCGGTGCGAAAGGGTAGCGAACAGACCCGTGAGGTAACCATCAGTTACCATGGCGACGCCAAGGCTTTCAGTCTAACCAAGGTTGCCAACTCCAATTCCAGTATCGCCGTCACCCAGGAGCCGGGTTTAAAGCTGAAGGTCGCGCTGCTCAAGACGATGCCGCCGGGACCCTTCCAGGACACGATCGAAATCACCACCACCGGCCGGCCGATCGAAATCGCGGTCTATGGCAGGGTGGTGGGCGACCTGGTCACCGAACCGGCCCAAGTATCCTTCGGGATTCTGCCGCACGGGCAGGGTGCGATGCGGATTGTGCGGCTGACCAACAACGGGGCGCGCCCGGTCGCGATCAAGGAGGTCTCGAGCACCAGTCCCGCGGTGGTCGCCAAGGCCGAGCCAGTTGCCGCCGGCAAGCAGTACAAAATCACCCTGGAATTGCGCAAAGGGACTCCCGACGGAGAACTGCGCGGCCAACTCGTAATCCACACCGACGACCCGGAACAAGCCAGCCTGACCGTGCCGTTCTACGGTATCGTGGGGTCGTTCAAGGGCTAGGCGGAGAAGAGAAGTGAGAAACGAGAAGTGAGTAGTGAGAGAAGATAACGAAGTGGAGAAAAGTCGCCGCTGCTAGAATCCCAGGGAGGTACGGACAATGTCGGACGCATATTTGCCCGCACTGACCATAGTGATTCTAGGTGCTGTTGTGTTCGTGGTGGAAACGGTGTTTGCGTTGCGTGAACGCAAGCAGAGCCGCCGGGATCAACAGCGCACGACCTAAAGCTGGCTGTTCGCAAGTCTGCACTCTTCCGATACAAGCGGCCGCGGCGCAAGCCGCTAGTCTAACGTCCATCAATCTGCCTCCTGTGTCGTTTCGAACACCAAAACTTGCGATTCTTCGTTTGGGGCGAAAAAAAGCGCAGCGATCTGGTTCATCCGGCTCTGGCATGGACTAAGCTGGTAGTATGCCGTCTTAGGGCGGCTGAGTGGCTCCAATGGCAGTGCGAATGAATTGGCTTGATAACGTCCGGCGCAGGGTGGTCGGGTTCGCCCTCAAACTCCTGACAAAACCGCTCAAGCAGGACCATCCCGCCATCGCCAACGACATGGTCCGGCTCAAGCGCTACATCCGAAAGGGTGATGTGGTGCTGGTGGAGGGCAATCAGCGCATCAGCGAGTGTATCAAATACCTGACCCAAAGCTCGTGGTCGCATTCCGCGCTGTACGTCGGTGACGAACCTTTGCGCCACGACCCGTTGTTACGCCAGGAACTGCTCGATGAATTTGGCGAAGAAGCCCATCATCTGCTGGCGGAAGCGCTGGTCGAGGAGGGTGTGGTGCTGGCGCCGTTGGACAAGTATCGCGATTTCAATATCCGGGTGTGCCGGCCGTTCAACCTCTCGCGCACGGACTGTACGGCGGTCGTCGACGAGGTTCTGAGCAACGTCGGTTACACCTACGACCTCAAAAACGTCCTCGACCTGGCGCGTTACTTTCTGCCGGTCAGCCTGATACCGCGGCTGTGGCGGCGGACCGCTTTGGAGTTCGGCAGCGGCGAGCCCACGCACGTGATCTGTTCCAGCATGATCGCCAACGCTTTCCGCAAGGTGAAGTTTCCGATCATCCCGAACTTCAAGGAACCGCCTCTGGCCGACGAGGACGGGACGGGATTGGCTCGCCTGATACACCGCCCCAGCGCGCGCCGCTTCGGTGTCCTGCAGCCGGTGCCGACGACCTTTATCACGCCGCGTGATTTCGACCTCTCGCCCTACTTCGAGGTAATTAAATTCAACCTCATCGAGGACATTAAGTTCGACTACCGTAAGATCATCTGGGCCGATGCGCAGAAGGACGACGACACGCTGGAAAAGCGGGCGTCGCCACGCTAAGGTACCTGCGATCACAATTGGAAATAAAATAGATGGCAATCAGGAGCACCCAGCGTCATGAGCGACAACGACCGCAGCGCCAATCGTGCGTTACTGGAGAAGTCGATAGCGAAAATTCTGCAGCGCCATTGCAATTTCGGCTGGGCGCACTACTACATCCCCAGCGAACGATTCCCCAGTCTCATCCAGGAGTTGGTTGACGTGGTGGGACCTACCGGACAGGTGGGGCACGAGGAATTGGTGCAATTCTTCCTCCGCACCCAGCGGCTTTCCTCGGCCCAGGAGCGCGCCGAAAAGATGGCCGATGAGTTCGCGATTTATCGGCGGAGCTGAAACTCAGTCCCCGTTTTTCGCCCCTCAACCATAGGCCATCGAGGGCACTTCCTGGCCCGCATAGATATCCGGAGCGGGCAAGCCCGCATGCTTTGCCACCACCCGCGCCAGGCGGACGAAATCATCCCTGGTAAAGCCGACGCGCTGGTCGAGAATGGTTTGGCGGGAGTCGATCAGGAACAGCGTAGGGACGTTGGTCAGCCCATAAGCCTGCGATACCGGGTATGGATCCGCGTCGATATGTATGGGCATTTCCAAGCCCTTGATCTCCGCGAACTTGACAGTTTCCTTGGTGCCGTCCTGGCTTATACCCCAGATTTTGACCCGCTCTGAACGCACGCCACGGTCCAGGTTGCCGATGAAAGGCATCGATAATCCACAGGTGGGACATTCGCTGTGATAGAAGACCAGCAGGAGCAGGTCGCCCTTCCTGAGCTCGTCCAGCGAATGTGTCTTACCTTCGAGATCCTCCAGCCGAAACGGCGGAGCCACCGTGCCGATTTCCAGTGCAGCCATAATTCTTTCTACCAACCATGATGCAGGGGCTTCAAGCGCGTGCATAGGGGTTGCACGATCCAAGTAATCGGTCACGATCTATAGGTATGGACGCTATAAGTGCGATTCTCACCCGGAAAGTCGTGCGGCAGTTTGCGCCGCGGCCCGTGGAACTGGACCAACTGCGGCGCATTGTCGATGCCGGCCGCCATGCGATGAGCGCGCGCAACCTGCAGCCGTGGCAATTTATCGTGGTGCGCAACGCCGATACGCTGCGCGAATTGGGCGCCCTGTGCTCGACCGGACGCTTCGTCGCCAATGCGCCGGCCGCGATCGTGCTGCTGAAGGACACCGCCAATCAGCGCTGGGCCGATACCGACTGCGCCCAAGCGGTATGCAACATGGCTGATGCTGCCTGGGCGATGGGTCTGGGAACCTGCTGGGTGGGCAACTTCGACGCTGCCGCGATCGCGCAGCGGCTTGGTGTGCCGGAGAACTGGGCGGTCTTCACGGTGCTGCCGTTCGGCTATCCCGACCCCGGCAATCCTCCCCAGCCCAAGCCACTCAAGGCATATCATGAAACCACTCATTTCGAGCGGTTTGGGAATCACGAGGCCTAGGCGGTACGATTGAAAGACGAGCGCCGCGGGGGTTAGCGTCTGGGACAGTCACCCTCACCCTCTCCCTGGTCAGGGAGAAGGTGCAAAAGAGAAGGTGCTGAATTTTCAGGCGCGCGGAGTGAACTGCGATTGAATAAGAGAGGGGTCAAAGGAGCAAACAACGATGGCAATAAAGCAGACTGAACCGCCGCAGGCGCATGAAATTCTTCAGGCTAATCCCGACGCTATTTACCTTGACGTCAGGACTGAAGCTGAATTCGCGCAGGGGCATCCGGCCGGGGCCATCAATATACCGGTCGTTTTTATCAAGGGCCCCGGTCAGATGGAGCCCAACGACGACTTTCTTAGCGTGGCCGAAAAAGCCTTGCCGACGAACAAGAAGCTGGTGGTTGGCTGTATGGCGGGGGGACGCTCGCAGCGCGCCTGCGAGATCCTGGAAGGTGCTGGTTTTAGCGACCTGACCAACGTACGCGGCGGCTTCGGCGGCGCCCGCGATCAGAGCGGGCAGGTGGTGGTGCCCGGATGGCGTGACGCGGGCCTCCCGGTTTCCAACGAGGTGGGCGAAAATTCCTACCAAAGCCTGCGCCGCAAGGCCGGCCTGTAAGCGCGCGCTCACGCATCAACGTCCAAAGCGCCGAGGAGACCTGCATGGCGATACGGCTAACCAAAATTTATACTCGTGGCGGCGACAAAGGGATGACGTCGCTGGTGGGCGGCGCCCGGGTGCCCAAGGAAAGCGGCCGCCTGGAAGCCTATGGCACTATTGACGAGCTGAATTCGCTGGTCGGCATCGTACGCACCTTTGCCGCGGATTACCGCGAGCGGCTGGGCGATGACTACGCCTGGTACTCCGAGATGCTGCGGCGCATTCAGAACCAGTTGTTCGACGTTGGCAGCGAACTGGCCACGCCTGCCGACGTGGAATATGACGGGATGCATCGGATGGGGGAAGAAGAGGTCGAACAGCTCGAGCGTGAAATCGACCGCATGAACGAGCAGCTCGAGGATCTGAAGTCATTCACCCTGCCCGGCGGCGGCAAGCTCAACGCGTTTCTGCATCTGGCGCGCACGGTCTGCCGGCGCGCGGAGCGAATCTGCTGGGCGGTCAAACGGGACGAGCAAATCAGCGACCCAGTGATTATCTATATAAACAGGCTCAGCGACCATCTGTTCGTGCAGTCCAGATGGATTTCGAAGCGGCTGGGCGAAGACGAGTTCCTGTGGGATCGCGGCCTGCGGATCGATTCCAGGGCGCGCCGCAGGAAGGACGCCAAATAACCGATTCAAAGGATTCAGATGTCAGCACAACCGCGGATTCATTTGCGACAAATTGAAGCTGGTCCGATGGCCAACTACGTTTACATCATCGGCGATCCGGTCACGCGCAAGACGGCAGTGGTCGATCCCGCCTGGGACATCAACGGCATCATCGATTTGGTCCGGCGCGACGGCTACGAAATCGACAAAATACTCATCACCCACTATCACGCCGACCATCTGGGCGGCGATATCATGGGTTCTCATATTGAAGGCGCGGCCGAGATGCTCGGGAAGGTCAAAGCCAAGCTCTATCTGCAAAAGGTCGAGGCGCCGTTGACCAAACGTCAGGTCGGGTTATCCCCCACCGACATGGTGGTGGTGGAGGGTGGCGATACCACCGACGTCGGCAATCTGACGGTCAAGTTCCTGCACACGCCCGGACATACGCCGGGTTCGCAATGCTTCCTAATTGATAACAACCTGATCTCCGGCGACACGCTTTTCATTGGTTCGTGCGGACGCGTCGATCTGCCCGGCGCCGACCCCGCGCAGATGTATCACAGCCTCAACCATACGCTGCGCAACCTTGACGACGACACCGTGGTCTATCCGGGCCACGCCTACTCCGCCGAGGCCACCTCGACCATCGGCAACGAGAAGCGCCACAACATGTTCATGCGCTTTCGCTCACTCGAGGAGTTCCTCTCCGCGATGGGTTACAGCAGGTAAGCGCCGCCTTCCTCCCGCAATCGCGCAAGCAGGGCGGCAGGCGAGGAGAACACTTCATCCCACACCCATGGCCGAGGACAAATCACTCGAAGAACTGACCGCTGAAGCGGAGCATCTGCGCGAGCAGCTTCGCCATCACAACTATCGCTATTACGTGCTCGACTCGCCCGAGGTCAGCGACGCCGAGTACGACGTCCTGCTGCGCCGATTGGAAGCGCTGGAGCGCGAGCATCCCGAGGTCGCCACCCCCGACTCCCCCACCCGCCGCGTGGGTGCGGCGCCGGCGGAGAAGTTCGGCGTCGTGCAGCATCGCCATCCGATGCTGTCGTTGTCCAACGCGCTGAACGCCGAGGAGATGGTCGAGTTCGACAAGCGCATCAAGCGTTTGCTGCGCTCCGAGGCGGATATCGAGTACGTCGCCGAGGTCAAGCTCGACGGTCTGGCCGTGGAACTGGTCTATGAGCATGCCGCGCTCAAGGTGGGCTCGACGCGCGGCGACGGTTACAACGGCGAGGACGTGACGCAGAACCTGCGCACCATCAGGAGTATCCCGCTTAAGCTGCACGCAGGCGGCGGCCATCGCGTGCCCGAGCTGCTGGAAGTGCGCGGCGAGGTTATCTTTCCGCGCAAGGCGTTCCAGAAACTCAACGAGGATCGCGCCGCCGCGGGCGAGCCGCTGTTTGCCAATCCGCGCAACGCGGCGGCCGGCTCGCTGCGCCAGCTCGACCCGAAGATCACCGCCAAGCGTCCGCTAGACATCTTCTGCCATTCCGCGGGCGTCATAACGGGCGGCCCAAAGTTCGAGACCCAGTGGGATTTCCTCCAAGGCATCAAGGCGTTGGGGTTGAAGATCAATCCCGAGTCCAGGCCGTGCCGCAGCGTCGAGCAGGTGCTGGAGTACTGGAAGGAAGTTACGGAAAAGCGCGATCACCTGCCTTACGAGGCCGACGGCGTCGTGGCCAAGGTCAATTCGTTCGCTCTACAGGAGCAGCTGGGCGAGGTCTCGCGCTCGCCGCGATGGGCAATCGCGTACAAGTTCAAGGCGCAGCAGGCGGAAACCCGCGTTAACAAGATAGTGGTGTACGTCGGCCGCATCGGCTCGTTGACGCCGGTGGCAAACCTGGAGCCGGTGCAGCTTGCCGGGGTGACGATCTCCAACGCCTCGCTGCACAATCTGGACGAGATTCGCCGTAAGGATGTGCGGGAGGGCGATACCGTGCTGCTGGAGCGCGCCGGCGACGTGATTCCCTACGTGGTGCGGGTGACCAAACCGGGCAAGCCGCGCAAGCCGGAGTTCCAGATGCCCGCGGAATGCCCGGTATGCGGCAGCGACGTGGTGCATGAAGAGGGCGAGGTGGCGTACGTCTGCGTCAACGTCAACTGCCCGGCCCGCATGCGCGAATCGATCCGCCATTTCGCGTCCAAGAATTGCCTTGATATCGAGGGGCTGGGCGACAAGCTGGTCGCGCAACTGGTGGAAAAGGAACTGGTCCGCGAACTCGGCGATATCTACAAGCTGACAGCAGAGCAGCTTAAGGAACTGGAACGGATGGGCGAAAAAAGCGCCCAAAACGTAATCGACAGCATCAACCGCTCGCGCCGGACCACCCTCGATCGCTTGATCAACGGCCTCGGTATCCGCCACGTGGGCGAGCATACGGCCCGCCAGTTGGCGCAGCATTTCCACAGCATCAAGCGTTTGCAGGAGGCCAGCGAAGACGATCTGCTCGGGGTGCGCGATATCGGCCCCGAGGTTGCCCGCAGCATCCGCGAATACTATGCCGAACCGCACAACTCGCGTGCGCTGGATCGGCTCCTCCACAACGCCAGGTTTGAGCTTGAGCAGATCCCCGAGGCGAGCGGGCGCGGTCCGCTGCGGGACAAGACCGTGGTTTTGACCGGGGCGCTCAAGCAATGGTCCCGTTTAGAAGCGGAGCAGAAGGTTCTGGCCGCGGGCGGGCGCGTTTCCTCGTCGGTTAGCCGCAAGACCGATTACGTGGTGGCGGGAGAGGAGGCCGGCTCCAAGTTACGCAAGGCCCAGGAACTGGGCGTCAAGGTTATTGACGAGGATGAACTGGCGCGGATGCTGTCTGGAGCTTGACGATGGGCGCTGATAAGGCGCAAGTTCGAATGGTTGTCCGAGGCCGGGTCCAGGGCGTGTTCTTCCGCGGCGCCACGGCGCAGGAGGCGCGCGGACTCGGACTTTGCGGATGGGTGCGCAACCGGCCCGATGGAGCGGTGGAAATTCGGGCGGAGGGGGTGCGCAGGAACCTTGAAATGCTGCTGGCATGGGCCCATCGCGGGCCGTCGGCCGCGCGTGTCACGGAGGTTGAGGTGGAGTGGTCAGAGGAGGTGGGAAATTGGCATGGTTTTGAGGTGCGCTAATGGCAGGTTCGGATACGGATCAGGGCTATTTGATCGGGCCGCGCCATTAGTTATAGTTCTACTACGTGACCTATCTTATTCGCCCCGCTTGTAGAAAAGCTCGCTTGGAGCTTGCGATGGTATCTCATTTATCAACTAACAATTAGGCGTCCTGTTTAAGAGGAGAGCAGATCCAAATGGCTGTACCACCTGAGACGGCCCAGCTTGCGCAGGGCTCCGGAACGGCGGGCAAGCACAAGCCCGTCGAAACCCGGCCCCAGTTCGTAATTCGCTTTGCCGGCGACTCCGGCGACGGCATGCAACTGGCGGGCATGCAATTCACCACCGAGTCTGCGCTGGCAGGCAACGACATTGCCACGTTGCCCGATTTTCCAGCGGAGATTCGCGCCCCGGCGGGGACCTTGGCGGGTGTCAGCGGCTTCCAGTTGAATTTTTCCAGCCGGGAAGTTTTTACCTCCGGCGATGAGCCGTCAGTGCTGGTTGCGATGAACCCGGCGGCGCTGATGGTGAACCTGGAGGATCTGCCCCCCAACGGCGTTCTGATCATCGACAAGGAAGGATTCACCGACGCCAACCTCAAGAAGGCGGGCTACACCTCCAATCCGCTGACCGACCACTCGCTGGACAAGTACCAGGTCTTCCAAATCGAGGTCAGCAAGCTTACCACCACCGCCGTGCGGGATTTGGGCCTAAACACGCGCGCAGTTTTTCGATGCCGCAACTTCTTTGTGCTCGGCCTGCTCTCATGGCTGTTCCAGCGCCCCACCAAGTCGGTTGAGGACTATATCGGAAGCCGGTTCAAGAAGACTCCCGACGTGATGGAGGCTAACCTGCGCGCCTTCAAGGCCGGCTACAATTACGGCGAGACCACTGAGGCGTTCGCCAGCTCTTACGAGGTGAAGGCGGCCGAGATTGCTCCGGGGTTCTACCGCAACATCACCGGCAACAGCGCGACGGCCTTGGGCTTTGTGGCTGCGGCGGTAAAGTGCGGGCGGCCGATTTTTCTGGGCTCCTACCCGATCACGCCGGCCAGCGACATCCTCCACGAGCTGGCGGGCTACAAAAACTTCCCCATCTACACCTTCCAGGCCGAGGACGAGATCGCGGGCGTGGCCTCCGCGATCGGGGCGGCCTTCGGCGGAGCAATTGGCATAACCTCAACTTCCGGACCCGGGATGAACCTCAAGGCGGAAGCGATTGGCCTTGCGGTTAAAGTGGAGCTGCCGCTGGTTATTACCGACATCCAGCGCGCGGGTCCTTCCACCGGGATGCCGACCAAGCCCGAACAGGCCGACCTGCTGATGGCGATGTACGGGCGTCATGGTGAGTCGCCGATTCCGATTATCTCCGCTTCGACGCCGGCCGATTGCTTTGACGCGGCGTACGAGGCGGTCCGGATTGCGGTCAAGTACATGACCCCGGTCATTCTGTTGACCGACGGCCAACTTGCTAACGGCGCCGAGCCGTGGCTGGTGCCCGATCCCGACAAGTTGCCTGAAATCAAGGTTGAGTTCCGCACCGACCCCGAAGGCTTCATGCCCTACCTGCGCGACGAGGAAACGCTGTCGCGTCCGTGGGCAGTTCCGGGTACCCCGGGGCTCGAACATCGGATCGGCGGGCTGTCGAGCGAACATCTGACCGGCAACGTGAGCTATTCGCCGTCGAACAACGAGATGATGGTGCGGCTGCGGGCGCGCAAGATCGCGGGCATCGCCCGCGAGATCCCGCCCACCCAGGTCTTCGGCGACGAGCAAGGCGGCGACCTGCTGGTGGTTGGCTGGGGCTCGACGCATGGAACGCTGCGCGAGGCGGTCGCGAACATGCGCGTCAAGGGCAAGAACGTGTCGCACGTCCATCTGCGCTATCTCAATCCGCTGCCTTCCGACTTTGGCGACATCCTGCGCCGCTTCAAGAAGGTGATGGTGGCGGAAATGAACATGGGGCAACTACTGAAGATGATCCGGGCCGACTACCTGATCGATGCGGTCGGCTGTAACAAGATTCAGGGCCGGCCATTCAAGGTCAGCGAGATCGAGTCCCGAATCCTTCGTTCGTTGGAGGGCTGAACCAGATGGCTACCGCACTTACCCGCAAAGACTTCGTCTCCGACCAGGAAGTACGCTGGTGTCCCGGATGCGGTGACTACGCGATTCTGGCCCAGGTGCAGAAGGTGATGCCGGAATTGGGCGTGGCGCGCGAGAATACCGTGTTCATCTCGGGCATCGGCTGTTCCAGCCGCTTTCCCTACTACATGAACACCTATGGCTTCCATACCATCCACGGCCGTGCGCCGGCGCTCGCCACCGGACTGAAGCTGACCCGTCCGGAGCTTGACGTGTGGGTCGTTACCGGCGACGGCGACGGGCTTTCAATCGGCGGCAACCACCTGATCCATGCGCTGCGCCGCAACATCGATCTGAAGATCCTGCTGTTCAACAACAAGATCTACGGCCTGACCAAGGGCCAGTACTCGCCGACGTCCGAAGTCGGCAAGGTGACCAAGTCCACGCCCGCCGGCTCGGTGGATTTTCCCTTCAATCCGATAACCGTGGCGCTGGGCACTCACGCCAGCTTCGTCGCCCGTACCGTGGACGTCGAACAGAAGCATCTGCAGGACATGATCAAGCGCGCCCACGCGCATCGCGGCGCGTCCTTCATGGAGATTCTGCAGAACTGCAACATCTTCAACGACGGCGCCTTCGACGACGTGAGCGACAAGGCGATCAAGGCCGACCATCAACTGGTGATGGAGAACGGCAAGCCGCTGATCTTCGGCAAGAACCGCGACAAAGGCATCAGGATGAACGGGATGCGGCCGGAGGTGGTGGCGCTCGGCAACGGCGTCACCGAGAAGGATCTCGTGGTGCACGACGAGACCAACCTGTCGCTGGCCTTCATGCTCGGCCACTTCGAGTCGCCGATGCCCACGCCGGTCGGCGTATTCTACGCGACCTCGCGGCCAACCTACGACGCCGCGGTCAACGCGCAATTAGCCGACGCCAAAAAGACCCAAGGCCCCGGCGAGCTGCGCTCCCTGCTACGCCGCGGCGACACCTGGAGCGTCAAGTAGCGACGACGCACCGTTTAATCGCGCAAAGAAATGAGGAGGACCGGGAGCAATCGCGGTCCTCCTCATTGTTTGGCCCTACGAAGGAACAATCACACCGCAATGAGAAATCGCGTGACCTCGATCCACGCGAGGCAGGCGGGACGCTCTGAATGCGCCAATTGCAGCCGACCCGAATGCTAAGCGCGGAGCAATTGCTGAATCTTCTCCGATTCCTGGACAACGAGCCCTGCCACGGCGTGTTGCATGCGTTGACTCTCGCGCAACACACGCAGGGAAAAAGAGAATGTCACCAGTTCGGCAGCACCCAATAGCAGGCCCGTCAGCAGAATCGCAATCAACTCGTAGCTCATGTTCTACCCCCTGCCCTCCTTCTTATGCCCTCCCTAAAATGCTGTCACGAACAGCGCGGTCGGACTACCTTTCGGAACCAACGGCTTCGAGCGGACTTGACCGTCAGAGGGCGCAGGGAAGCGTTGCAATACCTAACTGCCGGCGTTTCTGATGTGCTTCTGATTTTTTTCGCATCAGGGTTAGGGATACCGTCGCGCGCGAATTTGATCCGTCGCGGACCATCATGCTAGAGCGTGCGGCTACGATTGGAGTGACAAAAGGAGCAATCATTATGGGCGAGCTGGACGGGCAAGTGGCATTGGTGACCGGCGGCGCGTGGGGCTTGGGCAAAAGCATTGTTGAGCGATTCCTGCGCGAGGGCGCCCGCGTCGGCATTTTGGATCGCGCACGAGAACGCGCCGAGGCACTGGCGAAACAGTTGGGCGATCGGGTGTCGGCTACGGTCGGCGACGTCACCCTGCTGGCCGATAATCACCGCGCGGTCGCGGATACGGTCGCGCGATTTGGCCGCCTGGACTGCTTTATCGGCAATGCCGGGGTATGGGATTTCAACCTTTCCCTGGCCGAACTGCCTGACGACCGCATCGAGCGGGCCTTCGATGAGTTGTTCGCGATTAACGTCAAAGGCTGCATGCTGGGAGCCAAAGCCGCGATGACCGAACTGGCGAAAACCAGGGGCAACATCGTCTATACAGTCTCCTATGCGGGCTTTCATCCCTCGGGCGGCGGCCCTCTTTACACTTCCTCCAAGCACGCGATGGTGGGGATGATTCGGGAACTCGCCTACGAGCTGGCGCCCAAGATCAGGGTCAACGGCATCGCGCCTGGGCCGATGCCTACCGATCTGCGCGGGCTCAAAAGCCTGGAGATGGAAAACCGCTCGATCAGCGAAGTGATGAACCCCGAGCAAAGCACCCGCGGTCTGCCGCTGGCGCGATTTCCCGAACTGGAAGACTACACCGGTGCCTATCTGATGCTGGCTTCAAGAAAGAGCGGCAGCCTGACGACGGGGCACATCATCAACTGCGACAGCGGGCTGGAAATCCGCGGCATTGCCAGAGTCGCGGGCGGCGAGCACCTGTAGCGGGTGCCAGGCAAGCCGAGTTCACTCAATTGCCGCGTGATCGGGTCCAAACAGTTCATAGGGACTGACTGCTTTCCTGTATCTTCTTTGTCTTTGCTGGCAATAAGTACGCCGCTGTTGGCCACAGCCCCGCTTGCCATTCTCACCATAACTCTGGGAGACTAATCGTGACTTGTCGCCTCAAGGAGAGCGACCCGGGGTGGAATGTCCGAGCTGCCAGGCTGAGACACCCGACGGTGGGAAGTTCTGTGTCGCTTGTGGCGCGGCGCTCCTTGCGCGCTGTCCGTCGTGCGGCAGTACGAACCCTTCGGCGGCGAAGTTCTGTTTGGAGTGCGGGCAAGCGCTATCGTCGGCAAAGCCTGAGATAACGATCAAGCAGGCGACCATCGCTAGTGTTCCTTCGCCCCCTCCGCCTGCCTCATCTGCCGAACGCCGCCAGCTCACCGTCATGTTCATTGACCTGGTCGGCTCCACCGCACTTTCAGCCGGTCTGGACCCCGAGGATATGCGCGATATCATCGGTGCCTATCACCGCTGCTGCGCCGAGATTATCACCAGGTCCACCGGCTTCGTGGCCAAGTACATGGGTGACGGAGTGCTGGCTTACTTCGGCTTTCCCCAAGCTCACGAAGACGACGCGGAACAAGCTGTGCGCTGCGCCCTCGAATTGATCGAGGCGGTCCCGAAGCTGCGCCCTTATCATGATGTCGCGCTTGCGGTGCGGGTCGGCATCGCCACGGGCGTCGTAGTGGTTGGCGATATCCTTGGTGAAGGCGCCGCTCAAGAACAAGGAGTTGTGGGCGACACACCGAATTTGGCGGCGCGGCTGCAAGCACTGGCAGAGCCGGGGCAGGTGGTGATCTCGCACAGCACCCGGCGGCTGACTGCCGGGCTCTTCGAGTATGGCAACCTCGGGAGGGTGACGTTGAAGGGTTTGCCCCCGGAGCAGGTATGGCAGGTGCTCGGTGTGAGCGGCGTGCAAAGCCGCTTCGAGGCGCACCACGAGGCCGGCCTTACGCCGTTGATAGGACGCGATGAGGAGATCGAGTTGCTATTGCGCCGCTGGCGGCAGGCAGCGAGTGGGGAAGGGCATGTAGTGCTGGTCTCGGGCGAGCCGGGGATCGGAAAGTCGCGACTGATCGCGGAGCTTCAACAGCGCGTTGCTTCTGAGCCGCACGCGTGGCTGCGTTACTTCTGCTCGCCGAATCACCAGGACAGCGCACTGCACCCCACCATCGCGCAACTGGAACGAGCAGCGGGGTTCCAGCGAGCGGATACACCGCAGCTCAAGCTGGACAAGCTCGTAGCGTTGCTTGGCGTGGCGTCGGGGCATGACAACGATCTCCAGCTCCTGGCCGAACTCTTGTCGATCCCGACGGGTGATCGCTATGCGCCCCTAAACCTGAGCCCGCAGCAGAAGAAGGAGAAAACTTTCCTGATGCTGCTGGCTCAGCTCGAAGCGCTGGCCCGGCAATATCCGGTGGTTATGGTGTACGAGGACGTGCACTGGATCGATCCCAGCTCGCGCGAGTTATTGGATAGGGCCGTTGGCCGCGTGCCTGGCGTGCCAGTGTTGCTCGTAATCACGTTCCGGCCTGAATTCCAGTCGGATTGGACAGCGCAACCCCACGTTACTTCGATGGCGCTCAACCGGCTCGGGCGCTCTGAGGGGATTAAGCTGGTGGGAAGCATCGCCGGCAACGCGCTCCCGGACGAAGTCGTGGCCGATATCGTTGAGCGAACCGATGGCGTTCCGCTTTTTGTTGAGGAGGTAACAAAAGCGGTAGTGGAGGCGGGCTCGTCCGATGAGTCGATGGCGAGACAGGCGGCCTCGAGCTTACCTCATCCTGCGCTTGGGGTCCCGGCAACTCTCCACGCCTCACTCATCGCCCGCCTGGATCGTATCGGCGCGGTCGCCAGGGAGATCGCTCAAATCGGTGCTGTGATTGGCCGAGAGTTCGACTATGAACTGCTGGAGGCGGTGGCAAAGAGGCCCGAGGCCGACCTAAAAACAGCACTCCAGCGGCTGACTGAAGCTGAGCTGATGTTTCAACGAGGTGCGATCCCGCAGGCGGCCTTCCTGTTCAAGCACGCGTTGGTGCGCGACACCGCGTACGGCAGCTTGTTGCGGGGCCAACGCCGTGAACTGCATGCGCGTGTCTCTGAGGAGATCGAAAGAAATTTCCCCGATGTGGGCGAACGGCAACCGGAGGTCCTGGCGCGCCACCTCACCGAGGCCGGGCACACGGAACAGGCCATCGAGCAGTGGTTGAAGGCAGGGCAGCACGCCGCGGCGCGTTCGGCTCACCTTGAAGCCATCGCCCATCTCCACCGGGGTCTGGAGCTGCTGTCTTTGAAACCGGCGTGGCCCCGCCGCGTGCAGGTAGAGAGCGATCTGCAACTTGCGCTCGGCGTTTCGTTCTTTTCCACCAAGGGCCTGTCGTCTGCCGAAGCTGCCGCTGCCTATGAGCGCGCGAGAGAGCTGTGCGAAAACAGCGGCGACAGTGCACGCCTGTTCACGGCGTTGTGGGGTTTGTGGCACTCACATAACAGCAGCGCCCGTATGGAGCAGTCGCGCCGTCTGTGCCTCCGGCTCCTGAGCCTCACCGAGAAACAGGCTGATGCCGGGCTTCGCCTCCAAGCCCATCACACCGCCTGGACGACGTTTTTCGTGCGGGGCGACCCGCTCCTTAGCCTCCGGCATGGCGAGGAAGGGCTACGGCTCTATGAGCCTCAGATGCATCAGTCGCACGTTCTGCTGTATGGCGGACACGATCCCAATCTCTGCGGCCTGTCTATCACGGCATGCGATAATTGGATGCTGGGACGAAGCGATACCGCATTGAAATGCGCCGAGAATGCGCTGCGCCTCGCCGATGAGCTCGCACATCCGCTCAGTACGAACATGGCGTTGCAGTGGTTGGCTCTGCTCCATCACCTGCGGCGCGAACCCCAGATCGCAGTCGCGCGCATCGCCGCTGCCGAGGTGCTGTCGGCGGAGCATGGCCTTTCACTCTGGACAAATACCCGTATTCTCCGTGCCATCGCCTTGGTCAAGGATCAGGCGGAGGTGGCGGTCGCGCAGGTGCGGGAAGGTTTGGCAATCGGCCAGGCAGGCGGCGCCTGGGGGCCCTACTATCTTTACGTTCTAGCCGAAGCGCTTTCCACGGTGGGCGATACACAGGGGGCCCTTGCCGCCGTGGTCCAAGCGCTGTCAATGGCGCAAGCAAGCGGAGAGCGTTGGTGGGAAGCTGAGTTGTGCCGCCAGATGGGTGAGTTGCGGCGCTCGCGCGCACAGGATGAAGAGAGTGCGCCGTGGTTCCAGCGGGCCCTGGTTGTCAGCCGGGAGCAAAATGCCAAATCGCTGGAACTCCGCGCCGCCATGAGCCTTGCGCGCCTGTGGCGTGACCAGGGCAAACGCTCCAAAGCTCTTGACCTCCTCGCACCGGTTTACGGCTGGTTCACCGAGGGTCACGATACCCTGGACCTGAAAGAGGCCAGGATGCTGCTCGATCAGATCGAATAGTCCGCAAATTACGCAGGTTTGATAATGTAAGCCGCAGTCCGCGAATGCGTGAGATTGTGCGCATTTCAACATCTTTGATGTTCGTGAGCATGGCCATTACTCTGGTTTATTCTTTCTGACAAGACTAGGGTGGTTACGATTCCTCGCTAGCCAAGGGGACTTGGAGGCGCACGCCTTCCAAGAGGCTACAAGGGGCGAGGAGAAAAGGATGAAACAGTTTCGGGGCCTGAAGTTGGCGGCCCTGCCCGCGTTGACCGTCGCGGTTTTGGCCGGCTTCGCGGCAGGGGCTTGCTACGCGCAGTCAGCAGGACCGGTTGCGGCAGGCACGGGGCCGCTCTTTTTGCGAACCCTTCACGTCACGGGCTTTCTTCAAAACACCTCCTCGACCTGGATCGACAGCGAAGCTATAGAATACGTCCCCACTAAGAATTCGCTGGCGTCAGAACGTAATTTGATCCAGGTGGACGTCGACGATGAAATCACCGAGAATGACTACTTGTTCGCGCGGCTGACCGGCGTTTACGAGCCCAGCTACCCCTTCGAAAACAGTTGCTCCAACGCGAACCTTGGCACGGTGGACTGCAACTCGGACTTCTACAACGCTTATGGCATTCGGGAGGTCTGGCTAAATCACCGAGCCGGTCCTCTGCGGGTTTTTGTTGGCCGGCAGATAGTAGCCTGGGGCGAATCGCTCGCTTTCCGGGTCGTGGACCAAATCAACCCGCAAGACTTCAGTTGGGCTTTCGGATTCGTCAACCTTGAAAATTCGCGAAATCCGCTGTGGATGTTCCACCCAATTCTCAATCTTCCCGACGCAGGTCCGCTGTCATCCAACTTCGCCGAACTCATTTACGTGCCGGGGTTCGACCTCGCCTATACTCAGGTGGACTATACCGATGACGCAATTGACGGCCAGGATCAGGTGGCAGGCCGAGTGAATGTTTTTCCGGCCACGCCTGGCGGCCGGTTTGCGATACGCACCGACACACGCAGTTTTCCCGCGGGTAGCGTTCCCTTTAACAACGCGCTTGCGTTTGCGCCGCCGATTTACCTGGTCCGTGCTCTTGCGGGATGTCCGCCGCCCGGCTTGTGCGCGGTGGTCGCCGGCGGCGAGGTGGGTATATTTACCACTGATGTAGCCATACCGCGCGCAACCTGGGGCAACTCCCAGATCGGCGTCCGGCTTCACACTCTGGCATTCAATACCGAAATGGCGGCAATCTGGCTGTGGAACCATGAATATAGCCCCCTCATAAAGTTTGACCCCGAACAGATCAGTGCGCCATCTGGTCCCACCGTGCCGTTTCGCCAGGAGCGCGCTAGAGAGATATTTCCGCAGTACATGGGAGCTGGCGTGACCGCCAACCGCCCGCTGTATCTGCCTGGCGCCCTGTCCCAATTGCCCTTCGTGGTCCGGGCTGAAGCGTTTTACAAGAACCACGCGGCGTTCGGCACGCTCAATATTCCCGGCGACGTATTTGTGGGTTTCGGCCCGGCGGGCGCCCCAAGCGGGATCGTTCGATCCGACGAAGTCCTCTGGCTATTCGCGCTTGACCTTGACCAGGCTTATGCGCCGTGGCTTACCAGCACCGGCAACTTAACCGCGAACCTGGAGATCAATGGAACCACCATCCTCAGCTATAGCCACAGGATGATAAATCAAGGATCGTTCGAACACATCTATCATAATGACGTGAGCCTGCTGTTCAGTATCGGCACCTCATGGTTGTGGGGCAGCGTCACTCCGAACTGGAGCAACATTTACGATCCCGACGGCCAGATGCTATTGCTCTTTCCCACTGTCCAGGTCGTTCCTCCCTGGAGCAACAAGTACTTCATGAAGTTCGGATACGTGGGAGTACTGGGTACGAACAAATTCGGAGCCGACGGCGGCGCCTTCAAGGGCAAGAGCCTGCTGTACGTGCAATTCCAATACAACTTCTCGCTGATGTAGGTGCTGTGTACTGTACGTGGTAATAGCCTGCTGTCCGGCCATGGTCACTCGTTGCGCACCTTGATGCCGGCGCGGGCCTCCTGCAGGGTGAAGGCCGCGCTCGCGTCCTTGTCGCCCAAGCCGTTTACCAATCCGGCGATCAGGTCCTGCTCGACCGTTCCCGCCAGCGCCATCGGCACGTCGAACTCGCGCGCCACCTCGGTCGCGAGGCCCAGGTCCTTGCGCGCCAGCTTAAGCGCAAAGAAGGCGCGGTCGAACGCGCCCTTGAAGATCACGCGCGGCAGCATGTTGAGGTAGTTGGGCTGGCCAAACGCGCCGTCGCGCACGGCTTTGAACAGCGCGTCGGGAGCGACGCCCGCCTTCACACCCATGGTGAACGCCTCGGCGATGACGGCGCTGGTGCAGATCGCGATCTGGTTGTGCACCAGTTTGGCGATCGCTCCCGAGCCCGACAATCCGATGTAGCTGACCTTGTCGCCGATCGCACTGAGCGCCCCCTGGACCTTGTGGAACGCCGCCTCGTCGCCACCGACGAAGACGCCCAGTGCCGCCTTTTTGGCACCGACGACACCGCCGCTTACCGGAGCGTCGAGCACGTCAACGCCCTTTTCCTTAAAGACGGCATTGAAGCGGCGGATGACCGTCGGGGAATTGGTGCTCAGGTCGACGTAGATTGAGCCGGGGCGGGCGCCGTGGATGATGCCGGATTCGCCCAGCGCCACCGCCTCGACCTCGCGCGGTCCCGGCAGGGAGGTCATGATCACGTCGCTGTGGACGGCGACCTCACGCGGGCTGTCGGCCCACTTCGCGCCGCCCTCGAGGTGCGGAGTTCCGGCCTCGCGCCGTACGTCATGGACGGTCACGTCGTGTCCCGCCCGGATGATGTTGAGGGCCATCGGCCCACCCATATTGCCTAGCCCGATAAATCCGATTCGCATGGAACAGCGCCTCCCGGCACATTGTCGAACTTCGTGATGGCAGGCCCAAGCTTAATCACAGCCGGCGCCATTCGCCAAACTCGCTCGCCGCGGCCTCGGACCAAAACAAACCGGCAATATCCTCGCCCTTGACTGCGTGACGTTGTGCGTCAGAGGTTTTGGGTTCAACGAGGCTTCATCGTTATCGCGCGTCTGATCGCGGCCATGGGCGCGCCATCGTCAAAGGTTACCGCGTCGCCCTTCGCTTTAACTCCGAGCTGTCTCCACAACGCGGGAAGGTCGGTGTCAACCGGCGCGGCCTTCATCCGATCATAGAGTTCGGTCAGCACAGGCACGCCGACTGCTGCGTCGCCCGCCTGAAGCGCGCGCTCCAGGGGCCAGTCCACTTCGATGCTGCCGCCGGTGTTGAGGATGGCGCGCAGCGCGTCCTGTAGTCCGTGCTTGTTTGCGGTCCGCTGGTGGATCTCCACGTCGGCCAGAAGACAGAACAGCGCGCCGCCCCAGTAGGTGCGGCCCCAGGTGTGGGTGTGGTCAAGTCCCTCATCACCGGGCTGCGGCAGACCGTTAGGCAACCCGTCCACCAGTTCGCGCCATACCGTTTGGACGTCCAGCGTTCCCAATTCCGCGCGAGCAATCGGCTCTATATAGGTGGCGATGCCTTCCTCGATCCAATGATGTTCGGAACTCATGTCAGGGAACGCGAGATGCACCATTTCATGGGTCATCACCCAGTCATCGCGCAGGTCAGCGCCGGTTGTGAGAGGGCCGACGAATATCCGTGTAAGAGCACCATCCTTGCGGCCGAAGGTGGTGCCGTGGATGCCGCCGCGATTGCCAAGTGCGGGCATAATCTTGAGCGCGAAGCTTCCGACTGGAAAGCGTCCGTAGTACGTGGTGACCGCCTTGGCCGAGGTGCGGACCCACTCAAGCATTGTCGCGCACGTCACCTGCAGCCCGCTGTCATCGCAATCGACGTGAATTCTGCCGCCGCCAACCACGATGGTTGATTTGGGCGGTCCATTGGATATCTCGGTCGCTGCGCAAGGTGTCGCCGAAATTGAAATCAGAGCCACGAACATGCACCAAAAAGGCTTTTTCCAAAAAGGCATTTCTGTTTGACTTCCCCAACTAAGCCCCAAAAATCTTAGCTGACACCAAAGAGCTGGTGGCATGAAGTGTACCTGCACCCTCTCCGGCCTCTCCCAGCTTGCGCGCGCGGACCAGTCCGCACGCGCGGGCGAGGCAGGAAATTAGCGCGCCGTTTTTTCCGTCCCCCAGGCCCACATTCAACACAGTCCGAGACAAAAAGAACCGGCACGGAGGCCGGCGCTACGGAAAATGGCGCTTGCTCCAACACGCCGAGGACTCCCGCCGAGCCGAGGTTTTCGGGCCAAGCGGGTGAGCGGTGTCGGGCAGTCGCCAGGCACGCGAAGCCACGATTATTTTCGCTTTGGGGGTTAACCCAAGCGGCGCTGCGAAACCGGGTCGAAGAAGTGCAGCGCGCGGCGCGGCGCGTAGAGCCATCGCGTGCGGCCCGCTTCGACCGGCTGATCGAGCAGCGCGGTGATTTCCTGGCCGGCGACGGTTGCATAGGCGAGGAAGCTGGCGCCAATGAATTCGACGCGCGTGAAGCTGGCTTCAAATGCTACCGATTCGCTGTTCGAATTGTAGCTGAGGTCCTCGGGACGGATGCCGAGTAGGACTTCGCCGCTCAACCCAAAAGGCATCGCCAGGGCGAGTTTATCGCCGATTTCCAACGCCGGCGGTGTGGATGGCGGTTCCGTGGTTTGCGGCGTGGAACCGGTCGCTTGCGGCAGCCGGCAGCGTAGGATGTTCATCGGCGGTTGTCCGATGAAGGTGGCGACGAAGAGGTTGGCCGGCCGCTGATATACTTCGGTGGGAGTCCCGATTTGCTCGACCGCGCCCGCGCGCATCACCGCGATCCGATCGCCCAGGGTCAGGGCTTCAAGTTGGTCGTGGGTCACGTAAATTATCGTGCGGCCGGTGCGCCGCTGGAAATCCTTAAGCTCCACCCGCAGCCGTCCGCGCAGCTGCGCGTCGAGGCTGGAAAGCGGCTCATCCATCAGGATAACGCGCGGCTGGCGGATCAGCGCCCGCGCCAGCGCAACCCGCTGCCGCTCGCCGCCCGACAGCTCAGCCGGTCGGCGCGCAAGATCGATCTGAAGGGCGGCCAGCGCGGCGGCCTCGGCGACCCTGCGCTCGATCTCCGGCTTCGGTATCCGCCTCAGGCGCAGGGGAAAGCCGATATTGTCGAAGGCGCTCATGTGCGGATAGAGCGCATGGTTTTGAAACACCATCGCGATCAGATCGCGCCGATCGCCGGCGGCCTCGCCGCCGATGCGGATTTCGCCGCTGTCGGGATACTCCAGGCCGGCGATCAAGCGCAGCAGCGTGCTCTTGCCGCATCCTGAAGGACCGACGAGGACGAACAGCTCGCCGGCCTCCACGCTCAGCGAGACGTCGCCGATTCCACCTCCGGACTTGAAGTGCCGGCTCAACTGACGAATCTCGAGTTCCGACATGGTGAATCAGAAAGAAAAGAGAAAATAGAAAAGAGCAACTAGAGTTGCGTTGCGTCTTTTCTCATTTCTCTTTTCTCATTTCTCGTTTTTCCTGGGTTTCCGCGATCAGGCCGGATTTAAGCATCGGCCGCAGCGCGATAATCACCACCAGCGCGGGCAGCAGCATCACCAGGGCCAACGCGCTGGCGGGTCCGACGTCGCCGAACACCGTGTAGTAATATAGCAGCGGCGGCAGCGTTCGATGGGTCACCTGGATCAGCAGGGCGAAGCCGAATTCGTCCCAGCTCATGATCAGGCTCAGCACAATCGACGCGGCGATGGCCGCCCTGGCCTGCGGCACGTCGACGGCGAGGAAGATGCGCAACGCCGACGCGCCGTCCAAAAAGGCCGCCTCCTCCTGCTCGCGCGGAATTGCGACGAAGGCGCCGTAGGTGGTCAGTGCGGTGGTCGGGATCGCGAGGGCGGCATGAATCAGCGCCAGGCCCATCCCGGTGGGGCTGTCGTAAAGGCCCAGATGGATCAGGACAATGGTCAGCGGCAACGCCACCGCGATCATTGGCAGCAGGCGGGCTGCCGTTACCCCGGCCATTCCCGCCTGCCGCAGCCGCTCCCGCCGTGCCATCGCATAGGCGAGCATGGTGCCCAATGCGGTCGCAACCAGCGCAGCGACGGCCGCCACACATACGCTCAGGATCAGGGCGGAACGAAGCTCGGCCAGTTCGAACACGCCTTTGAGATGAGCCAGGGTGAGATTGTGCGGCATCCATCGGGGCGGCCAGGCGAAGCTTTCGATGTCAGGCGTGAGCGCCTGCTTGATCAGCAGATAGACCGGAAGGGCGGCGCCCAGCACGACCAGCGCCTCGATGACGATACGGACAGGCGCGGACCATGGCGGGGCGGAATCGGCGGGCAAGGATGTGGTGGGGATACTCATACAGCGGTGTTAAGCCAGGGGCTGCGCCGCAACATCAGCAGCCCGGCCAGCGCGGTCAACACGATGATGCCGGCAAGGATCACCGACGCCGCCATCGCCATGCGCGGCTCCTGTGCATCAGTCCACAGTTGGTAGGCGTAGGTGGAGATTACCGGCACGCCCTCCGGGCCGGTCAGCACCAGCGTGGTCGAGAAGATACGCAGCGCGTCGATGCCGCGCAAGACCAGTGCGGACAGCATCGCGGGCGCCAGCATCGGCAGGGTGATATGGCGGAAAGTGGCGATGGTGCCGGCGCCGTCCAAACGGGCCGCTTCGTAAAGCTGGGGCGGGATGGTTTGCAGTCCCGCCACGATGATCAGCATCACCACCGGCGTTACGTGCCAGGCGTCAACCACGATTACGGTGGCGTAGGCCAATGGAGAGCCGGGCACCAGCCAGGGCAGGGGGCCGATACCGGCGAGTCCGAGCGCGCCATTGAGGTAACCGCGCGGCATGAAGATATAGCGCGCTATGGCCAGCAGCACGATTTCCGGTATCGCGAAGGGCAGGATCGCGGCGACGTCAGCCACCGCCGCAATGCGGCCCTGCCGGGCGCTTAGCGTCAGCGCCAAAGCCAGGCCGAGTATGAATTCGACGATGAGGCTGCCGGCCGGAATGATCAGGTTGCCGGCCAGGGCGCGCCAGAAGAAGGTGTCTCTCAGCACCGCCCCGTAGTTGGCCACGGATGGCCCGCCACGATTGAAAGACAGCACGATGCCTTGGACGGCCGGCGCGAGGAGCACGGCGAGTACGAACAGAGTCGGTGCTCCGGCGAAGATCCAGAAAGTGATGTTGGCGCGTAATGTCCGGGAGTTCATGAGGCGACTGGAGCGGATCGGTCAGGGCAGCTGTGATACTTGAGGTGGCGAAAAACCCTCACCCCAACCCTCTGCCTCGTCAGGTAGAGGGCGAATATCCGCCTGTATGTTCTTGTATGCACGTGGGCCTTAGGCCCATTTTAGACTGCCTGACCAGTGGACCTCGCGGTGCTATCGATCGCACACTTGAGGATGCGCACCGCCATTTTAGATTCCCTCTCCGTGACCGTTTTTGTCCCCCTCTCCCTGACCAGGGAGAGGGTTAGGGTGAGGGTGCGGTGCGTTTCACTCGCAGTCAGCCGCACATTCAGAGCGCTGGTCTATTTGTCCAAGGGATGCTTGAACTTGCGGTCGGGATGGCGCACGGTTAGCACCGGGCAGGGCGCCTTGTGAACGACGCGGTCCGCGACGCTGCCCAACAGGATATGCGCGAGGCCGGTACGGCCATGCGTGCCCATCACGACCAGGTCCACTCCCTCGGACTGCGCCGTGCCGATGATCTCCATGAACGCAGCGCCCACGCGCAGCATGCTGCGTGCTTTCAGTCCGCTTTCCCGCAGCCGGTTCACGGTGCGATCGAGTTCACGCTGAGCGGCCAGGCGCTGTTCTTCGGCGATCCGACCGATGGTCTCCAGCGCGAGCGGATCGGGCGTGATCCCCGGCTCCAGGCCGAAGCTGACCGGCGCCAGCGCTTGCGCCACGTGCAGGAGAATCAGTTCGGCGCCAAACTTGCGCGCGATATCCTCCGCATAGGCCTGAGCGTTGGTCGAGTCTTCGGAAAAGTCGGTCGGCGCGAGAATTTTAGCTATAGTCGGCATTGTACGGGAACATACGCCCCAGCGCATCGGTGGGCAAGTCTGGGGCGACCGGATAAATACGGAATAACTGGACCGAGCGACGGTTAATGTTTCACAATGGTCCCACGAGGTGTATCCAGTGCCAAGGTTCCTGCCACCCATAGTGGCTGATTTCCAGCGCGATTTCGATGAACTCTTCGATGAGCTCCTGATCGGCCGATGGCGCACGCCGGCCGCCGAGAGCGATCCGGCGATGGTTCTGGAACACGAAAATGCCTACGAAGTCCGCCTGTGCACGGGCGCGTTCAAGCCGTCGGAGCTGGAAGTGGTGGTGAACGAGAAAAACCTGACGGTCAGGGCCACGCACGCGGACAATCCGTGGAAGCGCCAGCTCAACTTCGCGGATCCGGTTCAGACCGAAAAGGTGAGTGCGAAATGGGCCAACCGGATCCTCACCATCGTTCTTCCCAAGAAAAACACGCGGCCGCGCAAAGAGCGCAAGTAGGCGGCTGGCCGAAACCTGATGGGTAACTTCTATGCCTCCAGAAAGCGACCTCACCCATGATTCCGCCTCCAATCTGCAGCCGGCCGCACCGGCGCCGGAGCTCCAGGCCGCCGAGCTGCGCGGTCTGGCGCCGCTTGATCCTAAGGAGCTGGAACAGGCGGCGGCCGGCACCTCCGACGACGAACTGCTCGGCCAGCAGCGGGTGCTCGACGCGGTCCGGCTCGCCATTGGAATCCAGGCGCCGGGCTACAACCTGTTTGCCACCGGTGTGCGCGGGTCCGCCGAGCGCGAAGCCATCCTGCGCCTGCTGCGGGAGAAGGCCGCCACCATGCCGACTCCCGGCGACTGGGTTTACGTCAACAATTTCCAAAGTCCCGAAGCGCCGATCGCGATCTATCTGAAGCCCGGACAGGGCCGCGATTTGCGCGATCGAATGACCGAACTGGTCAACTACGTCAGGGAACAACTGCCCAAGGCATTTCGGCAGGAAGACTTTGACCAGGAGCGCAATGCGCTGCGCGACAAGTATAACGCGCTGGCCCAGGAACTGTTCACCAAGCTGGAGGCGCGGGCCAAGGATAGGGGCTTCGCCATAAACGCCGCGCCCAACGGCCAGTTGATCTTTATCCCCCTGTTCGAGGGCAAGGTGCCGGAGTCACCGGAGATCCTGCAGCGCGAGATGAACGCGCTCACTGAGGAGCAGCGCACCGACCTGGCCAAGCGCCAGGGCGAGTTGCAGGAAGAGTTCCTGGGCGTGGTCCGCCGCCAGCAGGAAATCATGCAGGAACTGGTCAAGGACATCCGCGGGATCGAGCGCGCCTTCGCCAGCCGTGTCATCACGCCGGCGGTCGAAGGACTGGCGGTGCGTTTCGAAAACCCCGCGGTTGCCAAATATCTGCAACAGGTGGCGGAGCACATGCTGAGCCATCTCGACCGCTTCCGTGAGAGCGCCGCCGAAGGGCGTCCGGCGCCGGAAAACCCGATGGCGACGATGACGATGGCGGCGGCGCAGGGGGAAACGCGTTTTCCCGAGTACCAGGTCAACCTCTTCGTCGATAACGCCAACCAGCATGGCGCCCCCGTCATCAGCGAGAACTCCCCCACCTATCGCAACCTGTTCGGCACCATCGAGCGCTGGGCGGACCCGATGGGCAGGCCGATGACCAATTTCACCCGCATCATCACCGGCTCCTTTCAAAAGGCGCATCAGGGTTTTCTGGTGATCGATCTGGAGGACGCGATTGTCGAACCCGGGGTCTGGAAGACGCTCAAGCGCAGTCTCAAGACCGGCTCCATGACGATCGAGACCTTCGAGCCCTACCAGATGTTTTTCAGCAGCGGGCTTAAGCCCGAGCCGATCGAGATCAGAAACAAGGTGGTCGTGCTCGGCACCCGCTATCTCTACAACATGCTCTATTTTTACGACACCGATTTCCCCGAGCTGTTCAAGATCAAGGCCGAGATCCGGCCCATAATCGACGCTAAAGACGACGCCGTGCGGCATTACGCGACGCGCATCGCATGGCTCATCCGCAACGAGCATCTGCCGCCCTTTGACGGGGCCGCGCTGGCCCGAATCGTGGAATTCGGGATGCGTCTGGCGGGCGAGCGCGGCCGCGTGGTCACCCTGATGGAGCCGATCGACGATCTGGCGCGCGAGGCGGCATATTTCGCGCGCGGCGAGGGCGCCACAGAGGTCACCGCGCATCACGTGGAACGCGCGCTGTCCGAGCGCGTCCTGCGGCTTAATTACGTCGAAGAGGAACTGCGCCGGATGATTACCGAGCGCGTTCTTGTCGTCGATCTGAAAGGCGCCAAGGTCGGACAGATCAACGGCCTGGCGGTGATCGATGTGGGCGGCTACGCCTTCGGGCGTCCGTCGCGGGTTACGGCCACCGTCGCTCTGGGGCATGCCGGGATCATCAATATCGAACGCGAGGCGCGGCTGTCGGGGTCGACCCACGACAAGGGCATCATGATCCTGTCGGGCTTCCTGCGTTATCGTTTCGGCCAGGAATTTCCGGTCGCGATGAGCGCCAGCATCTGCTTTGAGCAGTCCTACTCGGGAATCGACGGCGACAGCGCCAGCTCGACCGAACTATACGCCCTGCTCTCGGCGCTGAGTGGGGTTCCGATCCGTCAGGACCTGGCGGTGACGGGATCGGTCGATCAATATGGCAACGTGCAGGCGATCGGCGGAGCCAACGAAAAGATCGAGAGCTTCTACTGGCTGTGTAAGGTGGTCGGATTGACCGGAACCCAGGGCGTGATGGTGCCACGGGCCAATATCAATAACCTGATGCTTCAGGCCCAGGTGGTGGAAGCCGTTCGCCGGGGGGAATTTCACATCTACCCGATCGACCACATCGATATGGGGATCGAGCTGTTGACCGGGGTAAAGGCCGGCGACCTCAAGGAGCCCGGCACCATCAACTACGTGGTCCATCAGCGGCTCAAGCGGATGGCCGAGCAGACCCGCGGCATCGCGGGCGGCGAGATGCGAGTCATCGCGGAACCCGCCTCCCCGCCCAAGCCCCCCGGCCCGCCCGAGCCGCCCAACCCGCCGCGCTAAGCCTTCTGTACCCTCTCCCACATTCAGTCGTGGGAGAGGGTTTGGGTGAGGATGCCTGATACAATTCAAGCACGTCTCGCCGCCTGGTTTTTCACCGCCCGGCCCCATCACGACCGTTCGCCCGGTTGATCTAAACGCGTCCCAAACCGCATGATTGCTGGAATATGACCAGCGACCTGCATCTGGATTCTGCCGAAGTTGCCCTGCTGACCGACCTCTACCAACTCACCATGGCGGCGAGTTACCTGGAGCATGGATTCAACGACTCCGCCTGCTTCAGCCTGTCCGTCAGGCGCTTGCCGCCGCGGCGCGGCTATCTGGTGGCCGCCGGGACGGAGCGCTTTTTCGAAGCCGTACAGGCGTTGCACTTCGACGCCGAGGCGCTGGAATATCTTGATTCGCTCAAACTTTTCAAGCCGGAGTTTCTCGATTATCTAAGCCGTTTCCGCTTTACCGGAAGCATAAGAGCATTGCCCGAGGGCACCATCTGCTTCGCCGAGGAACCGATCCTCGAAGTCGACGCTCCGCTGATCGAGGCGCAGATGCTCGAAACCCTGGCGATCAACCAGGTTGGCGTCGCCACCATGATCGCGAGCAAAGCGGCGCGATGCTTTGGGGCGGCGGCCGGGCGTCGGCTGATCGAGTTTGGCCTGCGCCGATCGCACGGAGCCGACGCGGGCCTGGTTGCCGCGCGCGCCAGCTACATGGCGGGTTTCAACGGCACCGCCAGTGTGCTGGCGGGCAAGCGCTACGGAATTCCGGTTTACGGCACGATGGCGCACAGCTACATCATGGCGCATGAGCGCGAGCGCGATGCGTTTGCCGACTTCGTCAAAAGTTTTCCCACGCTGAGCACCCTGCTTATCGACACCTACGACACGGTCAAGGGAGCGGAGAACGCGGCCGCGGTGGCGTTGGAATTAAAGCAAGCCGGCGTGGAGCTGCTCGGCGTGCGGCTGGACAGCGGTGATCTCGCCGACTTGAGCAAGCGCGTGCGCAAATCGCTGGACGGGCACGGACTGGCGCAGACGTCGATCTTCGCCAGCGGCAACCTGGACGAATACGCAATCGCGGAAATAGTCAGAGGCAAAGCTCCGATCGACGCCTTCGGCGTGGGCACCGCGATGGTGGTCAGTGCCGACGCGCCCTCGCTCGACATGACCTACAAACTGGTCGAGTACAAGGGCCGGCCGCGGGTGAAGACCTCGCGCAACAAGATGAGCTTGCCCGGCCGCAAGCAGGTGTTCCGCGCCTGGAGCAGGGCGGGCGTGTCCTACCTGGACCTGGTCGGCCTGGTCGAGGAAAGTCCAGCCACGGTCGCCCGGGAGTTCAAGCCGTCCGCCGACCGCATCACGGAACTGCTGGTGGCGCGCGTTCAGGCCGGGACGCGGATCGAACCTACCCCGACCCTGGCGCAGTCGCGCGAATTGTTCCTCGACGGCTTCGCCAAACTAGACCCGCGCCTCAAGGCCCTGGAGCGCCCCGAAACCTACAAGGTGCGCTACACGGCCGCGCTCAACGCGATGCAGGTGAGTGAGAAGCTGAAGGTCGCCGAACGGCAGCGGTGAAGTCATGCATGAATCGTGTACCTTCACACCGGCGCCACATTGCGACTAATCTTGGACTGAAGGAACGCGAATGCGAAGTCTGCTCTGGGGGAGAGCACCTACGCCAGAATTTCAAGATAAAATCAACGTCCAAGATATAATCAACGTCATAGAGCGTAACCACTTGGGTAATGTGGCAAGCCTGCTCAGTTTGGTTACATTTGTCGGCTTCGGACTCGCGCTGTGGCGGATCCGGAAAACAGAGACGGCAGCAAAGCAGGCGCGAAGAGCCGCCGAGAGCGTTAGAGACCAACTCTTACAAATGAACGCAGTTCAGGAACTGAACGGTGCGATCCGCACTTTGGAGGACATACGGCGGCTGCATCGAATCAAGGCATGGGAGGTTCTGCCGGACCGATACACTGCGCTAAGGCTGAACCTGATTGCTATCAGGGGCCGTACCCCAAGCCTATCCGATCAGCAACGCTCCGGGATGCAAGCCACAATCCAACAGCTTTCGAATCTTGAACAAGAGGTCGAGATCGCTATGTCTCATGAGGATGCGCCCTCTGTGCATCTGATAAACACGGTTTCGACGCAGATTGACCGGCTCGCCCTGATACTGGTGGAACTGCAGAACCAAATTGAACGGCCGAGGTACTGATATGGCCAACACTAAGCTCTTGGAAGTCGCGAGGGCGCTGTACGAAAGAACCATGAAGGGCGACCTCACTTGGGAAGCAACCCCGAAGGAAGGGATGTTTCAGGTCTCTTTCCCGAATTATTCGATTTTGGTTCTGGAGGAGAATGGCGAGGTGACTTTGAAGATATGCAACGAGGAGGGTCGCGTTGTCGAGGAATTAACAGAGTTTCAGGCGAAGGTTTCGAAATTTAGCAACATGAGAGAGATTTTCGAAGGGGCGCGGCGGATAGCGATGGGCGCGGAACACGCCTTGGACGAACTTCTAAGAAACTTGGGACGCCGAGCTTCGTAGCTTCACGTAGCTTTGAGCAAATCCGCCGACTCCAATAGGCATTGCTCCGTTGTTGGCCAATCGATGCATGGATCCGTGATTGAGACGCCGTACTTGAGCGCGCTGCGATCTTTGACCAGCTTCTGGTTGCCGGCTTCGATGTTGCTCTCCAGCATCACGCCCATGATCGATCCGTTGCCCGCGCGCATCTGTTCGATCAGCGCGCGCAGCACCGCCGGCTGCCGGGTGTAATCCTTGTTGGTCTGCGCGTGTGAGCAGTCCACCATCAGGCGCGCCGGCAGCCCCGCCGCGGTCAGCATCTGCTCGCATTCGCGGATGCTGGCGGCGTCGTAATTGGGCTTGTCCCCGCCGCGCAGGACCACGTGGGTCAGGGGATTGCCGGTGGTGCGGATGATCGCGGTCAGCCCCTCCTGGTCGATACCGATGAAAGAATGCGCTCCGCGCGCCGATTCGATCGCGTTGATCGCGATGCGCAGGTCGCCGTCAGTGCGGTTTTTGAACCCCAGCGGCATCGACAGCCCGCTGGCCATCTCGCGATGGGTCTGCGACTCGGTGGTGCGCGCGCCCACCGCCGTCCACGAGATCAGGTCGGCGATGTATTGCGGTGTGATCGGGTCGAGCAACTCGGTGGCCGCCGCCAGGCCCATCGAATTGATCTCGGTGAGGAGGCGGCGCGCGATGGTCAGCCCCAACTCCATGTCGCAACTGTCGTCCATGCGGGGGTCGTTGATGAGCCCCTTCCATCCGGTGGTGGTGCGCGGCTTCTCGAAGTAAACCCGCATCAGCACGTGGATGCGGTCGGCGACTTTGGGGGCGAGGCCGGCCAGGCGCCGCGCGTAGTCAACCGCGGCGTCGGGATCGTGGATCGAGCAGGGGCCGACGATCGCCAATAGGCGGCGGTCCTCGCCGCTGATGATGCGGCGGATGGTTTCGCGCGAGTCGGCCACCCATTGCGCCAACTCGTCGGTCAGCGGCAATTCCTCCTTGAGCGCGCGCGGCGCAATCAGCCGCTGCGTGGCAGCTACGTGAACATCGTGAATCCTGGGTTTCATCTACATCCCGGTCCGCCGCAGAGTAAATCTTCATCCGAAGGGCTCGCGGGGAATAATCCATTACTTCTAACGGAAAAGGGATACATGATGAAAGCCCGTGGAATGATCAATCGGCTTGGGGATGCAGATACTACTCCAGTTTCACCAGTAATCCTCGGCTGCGCGCGGACTCGAATATCCAGCGGAAGAATATCACCGCGAGGGCGAAGTAACCCGCGTTGAGCGCCAGCGCCCACCAAAAACGCGCCGGCGAGAAACCGCCCCCCGCCAGCACCTGGCGCATCCCCTCGAACGAGTGTGTCGTCGGCAGCATCCAGGCCAGCGCGCGCAGGGGCCGCGGCAGCGCGCTGGCGGGGTAAAACACGCAAGAGACTGGCATCAACAATCCGGCGAAGCTCCAGGCGAGGCCCTGGACCTTGGTGGTGTAGCGGAAAATCAGACCGGTGGTGAATACGCCCAAGGCCAGTCCGAACAGCATCAGGTTAAGCATGAATGGCACAAACTGCGGCAGGCGCGGAAAGATGTTGAAGGCATAGCACGCCCATGCGATCAGCGCCGCGCAGCCGGCTCCGACCGCCACCTTGAACAGGTTCACGACGACCAGCCCGCACAAGTATTCCGACACGCCCAGCGGAGTCGAGAAAAGATTGATCAGGTTGCGCGACCACAGCTCGTCAAGAAAGCCGACCGCCATATCGCGTTGGAACGCGTAAAACATTCCCCACAGGATTGCGGCACCCAGCAAAAAGCTGGTGATCGCGCTGCCCGGCCGCTGGCCGTGAGCCAGATAGATGGTGAAGAAGCCCCACACGATTATGTCGAGCACCGGCCAGTACACCATGTCGGTGACGCGGTCGACGTTGCGGCGAATCTCGTAGGCGTGGCGTATCACCACCGCTTTTATTCGATGCGTTTTCATAAAGCCGCCACCTCCTGGCGCACAACGCGCAGGAACACTTCCTCCAGCGCCGGCTCGCTGCGTTCTTCCTTGAGGATCGCGCGCGTGATTTCGATCGGACTCCCCGCCGCAATCACGCGCCCATGGTTTAGAAACACAATCCGGTTACACATCCGCTCGACTTCGAGCATGTTGTGCGAGGTGTAAAGGATCGTGGTGCCGAACTCGCGCTGCGCCGCCAGCAGCACCTGTTTGACCTGCCATGCGATCTCGGGATCGAGATACACGGTCGGCTCGTCCAGCAGCAGCAGGCGCGGATTGTTGATCATCGCCTTGCACAGCCCCACGCGCGTGTTCTCGCCCGAGGACAGCTTCGCAATCGGCTTGTCCCGCAGTTCCTCGACGCCGAACAGCTTCAACATCTCGCCGATCCGCCGCCGCGGCTCGGCAATATCGTACAGGCGCGCGAAGACGCTCAGGTTCTCCATCACAGTCAGCCGGAATGGGAACGCGACGTATGGCGAGGTGAAGTTCATCTGCTGCAGGATTTCCTCGCGATGGTCCGCAAGGCTGCGGCCGAACACGCGCACCTCGCCGGCGCTGGGTGTGATCAGCCCCAGCAGCATGTGCAGCGTGGTGGTCTTGCCGGCGCCGTTGCGCCCCAGCAAGCCCAGGATTTCACCTGGCGCGATACTGAATGACACATCATCAACGGCGAGCATGTCGCCGTATCGTTTGCTCAGATGCCTTACGTCCAGAAGCATTAGGACCTCCTCCCGGTCCACACGGCGCCAATAATGGAGAGACGCCAAAAAAAAAGGCCACGGATGCATGGCTTGGCGCACCCGTGGCCGCTTTTCCGGCGAATTATGATCTTCAGTTAGTCAGCGATGATCCACCCTGCCGGATGCGCCTCGACGGGCTCGCACGCCGATATCCCGGCGTCGCGCGCTGATTTCAATATCCGTGGTCCACATGGAAGCCGCATCCTTGACGTGAAAACCATAGCACCAAAGGTGGCGAGATGCGAACAGCGCGACTACCAACTCGATAAGATGCGAGAAAAGCTCTGACAGATATGGGTTTTTGTGCGGTCTCTCCGAGAAAGCTTTGGAGCGCGGCGTTGACCTCATGCTTGAGCCGTTTGAGGCCGAACTGTTGACGCAGGCAGAAAATTCGCCCGGTCCGGCTCTATCGCGAGTTGGTCAACAAGGGGGAAGCTATCGATTCACGGCGGCGGGTAGTGCTGGACCCGGACAGCACCGAAATCTCGGAGAATTCGGTCGGAAAACCTCAGCTTTGACGATTTCGGCACCAAAGCGGGGCAGAAGGGGTCAAAGCTCCCTGAAGAGGTCTCTGCAGTGAAAAAAAGCAGAAAATTATGTGTGCAAAAGGAAGACGCCTGTGCGAGTTTGGACCGCGATTTTAAAATGGCCGGATAAATTCAGCTGCTTGCCCAGGCCCCACGGCGTGGGGCTCCCATGGGTATCGAACACGGAGGGCTTTCGTGAGGCGCGGAGCGATTTCGATTATCCGTCTTAAGCGCTGTTTCATTTACCGGCCGTTGGCGGCGATTCTGGCGGTTATGCTGGTGCCGATCTTTTCCCGCTTTGAAGGCGGCGCCGGCCTTCGGGCTTCCCAGGCTTCGGCAGGGGTTCTCGGCCCAAGCAAGACGATCATCCAAAACTACTGTGTCGGTCACTTGTGCTACATCGCCGATCTGGGTCAGTTGGAAGGAGACGCGGTGAACGCCTATCTCGGTTTGCACAATCTCCCGCCTGGCGATGCCCACAACATCTACGACTATGGCCGCGCCGACCTGCGTAATGGGGTTCGCGGGGTGATGTTCACGATCCTGCTGGGGATTATCAACAAGCCGGCAGCGGAACGGACGAAGCACGAACAGGCCTTGTACCAGTGGCTCCAGAGTCTGGTCCAACAGAACGAAATCGAGGAATACAGACTTGCCATCGCTCAATTCCATTCCTGGCAAAGCAACCCCTGCCGTTTCACCCTCGATGCGAATATCGCTTCCCAATACGGGTTGTCCTACAATGGCGCGCCCTTCTGCAACGGGTTTGGCCTCTTATTTTCAAGCCCTCAGGTTCCGGACCAAAACTATTTCATAGCGTACGGGCTGGAAAACTCTTATGGGAAACCTGCCTTGACCCATCCCTATTTCGGCAGGCTCGTTGCTGATACCGGCGCGAACGTCGCCGCCGTGGCGGGAATCGCCGCGGGCGCGTCCGCGGTAGTACTCGCGGGTGCGGCGGCAGCCCTCGTCGCGAGTCTTACGGCATCGCTGGCAAGTATTGCCACCGGCGTGGCGCTCATCGACGGCACTGCCGGGCTCGCAGGTGCCAGTGCGGCGTTGGTTGTGAGCGGCTCGACGGTACAGGTATTAGGCACCGCCTTTCTCGCCGCCGGACCGATCGCTATCATCGCCGCAACCATTGCGATCGGCGTCGCCGCGGGCATCCAGGTGTACAACACTAAACAAACCCTCGACGAGCTTAATAACCTGAGCAACACGTTGACGCGGGTTACCAATACGCCCCCGGATCTGAGCGCCTTCGCGACCGACCCGAGCGGTCTTGGGATGTACAAGCTGCAGACCTCGATGGACGCGCAGACGGTGCCCGAGGTTGCCAGCACAGCGATGCTCCCGCCCCACTCGGACAGCGATTTGAACTTTGCGATCCGGAAGTCGACTGAGACCAGAACCACGGTCGGCGCCACGCTCTCCTATCTGGACTGGACCGCAATCAATTGGTCGGCGCAGACCTTTGGCGGATGGTTCGTCCAGACCTGCAATAGCGGTCGTGAGTGCCCGCAGGCCGACAGCATCAACGCGAACCTCCGCTACGTAGACTGGTCGGGGGTGAATTGGACCGCGGCGCGCGTGGGAGACAAGTTTGTCAGCACCAAGAACAGTGTTGGCCCCACCGATAAACCATGTCCGGCCGACCCCGCTACCGGGGTGAGTACGGGACCGGATTTCGCCAAATGCGTCAGCTACGTCTCCACCAGCATCCCATTGAAGGCGCCGGGTGGAGTTTTTGGAACGGGTCTCGCTGTCGGTGTTGCCGCCGACGGCGCCGCCGGTTTTCACCAGTGCCGCCACCCTGCCGTTTACGCCGAGCGTGCCGTCCAGCCAGACCATCACCGCGTCGGGCAGCCCATCGCCGCAAGTCTGTTTTTTCAGCAGCGATCCACCCCTGCCGCCGGATTTTTCGTTGAACGGGGGCGTTTGCGGGAACAATGGCCGCTTTCAAGTGACGTTCAACGGCAATGCCGACTCGCCCGAACAAAATTATGAGCTGACGCTGGCTGCCGCGAACGGAACCACCGACGGCCCCCTGTTGCAAACCTTCACCATAGACGTAAGCCGGCACCTGGGAATCACATCCCCGTCTGCACTCAATGGGACCGCCGGCTTTCCGGTCAACTTCCGGGTGACCACCACGGGGTTTCCGCCGCCCAGCCTATCGTTTGATTCCGGACTTCTGAACGCGTTCCCCGGCTTGAAGTTCACCGACAACGGCAACGGCACCGGCACCATCAGCGGGACCCCGACGGTCCTGGCGCCGTGTTTTGTCCCATCATAAACGGCAAAGCCGGCTGCGGAGTAGTCGCCTCGAACTTTGAAGGGACGGTCATCCAGGCCTTCCTGATCAATCTTGCGCCGGCGCCGCCAGCGAGTTTAGGTCTGCCCACCCAGGCGACGTTCATTGCGGGCGCTAAGAATTCGGTTTTGCTGACGTCCACCGGCGCGATTACCCGAGTCGCCTGGAAATTTAGATCCGGGACGCCCTGGTTGACTCTGGTCGACAACGGCAACGGAACGGCGATCCTGCAAGGCATCCCACCGGCGGGCACCAGCGGAACTTTCACCACAGACGTGGCGCCGATAGCTGTGGGCTCGACTGCATCCCTCGGTCCGGTCTTCAGTCCGTTCCCCGTGAAGGTTGTGAACGAGCCGACGTTCGTCAGCTCCAACATCGCGGCGTTCACGGTCGGGGCGCCCGGGTCGTTTGCCATCTCTGCCAGCGAGGGGAATATCGCTCTGGTCGGGACCCTTCCCCACGGGCTGTCGTTTGCCGGCGGAAATCCCGCGCGCATCACCGGGACCGCCGCTGCAGGGACGGGCGGCCAATACCAGTACGACATGACGTTGACCGATCCCCTCGGAACTCCGGTCACCATTTATCAGTCCCTGAAATTGAACGTTTACGAAGCGCCCACGATTATCAGCCCGAGCAAGGCGACCTTCCCGACCGGGCTGCCCGGCTCGTTTGCAGTAACCACGACCGGGTTTCCGGGCGTTTCGTCCCAGCCTCTGATGCCGCCCTTGACTCCCCCGACCAGCCCCAATCAGGGCAAAGGGATGTACTTTACGGTGACCGGTCTGCCCGCGAGCCTTAGAGCAAGCAACCTTGATCCGCAGGGCTTCGCCACCGGAACCCTGACCATCCAGGGTACTTCTCTGCCGGGCGAAGCCTGCCCACGCATGGTGGACATCACGGCTCAAAACGGGGCCGGCACAACCGCGCGCCAGACCCTGACGCTCAACATCGTCGGAGTTACTGGACCCCCACCCTCGGGCACCAAGTGCGACGGCGCTTACAATGGCGTCTTCGAAGGGAACGTTACGGTCGCGTCAGGCCAGAACTGCATGTTCGTCGGTGGCGAAATAAGAGGGAGCGTCGATGTTATTGGCGGAGATTTCACACTCTCCCACGCAAGGGTAACCGGAACCGTCGTAATTCAGGGACGGTCCGGATTTTTCATCGGCCCGAGCTCCGCAATAGGCGGCCAACTGGTCATCGAAAACGTAAGCTCGCGGGTCCTGCGCAACCCGCTCTGTGCGAGCACAGTGGCAGGCGATCTTTTGATCTCGGACAACGCGATACCGATCGAGATCGGCTCGCACCAAGCCTCCTGTGCGGGGAATGTCTTCGACCGGGACGTCATCATCATGAATAACACGGGGTCAATCCAGGTTTACAACAACCAGATCGCGAGGACACTGAGCTGCAGGAATAATCTCTCGATCGCAGGGGGCGGCAATACGGCCGTGTTTAGGGTGAACCAATGCATCCCATTCGTGCCGTAGCGTGCCGCCCGAAGCAATGGGCGCCCGAACGGCTGCTTCGGTGTCGAGTTGGCTCGGCGCCGGGCGTGCGCTCAAGTCCCACAGCAAAGGGCTCCTAAGGGAATCGAAAACGGAGGGGTTTCGTGCAACGCGGTACGATTTCGATTATCCGCCTTAAGCGCTGCTTCGTTTACCGGCCGTTGGCGGCAATCCTGGCGGTTCTGCTGGTGCCGATCCTTTCCCGCTTTGAAGGCGCCGCCGGCGTTCGGGCTTTCCAGGCTTCGGCAGCGAGTCTCGGCACCAGCAAGTCGATTATCCAAAACTACTGTGTAGGTCACTTATGCTACTTCACCGATCTGCGGCAGTTGGAAAGCGACGCGGTGGCGGGCTATCTCGGCTTGCATAATCTTCCGGCTGACGATGCCCACATTATCTACGACTATGGCCGCACCGACCTGCGCAGTGCGATTCGCGGGGCGATGGTCAATATCCTGGAAGGGATTATCCAGAAACCGGCAGCGGAGCGAAACAGCCATGAACGGAACTTGTACCAGTGGCTCCAGGCTCTGGTCCAGCAGAACGAAATCGAAGAATACAAACTTGCCCTCGCTGAGTTTCGTCGGTGGCAAGCCGACCCCTGCACTTTCGTTCTCGATCCGGATATCGCCAGGCAATACGGCCTGACCTACAATCCCTTGCCCTTTTGCTTTCCCAGCCCCTTGTCTCCAGCACGTCAGATTCCGGACGCAGGCTATTTCAAAATGTTCGGGTTTAAGAACTCCTACGCGAAACCGGCTTCCACGTTCCCCTATTTCGCGTCGCTCGTGACTGATACTGCAGTCAACGTGGCCGCTGTGTGGGGAATCAGCGCGGGCATTTATGCGGTTGTGGCCACCGCCGTGGCGGCCGGCCTTGCCACGAATTTTGCCTCTGTGCTGGCCGCCGTGACCGCTGCGCTTCCGGTCATCAATGCCAGTAAAGGTGCCTTTCTTCTAAGCAGCTCCGCCGTGGCCGGACTTTCAGGCGCGGCTATCATCGGTGGAGTGGTCACCATCATCCTCATCGCCGTCGCGATCGGCGTAACCGTGGGCATCCAGGCATTCACCACTCAAGGAACCATCAACGAGCTAAACAGCCTGAACGACACGTTGACGCAGGTTACCAATACGCCGCCGGATCTGAGTGCCTTCGCGAACGACTCGAGTGGCCTGGGGCCATACAAGCTACAGGCCGCGATGAACGGGCAGACGGTGCCGGAGGTTCCCAGCACAGACATACTCCCGGTCCATTCGGACAGCGATTTGAACTTTACGATCCAGAAATCGAATGAGACCAGGACCTCGGTCAGCAGCACACTAGCCTACCAGGACTGGTTCGGTATCGATTGGTCGGCGCAAACCTATGGCGGATGGTTTGTCCAAACCTGCAATAGCGGTGGTAAGTGCCACCAGGCCGGCAGCATCAACGCGAACCTCCGGTACGTGGACTGGTCGGGGGTGAATTGGACCGCGATGCGGGTGGAGGATAAATTTATCAGTGTCAAGAACAGCCCTGCTTCCACCGATAAAGTGTGTGACCCCGACCCCACCACGGGGGTGAGCACGGGACCGGATTTCAGCAAATGTAAGAGCTACTACTCCACCACCATTCCGTTGAAGGCCCCGGGTGGAGTTTTGGAACGGGTCTCGCTGTCGGTGTTGCCGCCGACGGCGCCGCCGGTTTTCACCAGCGAGCCCACCTTGCCGTTTACGCCGGGGGTGCGGTCTATCCAGACCATTACAGCCTCGGGCCAGCCAACGCCGAAAATCTGTCTGTTTAGCATTGAGCCCCCGGTGCCGCCGGAAATCTCGCTGAATAACCGTCTCGACTGCAGCAACAACGGCAGCTTTGTCGTGGGGTTCAACGGCGAGTTCAATACCCGCGAACAAACTTATCAACTGACTCTGGCCGCTTCGAACGGCATTACTGATACCCCGGTGTTGCAAACCTTCGCCATAGACGTAAGCCAACACCTGGGAATCACCTCCCCGTCTGTACTCAATGGAACTGCGGGCCTTCCGGTCAACTTTCTGGTGACCACCACGGGCTTTCCGCCACCCCGCCTGTCGTTGTCTGGCGGACTTCTGGACGCGTTCCCCGGCTTGACGTTCACCGACAACGGCAACGGCACCGGCACCGTCAGCGGGACCTCGACGGTCTATGGCGCCAGGGGCTGTCTCCTTATGAACGGCAAGGCCGGCTGCGGAGTGGTCGCATCGAACTCGCAAGGGACGGTCATCCAGGGTTTCATCATCAATCTTGCGCCGGCGCCGCCGGCGAGTTTAGGTCCGCTCACCGAGGCGACGTTCGTTGCGGGCGCTGACAATTCGGTCGTGGTGACGTCCACTGGCGCGAAAACCCGCGTTGGCTGGCGGGTCATGAGCAAGCCGTCCTGGACGGAGTATTCCGATAACGAGAACGGAACTTTGAGCTTGAGCGGTATGCCGCCGGCTGGTACCAGCGGAACGTTCTCTGTGTTACTTACGCCGGTGGCTGAGGGTTCGACCCAATTGGGCAATCCGGGCCCGCCCAGTACTTACCTCCTGAGGGTGGTGAACACGCCGCTGTTTCTCAGCCCCAACACCGCGAGGTTCACCGTCGGGTCGCAAGGGTCCTTTACCATCTCTGCCAATGAGGGGAACATCGACCTGATCGGGCCGCTTCCCAAGGGGCTGTCGTTTTCCGGCGGGAATCCCGCACGCATCACCGGAACCCCCGCTGCAGCGAGCGGTGGCCAGTACCAGTTGGCTTTGCGCGACATCGTGCGAAATCAGGTTGCCGTCTATCAATCCTTGGTTTTGAACGTTGATGAAGCCCCCGCGATTACCAGTTCCAACAAGGCGACCTTCCCGACCGGATTGCCCGGCTCGTTTACAGTCACCACGACCGGATTTCCGAGCGTTTCGGGCCAGCCTCTTAAGCCGCCCCTGACTGCCCCGACCAGCCCCGCTCAGGGGAAAGGGATGTACTTTACAGTGACCGGTCTGCCCGCGAGCCTTAAAGCGAGCAACCTTAATCCGGAGGGTTTTGCCGGCGGCACCCTGACCATCCAGGGTACTCCTTTGCCGGGCGATGCCGGCTCGCGCCTGGTGCAAGTCACGGCGCGCAACGGGGTCGGCATCACCGCGCAACAGACGCTGACGCTCAACATCGTCAAACTCGGGGGAGCGGCTCGGCTTCAGGTATCGCGTGCAACGGCGCGTACACCGGCATCTTCCAGGGGGACGTTACGGTCACGACGGGCCAGAACTGCATGTTTGTCGGCGGGGGCGTAAGAGGTCAGGTCACGGTGTTAGGCGGGGATTTCACACTCTCCGGCGCAAGCGTAACAGGCAAGGTCACGATCACGGGATCGTCTGAGTTTTCCATCAGCGCGGGCTCCGAAATCGGCGGCGTCCTGAACATCAACAACGTAGGCTCGGAGCTCTCCAGCAACGCGCTGTGTGGGGCCAGGGTGACAGACGATCTTTTGGTCTATGACAACGCCGTACCGATCGAGATCGGCTCGCCTCAGACCTCCTGCCCGGGGAATGTCATGGGCCAGTTGGGCGTCATCAGGAACAATACGGGCCCAATTCGTGTTTACAACAACCAGATCGTGAAGACGCTGACCTGCTCGGGTAACCTCTCGATCGCAGGGCGCGGCAATTCAGCCCAGGTCAAGGAGGGCCAATGCATCCCATTCTAGCTCTGGTGCAATAGTCAATAGAGCGCCAGCCCAGGCAATGGCCGCCTAAACGGCTGTTTGGGTGTAGAGTTGGCGCCGGGCGTGAGCTTAAGCGAACACGTCAATCCCATCGAGGGGACCACTTCGTCCTGTACGGCCAATACACCCGGGATCGAAACCTCGTCCGTCGCCGCCGTAGGGAAAAGTCGTAGCCCGACCCCGACAAGATGTTCGGCCCCAAAGACTTCGAATATCCTTGGCTAGGAATCGGCTGTGGCCGAAAGTTAGACTGCTTGGGCTTTGAACGCAGCATCACGAAATGATTCGCCAAGTTCCGCCCTGCGCGCCGACGGGGTGATCGCAGCGGTGTCGGCGGCCGAATTTTCAGAGCCGCTCTACAATCCCGATTTCTGGCTGGTGTTCGGAGCCAACTTCGCGCTCAATCTGGCGATGAGCCTCTTCGTGATGCTGCCGGCGTTCGTGATGCGCCTGGGCGGCGGCGCGGCCCAGATTGGCGCCGTAATCGCGGCCGGCAGCCTTGCCGCGCTGGCGGTGCGCCCGCTTAACGGCGTCGGCATCGATCGTTTCGGCTGCCGCTGGCTGGCAATGCGATTGCTCCTGCTCGACGCCTTGGCCACCGTGCTCTACGTACCAGTAAGCTCGCTGGGATGGCCTATCTTTGCGGTGCGCGCGATCCATGGCGCGATCGACGGCACCGCGCGGGTGGCGCTGTTTGCGATGGTTTACGAACTGCTGCCGGCCGGGCGGCGCGGGCAGGCGATGGCGACCTTCACGTTGTGCAGCATGATCCCCGCCGCCCTCGGCCCGTCGATGGGTGAGGAGATTATAGCACACCTTGGATTCAGTTGGTTCTTTATTGCAGCCGCAGCGCTGTGTCTGATCTCAGCGGCGATCGTGTTCCGGATGCCACCCGACCGCGCCGCGCCGCGCCACGATCTCCATCAGTCGGCGGCGGCGGCAGGCTTTGCCGCCTTGCTGCGCGACCGCGCCCTGTTGCCGTTGTGGACGGTCACGCTGCTGTGGTCAATCGCGCTAGCGGCGCGGACCTTCGTGATCCCGTTCGCCTACCAGGAAGGGATTGCACGCGTGGGATGGTACTTCATGCTTTATTGCGGCGTGGCGGTGGTCCTGCGGGTGTTCGGCGCGGGTTTTTTAGACCGCGTGGGGCTTGAGCGGATCGTGGCGCCCGCGCTGGTGCTGACCGCGATCGGATTGGGATTTTTGGCCTTTACCGGACGCTTCGGGATGCTGGCGATGGCGGCGCTGGCAGGAGGCGTTGGGCACGGCTATTTCTATCCCGCCATGGTGGCGCAGGTGATCGGGCACACCAGGCCCGAACAGATGGGCCGTTCTTCCGCGATTTTCAATTCGCTGATGGATTTCGGTGCGATGGCGGGGCCCTACGGGCTGGGCCTGATGGCGAACGCCAGCGGTTACGGCCCGATGTTTTGGGCCTCCGCGGCCATAGCGCTGGGCGCAGCGGGCTATTATTACCTTGGGATACGGCAGGAAAATGGCACACGCTGAACTTTTTCAACCGCCCCTATTGCACGCCGATTAACATGGCATTAGATTGTCCGCTGCACCTCACGGCAGGCGCCGTGAGGTTTCGCTTTTAGGTGTCGGGATTAAGGGCTGTGGAGAAAGCAAACGCTGTGAGCCGCGCCCGCCTTGACACCGAAACACCAGAGCGATAAAAATGGTGTTTCCCCCGAAACGGGGTACCGGTCTTTGAAAACTGAATAGTGGTGCATGCCCAAGTAGATTGGGCGGCGGGTATCCGTGACGGATAGACAGCCCGTCCAATTTTCTTTGAATTATCAGCGGTCGTCCCCTTAAAGCCGGTTCGCCGGTTTTGGGAGGAGACACAGAGCCTTATATGGAGAGTTTGATCCTGGCTCAGAACGAACGCTGGCGGCGTGCCTGAGACATGCAAGTCGTGGGAGAAAGTCGGGGCAACTCGGCGAGTAAACCGGCGCACGGGTGAGTAACACGTGGGCAACCTGCCTTGGAGACTGGGATAACCCGTCGAAAGACGGGCTAATACCGGATAAGACCCCGGATAGTTCGCTATCTGAGGTAAAAGATGGCCTCTGCTCCTGCAAGCTATCACTTCGAGAGGGGCCCGCGGCCTATCAGCTAGTTGGTGAGGTAACGGCCCACCAAGGCTTAGACGGGTAGCTGGTCTGAGAGGATGGTCAGCCACACTGGGACTGAGACACGGCCCAGAGTCCTACGGGATGCAGCAGTCAGGAATATTGCGCAATGGAGGAAACTCTGACGCAGCGACGCCGCGTGGGTGATGAAGGCCT
>DASZGF010000116.1:0-71678 GCA_035939115.1 Binataceae bacterium (SeqCode)
GATTAAACCGCCCCATCATGCTTCCGTTGCCATTGGCTGAATGCAACCGCTCCAGATAGATCTTCAGTGGATGATCCTCGGGTTTTTGAACGGCCAGTTCTTCCAGGCTGGTCAGTGCCTGATGGGTGGAGCCCTTCTCCAGGACCGACAACGCGGCGGCGAACTGCTCGTAAAAGGCGGGATCGACCGCGCCACCGCGCTTTCCCGCCACTTCGTCAATTTGCACCGCCTGGACTTTGCCCTTTACCCGCACCATCCCGATGTTGCGGGTAACAAAACCGTCGGCAGCTTCTTCCATGGTCTGACGGTTGACCAGCAGATGCACCTTGAAATGGCGGGTCAGCCCTTCGATTCGTGAAGCCAGATTGACGGTGTCTCCAATCGCCGAATAGTCAAACCGCCGCTTGCCGCCGAAGTTGCCCACGATCGCGTCGCCCGTCGCGATACCGATGCCCACGTCGACATCCACGAAACGCGGGTCGGTGCGGCGCAGGCGATCAAGCTCTCCCAGCATGTCCAGGGCGCATTCAACCGCGGTGCGCGCCGGATTGGGCATGTCGCCGGGAGCGCCCCAAAACGCCATGATGCCGTCGCCCATCAGCTTATCGACCACACCGCCGCTGCGCATGATGACGTCGATCATGGCGGTCATGTAAGTGTTGAGCAGCGCCACCAGTTCCTCGGGCGGGGTTCGTTCGCTGCGGCTGGTAAAGCCCACGATGTCGGCAAACAAAATGCTCATATGGCGGCGTTCACCGCCCAGCTTGAGCGCGTCGGTATCCTGGACCAGCCCTTCGATCACCTCCGGATTAAGGTAATGCTCGAAGGCGTGGCGCAGGAAGCGTTTTTCACGTCCTTCGGTCAGGTATCGGTAGCTGGCCAGCCCCGTGTAAGTGATGAAGGTAGTGCCGATCGGGAACAGCACGCCCAGCAGCAGGCCGTCGACGACCAGCAGATATTGCGCAAAAGCGGAGTAGCCCAAAATCATCACCGCCGCCGCCGCTGCCGACCATGAGGCGGAGAGATAGGCCACCGCGGCACTGACCGCGATCCCCATTAACGCGGCCACCCACCGCTCCAGCCCCGCGGTCACGTCGGAGCGCTGGATGAAATCGCCGGCAAGAATGTTGTCGATCGCGTTGGCGTGAATTTCGACCCCGGGAAAATCGGCGCCCATCGGGGTTGACCTTCGGTCACCCACGCCCAGCGCCGAAGCTCCCACCAGCACGATTTTGTTCGCCAAAGCCTTGGCGGGAACGCGATGAGCAATTACGTCGCTGACCGAATAATAGGGAAAGGTATGGGAGTGACCGCGAAAATTAACCAACATCCGGCCCTCCTCATCAACTGGAAGAGCGACCGGTCCGACGGCGACACGGGCAACGGTCGAGTCGGCCAGCGTCAGTGACGTCAGGGCCCCGTTCGCGTACGCGCTGATTACCGCAAGGATCAACGGTTCGCAGTAGCGCTTGTTAAACCGTATGACCATCATCTCGGAGCGGAACACGGCGTCGGGATCGGTGGGTGCGTCGAAATATCCCGCGCCCCGGGCGGCCGTGTTGATTACCGGCAGATTCGGCAGATAGGCGAGCGCTTCAGGCACCACCGGCGGCGGGCCAGCCGCGCTTCGTACCAGGTTGAAGGACAACGGCGCGGGTGGGGTGATTTTAGTCACGAACCCCGGACTGATCTTGTCGGGTTCGGTGCCGGTCCTCACCTGCAGCGGATAGCCGATAAAGGTGGCGCCCTGTGCCTTGATGGCGTTGGCGAAGGCTTCATCGTTGCTGATGCCCGAAGCCGCCGCCAGCACATTTGTGGGCAACCCTGCTTTAGTAAGGTTGCCAAGGATTTTTTCACGTTCCAGGTCGATATCGTCGCGCTCGCTGAAGACCATGTCGAAGCCCACTACCGCAACGTTGTAGGACTTCAAGGCTTGAGCCAGCTGGGCCAAAACCGTGCGCGGCCAGGGCCATCGGCCCAGCTCGGCGATGCTCTTGTCGTCGATTGCGACGATTGCCACCTCGCCATGGGGTTTACGCATTCCCCTGGCGTACATGCGCAAGTCAAAGGTCTTGAGTTCCGCGAGCCTCAGTAAAGACGGATAGTGGCCGTTGAGAAAGAACAGGGCAAAAACCATCGCCACCCCGATTAACAAGGTGCGCCAAGCGCCCGGATTTCTTTTGCGCGCTCGAGCCATTGTACTCCGGGCCAGATTTTAGCGTTTTTGCGTAAGTTTCGCCAACCGAGTCCGGCAATTGGCGGGGCGCACCGGGGCAATCCGAAGGACCTCTCGAATTAAGCCGCTCGCCACGCGCCGATTGGCCACGGCGGCCCTTCCCGCAACAAGCTCATCCCAAACGGGCCCAATTACTGCGGGATGAAAGTCACAAGGCCGGCTGGAAGCGGATTGTTGACCTTCTTTCCGGTGCGTGGCGCCTTAAGTACCCCTTCAATGTCGACCACAGCGAGGAAACTGGCGTCGCCGTTACCTAACACTGCCAGTGCCTTGCCCGTGTTGGGGCTGACATAAGCGGTGACCGTGTGCGGATCGCAGCCCAGAGAAAAGGCAGGGCCAGTCGGCAGATTTGGCACCGTGAACTCCGCTGAGTCGACCGCCGCCGGCGTTCCAGTCCCGGAAGTCGAAGGAAGCTGCACGACGCCCTCAAGGTTGCCGCCGAACTCGCTGGTCACGATGCCGAGATGTGTGCCGGGCGCTACTGCGACTCCGTCAGTGCCGGCGGGCGTAATAAGGTCGGGGAAGAGGTTCGGCATTGCGCTGGGTGCGGTCCAGGTGCCAGCAGGAGAACCCGGGGTGAACTTCGCCTGGGTCAGGTCGGCGATAAAGAGCTCGCCCGTGAACTCAACCGTCGCCAGTGCAATTCCCGTAGTGCAGTCTTCGGCAGCCGAGTCGAACTCGCCTCCACCAGTAACATGGTTGTTGAACAAGGCAGGCGTGGAGGTGCTGATGTTCAGGATTTGGTAGTTTGCCGCCTCATTGGGTGACAATACGAGACGGCGTTTAGGATCGATCGAAACGTTTTCAGACGTGTCCTCTCCAACCGGGATCGGCGTCTCGAAAGTCGGAGGAGTAGCGCCAAGATCGAGGAACTGAAATCCGCCCGGACCGCCGGTTGTCAAGCCCACCGTGATTAGCGCCTTGTTAACCGAGGAATCGACCACTACACCACAGTTTTCGCAGTTGCCGCCCGAGAAACCTTGCAAGCCGGTCGCGCCGCTGGTCAGCTTGCTGTTCAGCGTGGAACCAGTGATCAGGTAAACGTCAGTGTTGTTGGCGACGCACACGGTCTGGCCGGTACTCGAATTCGAAGAGCAAGAATTCACGACGTTCGGGGTCGTAATCGTGGTTGGCGGCCCACCCTTGCCGATTCCTGCGCTGGTTTCGATCGGCACTACATTGACACCCGTCGGATTCCCGGAGACGCATGCTTGCCAGGCTCCCTTGGGAGCGTACGCTGTCGCATTGGTCCCCTGAACCAGGATCCCTATCGAACTGGACGGCAGGCAGGCGTTGGCCGCCGCCGTAGCCGTGGCGGTCGGGACGCCCGATCTGGCCGGTGTTGGCGTCGCCTTTGGGGTTGGAGTGGCGATCCCGATGCGGGTGATTTTACTCAACGCCGCCGGAACTCCGTTGACCACAACCGTCGCACCCGTTTGATTGCCGCCGGCGGCCGTGACCGTCACTGTCGACATGAACGGCGTGGGAGTCACAATGGGAGTCGGCGTCTCTGCCCTGATCGGGCAGGAGCCGCACGGATCGCATGAGATTTGAGTTGTGCCGACTAGAGCCAACAGGCCCACCGCGGCGGACACACGCCGCCTCCGCGAACCCGGTAGCGCAGCGAGACCCAGCATCAGCAGCGACAGGCTTACGGCGAGCGCCCTCTCACCGCCAACGCCGATGACTCCAGACGCGAGCAACGCCACATCTACAAGCCCGCTTCCAGTCGATCCGGTCGCTATAAGCCTGGCGGAAGAGAGCGTCGCATTCAGAGTGAAACTCGCCTTTGCGCCGGCGGTCAGAACGATTGGCGGGCTCATCGTGATGACGGTGGAGGTCAGCGGCACTGATGATGTACCCGTCGAACTCGACTCGTCGAAGCTTGCGTCCAACTTCAGTGAGGAAAATAACGCTTGATCACTGAGGCCAAGAGTTATGGTGGTGAAGGTTTCGGTTAAGCTGGAGGTATTGGTCAGCGTGAACGTCCCGGCAGCGACTGTCTGGCCGGGCGCTCCAGTAACGGAGATCGCAGCAGGGGCGGTGATCAAGGCGCTACTTTTGATCGGGGTCGCGGTCGGTGATAGTGTCGCCGCCCGTGACGGGGTCGGCGTCGTCGTCTTGATCGGCGGCGTCGGCGTTGGCGCGCTGATTAGCTCGCCCTTAACGCAGACCCCGGCCACATCCTTGAAGCTCGGAGCTAAGCTCGCGCTCCAGTGTTGGAGGATGTTGCCGCTTTTGATGTCGACCTTGGTCACAAATCCGGTCGAGAGGTCGCCGGTCCAGAAGGAGTCCCGTCAGGGTCCAGGTTGAGGGCAAAAAGCGTACCGGTGTCTGGAATAGTGTAGTGTTGGACGTCTTTACCGGTCGAATCCAAACGCACAATGAGACTGCTGTCCGCCACCAGCACGCCGCCCGCTCCAAACTGACTCGAGAGCAGGATCCTGTGCGCGAATGCATTGCTGCCGGGCAAAGATGCTGTATTGAAGTTGCTTAATTGGGTCTTGGTACAGACGTTGAAACGTTGAACATCGTGTCCCTCGGAGCAGTAGAACACGGTGCACCGGTCGCTGGCCAGGTCGATCCAGTCCGTGCCCCTGGCGTCAGTGGTCGGCGTAAATGAACCGATCGGTTTTCCGCTGGTATCGAACTTCAGAATCTCATGGCTACCGTCTGCCTGGCCGACGTATATGTTCTCCGGACTGGCCCCGTCAAAAGCGATTGATTCCGGGTGAAGGTTGTAGCCGCTTCCGAAGAGCGCGATAAACGCGCCCGTCGGATCGAATTTCGAAACACTATTCGAGGCAAAGTTCGTAGTGTAAAAGTCCCCGGTTAACGGGTCGAAACCGCAGCCCGTCTCCTCCGAGGCGCCGCTCGTGGTGTCAAGCTGTGTGATCAGGGTGCCGCTTTGAGTGTATTCAGTATAATGCCCATTGCCGGTACCAACCATCACCGTGCCTATGGGGATCGGGGTCGCCGCCACTGCTCTACGCAGACCATAGGCAAGCAAGGCAAGCAGCACGCTTAGCCCGGCAGCAAGTGCTGCCTTTCCCATGAAGCTAGGACCCCTCGCTTTCATCCTCTTTTGACCTCACTGAAGCGCGCCGTCGCATAGCTTGACGCGATCCACATCCTGGGATGCCCTAAGTCACCGCGGTTTATACTGTCCAACTCAGTTAATGCCTGTTTAGGCTGCGCGATCGACATGGAAAAACGCTTCGCACAAGCCTCCGCACAACAATGGATTTGACGGTGGATTACTCCGACCAACTGAACTGCTTGTAAAGCGTGATCTGCCCGTAACCGTGAGGCGTGCCATAGCCACCTTGGCCGTCGATTCCGATTTGCCACGGGCGGTAGTAAATTCCCAGGTCTGGACCCCCTTGTCCCGCGACACCCGACACGAAGCCGCCGCCGTAGATGACGCCGCCGGCACCGGCCATCAACAGGTAATCCTCGGTCGATTGCACGACGCATCGCAGGTCAATCGAACTGGCGCTGATGTCGTTTTGCCAGCTATAGACCGAACTGACCAGGAAGTTTAGCGGATGGGGGCTATGGGCGAACAACCAGCTTGAAATGTCGCCCTCGATGTTCGCGTGATGGCTGTCTCCGCCATCGTCACCGCCCAGGATATAGACGTGGGTGGTTGGGAGGACCGCGAAATCGATTCCGCCCTGAAAGCGCCCAAAGTTATAACGCGAGCTGCCGCTAGCCGTGCCGGGATTGGGAGAAAGCGGGTTGGCGAAGCCCGACCCCATGTACAATTGGTAGCCCGTGGCGCGCCCGACGATACCCACGTAGCGGGTTAGACTCTGTTCAGCCTGGACGCCCTGCTGGGTGGTTCCATATTGGTCGCTGAGGAATCCACCACCATAAAGCGTCAAGCTGAATCGCCCCGGAGTGGCGATATCGAAAAAATCCGGATAGGGATTGGCTGCCCCCACCGGGGTCGTGCCGCCCACTTGGGCTTGCGCCGCTGGTGCGAATAGCGCCGCTGCTATGGCAACCAAAAAGCTGCGAAGGAGATGACCTTTTCGTGTCGCCGCAATCAAACGGGCCATTTTACCGATCCTCTCAAATTGCCAAACGGACACCTAGCAGGCTGTTGAAAAAGGAGATTCACAGCCTGCTCCCTCTCTCTTATCTCTCCCAAAGGGAGAGAAGCTTAAGGAAGGCAGCCAGTTTTTATGCAGGGTGTTGCAAGCCATTATCGTAAGAACCCCGTCAACATTGCTTTTTTCAACACCCTGCTAGCAGCCTGGCGGAGGACAGACCGGACACGCCGGAGGTGGCGCTCCGCCCGCACCCGGGCTGGACCCGGCAAAGCCCCCCGCGGCGGTGCCGGTACCAGCGGGTCCCGCGATTCCCAGCGGTCCCGGCGGCAGCGGCGGTCTGCCGGCGCAAACTACGGTTTCGTAGCCTCCCTCGATCGCGATTCCTATGCTCGGACTCGCGGCGTTGGCGACCTCCACGGTCCCCTCGGCCACCGAAACGTCGCTGGTGGGGGCGTTACCGCATACCGGCGATGAAGGTGCGAAACCAACCCCGAACTTGGTGCCGCGCACGCCCGCGATGGCGTTGGGGGTCTTGACCTCGAAACTAGGGGCGGTGCCCCGTAGCGCCTTGGTTACCAGGGAATCGAGGTGGCCGCCCAGCAGGCTAACCTTGGTCGTCTGCGGTCCCCCCGCGCCCACCACCTGCTCGTCGATGACCAAGGTGCTTTGCTCGGCCAGGTCGAGCTTGCTGTTATCACTCAGCGTGATGGTCAGATGGGCGCCAGCGTCGGTGGTCAATTTATCCTTCAAATTAATCGCCATCCCGCTGGTTACCGGCTGCGTGGTTCCACCACGTTCGAGATGGGCAGTGCCGGTGAGCTCGGACACGGTCCCGACCGTGTTTTGCGCCCGGGCTGCGGAGCAGGCGATGGCCAGCAGAAAAGCTGACCCAGAATCAATCTAGCCCAACGAAGCTTTCCCTTTTCAATCAATCTCACGTGCACGGCAAGCACCATTAGGTGAAAGGTTTTGTATATAACGTAGCTTTTTTATTGTTCCATGCGCCCATAGTCAACCTTATAGGTCGGGCTGGCTTAGTTTTATTAACTTAAAGAAAAAAAGAGGCGGTAGCCTGGGGCTGCCGCCTCTGAACCGGTCTGGAATTGTAAATTTAGCGCTTGGAGTACTGGGGCCGCTTGCGCGCCTTGTGGCGCCCGTATTTCTTGCGTTCCACGGCCCGGGGGTCGCGCGTCAGCATCCCCGCCTTGCGCAAGGTCGGACGCAACGTGTCGGCTACCACGAGCAACGCCCGCGAGATGCCGTGGCGCACGGCGTCGGCCTGGGCCGAAGTGCCCCCGCCGTTGACCTCCGCGATTATGTCGTACTGCGCCGCGGTTTCCGTGATCTGCAGTGGCTCCAGAATGCGCATGCGGGCGGTCTCGCGCGGAAAGTAGTCCTCGAAGCCCCGCTTGTTGATGGTGATGGTGCCGGAGCCCGGCAGCAGGCGGACCCGGGCGACCGCAGTCTTGCGCTTGCCGGTGGCGTAGGAGAGCTGTTTTTTGTCTGCCATGAACAGTCCTAGCTGAGTTTGACGGCTTCGGGCTTTTGCGCGGCGTGCGGATGCTCGGCGCCCTTGTAGATCTTGAGCTTGGTGAACAGGCGGCGTGCCAGCCGGTTCTTGGGCAGCATCCCCCGCACCGCCATCTCGATCATCCGTTCCGGCCGGGTCTCCAACAGCCGCCCGGCGCTGACCGATCGGAGGCCGCCCGGATAACCGGTGTGGCGATGGTAGATTTTGCTGTCCAATTTGGCTCCGGTCAGGCGCACTTTGGCGGCGTTGATGATCACCACAAAGTCGCCGGCGTCCTGGTTGGGAGTGAAATCGGGCCGGTGTTTGCCGCGCAGGATGCTCGCCGCCCGCGACGCGACGCGACCTAACGACGCCTCGGCTGCGTCGATCACGACCCAACGCCGGTCGCGCAGAGCCGCCTCGTGCGTCATGCTTTTGGTTTGTTCGCTGAGTTTCAAAGCCTCACACTTCCATTACAATTGCGCCGCCGGCCGCGTCCGCGCAGCTCGTGAGCAAATAATTGGCGGGGCCGATGGGATTTGAACCCACGACTTCCGACGTGACAGGCCGGCGTTCTAACCGGGCTGAACTACGACCCCGCTGCAACCTATCTTTCTGACACGTTCCCGCGCTTTGAGCAACCGCGTGGCCCAGTTTGGTAGTGTCCTAATTTGGTTTTCTGTCGCTTTTCAATTCACGTGGAACGATGTCAGGGAACTCCTTGTATAGGCGATCCGAGATCTTGACCGTTTCGCCCATACTCCTGCCGATAAATTGAACATACTTCTTGAATTCTTCATCGGATAAGTCGCCGACCGGAACATGATGCCGCATGTATTCGACAATCGCGTCGAGGCTCGACCGAACCCCGGCCAAGAGTGAATCGATCCGAAGCGCGAAGTCTCTCTTCATTGTCTCACCGCCAGATTCGACTTTAGATCAGGAGTCTGTCATCATTCGGACTATGCCTAAGCGCTCAAGGACCGGCAAACCCGACGTGAACCAGATGGCGGCTAACCTGATCGACGCCATAGCGGGCGATCTATCGCCGGAAGAGCCCGAAGAGAACAAAGCGAAGAATCCCGCTGCTGTGGCGCTTGGCCGCTTGGGTGGATTAAAAGGTGGAAAGGCGCGGGCGGAAAAGTTGTCAGCGAGACGATTAAGAGAAATTGCCAAAAAGGCTGCCCAAAAAAGGTGGTCAAAAGAACCTTGAGATTGGGTTGGCTTGCATGGGGTTTGACAGCGGCGTAGATTACGCACTACAGGATGTCATGGCTTCGACATCCGAATGGCCGATACATTTCCCGGCAAATTGCCCAGATTCTTCGACCACTCCTACAAACGGTGCTTTTTTCCGCCTTGTCGATGGTTCCGACGAGGACTATAAGAGTTGGCTGGAACTGAAACGAGGGAACGGAAGTGATTGTCGGCGAGCTTCGCTCTCCTGTTTTATCGATTTAGAGATCGCAGACGCTACCCGGCGCGCGTAGCCACGGCTGAAAGCAAAACAGATAGCTCAGGCCGATTTAGTCCCTGAGCACGGCAAGTATAAACAAACAGGACAAGATAAGAACCATCACTCCTTGTGGCTTCGTTTTCAATGTCATCAGGGATGCTCAAACCTTTTCCGCGTGGTCCGATGAAACACGCCTGGGAACTGCCTAAGCAAGAGAGTATGACCACGCTCGTCTCTAACCGCAAGGTTAGAGAGGTTCTCATTGAATACGAAGGCCCGCAGCTTGAAGTTTTGGAAGAGGGGTCTAGTCAGTTTCTTGCTTTGGCGGTTGACAGCGACGATGAGGCTGTTCGTTGGGTTCAGTCTCCCGCTTCACAACTTGAGGTTCAAGCGCTTAAACTTGGTGCGGTTTCTGTACGCTCAGCTATTTTGAAACCGCGAATACTCTTGGCTGATTATTCATACGACGACCGGCCATTACATGTTTGGGAGATAACGAAGTCCTCTATTCCGCCAGACGCGCTGCCTGAACGCAGCGCCCTACTGCCCGGCTCTAATTTTCATCCGCCAGTAACCCTTATAGGAACTGCTCAACCCGCATTTTTCTCGCTCGGTACACCTGATGAGCACAGCCAAGGTGCAGTGTCCTTTGGGCGTCTCAGTGCTATCATGTCCACACTTCAAGCGCTGTGGAATGCCATCGCCCCTATGTATGGTGCGGAAAGGGCACAGCTATCCGCCGAGTCAGCAGAACGCGGTTCTTTCAAACTGCGGCTCCATCTCCAAGACCCCAATCTTTTTTCACGCATCGCCTCCACTTATCGGGATTTAATAGAAGCAACCTACGATAGCGAACGTCTCACCGAAGTCCTGGACAAAGCCGCACCGGGAGTCAAATTCGCTTATGAAGATTTTTTAAAAACGTTGGACTTCAACGAAGTTGAGGTACTTGCACAGTGGCATGAGGGCGCGGCTTATGTGGACTATGAAACGGCACAGGAGACGCGACCCGCAGTTCGTGGATTAATTGAGCAGGCCAGTCCAGTCCTAAAAGAAACCGCGTCCCTGCGCGGTCTCCTTGTCGGTTATACGCGAAAAGCACCGCGCTTTGAATTTTACAATTTAGATACCTCTGAAATCATCAGGGGTACTATCACTAGAGAGCTTCAAAGGAACCTTCCTTTCGATCAGGAAATTGTCTTGGGCCGATCCAGAGTTTATAGCGTCAGGGTGGAGATAACCCGTCGTGGAGAAGAGCCCCCCAAGTACAAGCTGCTAGCGTTTACGCCCCTAGAATCTCGCTGAGACACGCCTTCTCCCTTTTTCGGACATGACAATAAATCACGTTACTCACAAATTGCGCTCGTCGTCGACCTTGACTATCCATAGCGGTCAAGCATAATTGCTTACATGAACAAGCTGAGCGCAACCGAACAGACGACGGTCGTTTCGGCCCTAGTTGAAGGTAACTCGATCCGCAGCGTAGAGCGCATGACTGGAATCCATCGCGACACGATCATGCGGCTGGCGGTTCGTGTAGGCGAAGGCTGCGACCGATTGATGGATGAAATGATGCGGGGGCTTACCTGCCAGCGCCTTCAGCTTGACGAGATTTGGGCGTATGTCGGCATGAAGCAGAAGACGGCACGGCGGCTCGACAAAGCGGACGAGTTCGGCGACCTCTACACGTTCGTTGCTTTGGATGCCGACACCAAGCTGGTGGCGTGCTGGCACGTCGGGAAGCGCACTTGGAACGATACGGCGCTGTTCGTCAACGATTTGCGTGATCGGCTGGTAAATCGGCCACAAATTACGACCGATGCGTTCCAGCCCTATTATGGGCGCGATCGCGCGAGCCTTTGACCGGAATGTAGACTACGCCCAGATCATTAAGATTTTCGCGTCCGAATTGAACGTCGGGCGAGGGCGATACTCTCCACCGTCTATGGTCGAGTGCCAAAAAGACGATCTTATCGGCCAGCCGCACCCTGAGCACATATCGACCAGTTACGTGGAGCGTCAAAATCTGACGATGCGCATGAGCATGCGGCGGTTTACTCGCTTAACCAACGGATTCAGTAAGAAGCGGGTGAATCACGCGGCGGCAGTTGGCCTTCATTTCGCCTATTACAATCTGGTACGGATTCACAAGACGCTCGGGATGACGCCAGCGCTGGCCCACGGCGTGGTCGATCATTTATGGACGATGGAGGAATTGATTGCCGCCGCGCTTTCAAATTAGGACACTACCCCCAGTTTTCGGCTCATAGTTAACGGCCACGTGGGCGCAAAGGAAATCGAGCGGCTTATCGCGAAGCTTGAATTGGATAAGGAAATCCTAGCCGATTCAGGCGATGACGGCCATTCTCAATCACAAGGGGAAAGCTAAGCAATCATGAGTATCAGAGAAACTCTCCAAGAGGACCTCGCTACCGCAACAATGAGCGGATACGCTGGCACGATACCGTTCAGGATTGCGACCACGAGTTGCTACTGGCACAGTAATAAGCAACCCGAAAGCGGGCGCAACGCTCTAAGGAGCGCAACTTGAGAGCCTAGCGCAAAAGACCAACTTCGCCGCTCATAACCTCCAGGTCGCAGGCGATGGAATGGACAGGCACCAACAGACGATGGGGAAGCTAGAGACCAAGCGCGCCAGTGCCCAAATGAGTCTCAGTGTAATCACCGGGCATTGGGAGGAAATTAAGAAGCAGATCGCAAATCTCAGCCAATGAAACCCCGCCACGCCGCCGCGCTCGCCTTGGTCCTTGCTGCTGCCCTGACCTTCGCGCCCGGCACTGCCCTGACCTTCGCGGCCGGCCGCTCGACTGAAGTCGGAGGCGGGCCAAATGAGGACAATCCTCTCTGTAGTGCCTACTTCGGGCTGTTCCTCTCGTGCTGGTTTACGAATTACGACCGAGCCGACACTGGTCGCCCTTACAAACCCGCACCCCTGGGCTGGGTGATCGCTGATGTAGTCGCCCTTCCGGTCACGATGCCAGTGGGTATTTGTCTCTCAGTGGTGAATCCTCCCGGTGGAGGAGTTGCGCACAAGCAGCACTTCTAGTGGCGCGTACCTATCTCCGGCTGTTCGTTCTTCTTAGTGCGTCGCCAGCGACGATCCGCGCCTCAAAGGAAATTAGGACACCCTGCATTTCAACTTAGGACACTCAACCCCGAATTAGGACAGTGCCCTGGGAAACTGCGCAGATTATCGGCGCCAACCCAGTCAGTGGCCAGTGGGGGGCCGCCGCCCGCGATCAAGTTAGCGCTTATGACCCGCGCGGGCGAGGCCGTAAGGCCGTCGTCGCAATGAGCGCCGCGCGGGCGCCGTGCGCCATTTGGCGACGGCCCCGCACGCGGCTCATCATCACTTCATGATCTGGTTAAGCCCGCTGGGCAAAGCGTAGATCGACAGGTCGTGCAGTTCCTTGGGCGCCTTTGAAAGGAGCGTCGGCGGCGTGCTCGGCCAGGCGATGCTGGCGTGGTTGGCCTGGATGTCGTAGATGACGCCCAGTTCTCCTCCCGACGGCATCACAAAGCTGCTCTTGCCGGTCAGATCCGAGGGGATTGCCGTAGTGGCGCCGCGGGGGATGAATTGGAGCTTCCACAGCTTGCCGTTACGGTCCCAGGTGTCGGCCTGGTCGGCCGTGTATGCCAGATCTTTGTCCAGGTACAGCACCCGGTGCGAGTAGCAATAGCTCGCCTTCATTTCGGCGGTGGGTACCAGGTCGATCACGTACACATCGCGCAGTTCGACCTTGGTTTCCTGCGCCTTGGGCCATCCGAAAGCCTTGCCGGTCAGCGTGAAACTGCCGATAAACTTATCGTCTTGACTGGCCTTGGACTGCCACTGCGAATGGACCATGAAGAGGAGCTTTTTCTCGCCCAGGTAGCGCGGCGTAAACCAGTTGGGAATCCCGCTGAAGCCGCCCCTCTGGTCATCATTGGTCCAGTCGGTTCCCTGCAAAGGCGCACAGCGGGCCACGCTGGACAACCGCAGCGAGCGCCTCAGCGAGGGCAGGAAAACATAAAGTTCCGGCACGCGCCGGGGATCGTCGGGAAACAGCGACATGGCGGTGGTGTATTTGGACTGCTCCGGCGACAGCACCTCGTTGTTTATCGACAGGTACAAGCCGTTGGCCTGCGGGTTCGTCATCGGCTCGCCGGCGTCGCTGACGTGTGACAGCTTAAAGAAAATCTGCCTGCTCTGGTTCTGTGCGATGCTGCCATAACTGTCAATTAGTGCCAGATTGTAATAGCCAGTATATATTCCGGGGATATAGGTATAATAAAAGTTATAGAGCAGTTGTGCCGCCATATCCGGTCCGGAGGGATGGGGAAACGGGATCCCGGCCGCGTAGTTTTTGATCTCGTAGGCTCCCGAGGGCAATTTCACCAACTGTGCCTGGCCCGAGTATTTTTCCGTATCGGAGATGTACTTGCCCGGAAGTTCGGTGGGAATCGTGGGTCCGACTTCGATATAGTGGTCTGGTTCTGAACCCATGTTCCAGTAGTACTTTCCGCTCATGAACGCCTGCAGGCTGATGGTCATGAACTTCCGGTACTGCTGCCAGTTGGCCGCCGTAATCTTCGTGCCCGGCGGTATGCTGTCCGCCGAGTCGGCCGGGCTAAGTTGCGCAATCAATTTGTCGTCGTAAGTGCCCAGGTCCTGGGCTAAGGCGGTGGTCGCCGCGGTGAGCACGACGGCGCCCATCACCACCACAGCCCATTTGAGAATTGTATCTCGAAGCATTGTGAAGCCTTTCTTGCGTAAAAGATCCTTGGATTTTAACTAACGTTCGCTAGATTAGTCAAACTGCTGGCTGCCCGTCTGCAAAAGTGAGTCCGCCCGCCATTAGCGGCGGCCAAGGATGTCCGCCCCAGCGGCTGGATGCGAAAAGCAGAGCCGGCGAGGAGCGCTATGACGCCGAGGCTCGGAGAGAATGAAACCAGGAGCAGGCCGTGAAAAACCTACTTTTCCACAGCCTGCTGGAGGCCAGCGGTCACCTCATAATCTGGTTCAGACCACTGGGTAAGGCGTAAAGCCCCAGGTTGTGGTACTGCACGGGAACCGCGGAATTGATGGTCGGCGGCGAAGCTGGCCAGGCGACGCTGGCGTGGTCGGCTTGCACGTCATAGATGACCGCATCCTCTCCACCCGAGGGCAGGACAAAGCCCTTCTGACCGTTTAGGTCCGGGGGAATCGCCGTGGTGGGACCTCTGAACACAAACTGCAACTTCCACAGCTTCAGGTTGCGATCCCAGGTGTCGACGTGGTCCGCGGTGTATGCCAACTGCTTGTCGAGATACAGCACCCGATGGGAATAACAATAGAACGATTTGGTGTCTGTATTGGGCACCAAATCGAGAACGTAAACATCACGAAGTTCGAATTTGTTCCGTTGCGGCTTGACAAATCCGCTGGCGTGCCCGCCATAGACCCAATTGGCGAGATAGTTGCCGCTTTCACTCGCATTGGCGTTCCATTCCCCGTGTGCATCCAACAGAATTTTCTTCTCGCCCAGAAAGTGCGGCTCGAACCAGTTTGGTATTCCGCTGAACCCGCCCCTTTGATCGTCGTTGGTCCAGTCGGTGCCTTGAAGCGGGGAACAGCGCGCCGTGCTGGATAATCTTAAGGAACGGCGCAGCGAAGGCAGGAACACGTAGAGTTCGGGAATGCGGTTGGGGTCGTCAGGAAAAATCGCCATCGCGGTGAGGTACTTCGACTGCTCGGGGGTCACGGACTGATCGTAAATCGAAAGATAGATACCATTGGACTGCGGGTTCGTAATCGGCTCGCCGACATCGCTGACGTGCGACAATTTGAAGAACAACTGGATTCCGGTGCTGCCGGTGGCGTTGAAGAAACGGTCGACAAATGCGACCGGATAGGAAGACCAGTACATGCTGGGAATATAGGTGTAGTAGAGGTTGTACAGCAGTTTTCCCCCGACGTCCGGGTCGGCCGGATTTGGATTGGGAAAGGGAATCCCGGCGCTGTAATTCTTGATGTTGTAACTGCCTGAGGGCAATTTTACCACCTGGGCCTGACCGGAATATTTTTCGGTGTCCGCCAGGTACTTGGTGGGAAGGACGATCGGAATCGTAGGCCCAACCTCGATATAGTCCTCAGGACCGCTTCCCATTTTCCAGAAGTACTTACCGCTCAGGAATGCCTGCATGCTGATCGTCATGAATTTGCGGTATTGCTGCCAGTTGGACGTTGTGATTTTGGTGCCGAGTGGGATGGTTTCGGTCGAGCTCGCGGGAGCCATCTCATCGATTAATTTTTGATCGAAGGTGTCAAGCTGCTGGGCGGCCGCGACCCCCGTGAGCATCGCCAGCGCACCCACAAAGATAGACAACAGGAAAGTTCTACGCACCATGTTCATCCCCTGAACGCACGTTTTGCGTTGGCTCTATCGCAGAAGCCTCCGGTTTGTCAAACTGCCGTTCAGGGCAATGTAGCAGCGATAAGTGGAGTTACAAAACGGAGACTTTATACGCGTAAAACACACCTGCGATCAGGAGTGTGTTGGAAAAGTTTGCCGGAGATTCGGGATGGATCAGAGTTGCGCGGGTCTGTTATACCGGCGGACATGAGCTCGCGCAGCAGCGCCTTTGGTAGATGAATGATGGAGGGAGTGAGGTCAGAGCGGGGCGCTGCTCGCCGAAGGATCGCGGATGGGATTGGCCGGAGACTGGATTGCTCGCGCCGCCCATGTGGGGCGTTCTCGCTGGCTGCGTACGATCGTCCTGATCGTATTCGCCGCGTTCGCGATTTTTACCCTGGCGGGGTTCTTCGGCGTTCCGTCGCTGCTCCGTTATCTGGCCCGCGGGCGATTAGCCGCGGCGCTGCATCGGCAGGTTTACGTCGGTACGGTCAGGTTCAACCCCTACACTCTGCGCCTGAGCGCCAAAGATTTGCTCATCGGCGAACGCGACGACTCGCAGAAATTTGCCTATGTCGGACAGATTCGGATCAAGGCGTCGTGGAGTTCGCTCTACCGGCTGGCTCCGATTATCCAGGAGCTGACGATCGACCATCCCGCGGTGCATATCGTGCGCACCGCGGCGCAGCGCTTCAACTTCTCCGACATCATCGAAACGCCGGGCCCGCCGCCGCCCGCACCTTCCTCCGGCAAGCGCTTTCATTTCGCGCTATCCAATATTCGGCTCAACGAGGGTCAGGTATGGTTCGACGATCAGGGCTTTAACGAACATCACAAGCTGGACCGCATTCAAATTGCCGTTCCCTTTATCGCCAACCTGCCGGCCGACACCGAGATCTTCGTGCAACCCCTGGTTCGGATGGTAATCGACGGCAGCCCGTTTCGAGTTATGGGCCTGTCCAAGCCCTTTGCCTCCACGCCCGAGTCCACGCTTGACCTAAAGCTCAAAGGCCTCGACCTTACACGCGTTGCGGCGTATCTCGCCCATACAATCCCGATCAAAATTCCGCGCGGCACACTGTCGAGCAAGTTGCAGGTGCATTTTGTGCAGCCCGAGTCCGGGCCGGTCATCAGGCTGGGCGGAACCATCGATGTGGAAGCTCTGGACGTACGCGACGCTTCCAACGCGCCGCTGGTCAGCTTCAAAAGCGCGAAGGTGGCGCTGACCGACCTCGAGCCGCTGCAGCAGATCGCGATTGTGGGCGATGTTGGCGTCGATGGTCTGAGCGCCGGCCTGGTACGCAAACCGGGCGGGACTACCAACTTGACGCCGCTGATCGCCGCTTTCGCTCCGTCAAAGCAGGCTGCGCAGCCGAAAAATAAGGAAGCCGCACCGTTTTACCTGTTCGTGCGTTCGTTTGACCTCGCCCACAGCGAGATCAATCTGCGCGACAACGGCGACGCCGCTCCGGTGGCGCTGGCCCTTAAGAGCGTGCACGTCGGGTTTAAGAATTTTGCCACCAACAAGCAGGCGCCGCCGGTTGCGTTCCAGCTCCAGGCGCATCTAGGCGATGGCTCGCTGGCGCTGACAGGAACTCTTGATCTGCCACACTCGCGCGCAGCGACCCAGGCTACGCTGGACAAGATCGACCTGCCGCCCCTGCAAGCCTACGCCCAGCCGTTTTGGGCCGGAACGATTGTCTCGGGTAAATTGAGCTCGAAGGCGCAGGTACAAACGGATTTTGCCGCCGGCAAATTCAATGTGCATGTGCAACCGGCGGGCCTTTCCCTCGACAGCCTGGAACTGCGCGCGCCGGGCGACACGCAGCAGCCTGTGCAATTGAAAAATCTCAGCGTTGCGCTGGACCAGGTCGATCTGAATGCGCGCCGGGCGGCGGTCAAGGAAGTGCGGCTGGACGGACTGCGGTTATCCATGCGGCGCAGCGCCAACGGCACTGTCAGTCTGGATGCGTTCATGCGCCCGCCGCAGTCCCCAGCGATGGCGCCCACCGGCGCGCCGGCGCCCGGCCGGAGCGCGGGGATCGGAGTTCAAAGCCAGCCGGTGATGATTGTTCCGAACGCCGCGCCCAAGCTTGCGCCGCCTCCTGCCCCGGTGTGGCAATACCGGGTCGCGTCGATTGCGGTGGAGAATGTCGAGACCGAGGTTGAAGACGACAGCGGGCCCCGGCCGATCGTCATAAAAGCGGCACCGCTCAACCTTCATTTGAAGGACATCTCGAACGATTTGACCAAACCGATCGCCCTGGAGATAGACGCGGCGCTGAAACCCGCCGGCGGTTTCAAAATCGATGGGACCGTCGGTGTCAATCCGCCCGCCGCAAAACTGCATGTCGTGACCACCAGAATCGACCTGTCGCCGGCGGATGTCTATCTGGCCAGCCGGCTCAACGCGAAACTTAACCGCGCCGCATTGACCATGGACGGCGATCTTGAAGTGTCCCGCAGACAGGAAAATTTCAATTTGCGCTATCGCGGTAACGCCATGGTGGTAAACCTGCGCATGGCCGACAAGGTGACCAATGAAAGATTCCTGCGCTGGGCTGCGCTGCGTGCTTCCGGAATCGATGCCAACATCGGCAATGGGCCGCCGCGCGTGGTGGTCGGCGAGGTGGCACTTGCGGATTTTTATGCGCGGGTGATCCTAAACAGCAACGCCAAACTTAACCTGAGCGACCTCATCGCCAACCCGCAAGCGGCGCCCACCTCGATTACCCATGCCAATCCGGGCAATGTCAGCCCGCCGGTCCCGGCCACCAAGCCATCGCAAACTACCGCCGCCGCGCCAGCGAAGCCGCCCATTGACGCCAACATCAGGCTGGGCCGGATTACGCTGCAAGGCGGGTCGATCAACTATACCGACAATTTTATACAGCCTCATTACACAGCGGATCTCACTGACATTGGTGGCAAAATTGGCGGCTTTGGCACCCGCTCGACCAAGCCCGCCGAGGTCGAGTTGCAGGGCCAAATCAATTCCAGCGCGCCGATTGATATTACCGGTTCCGTAAGCCCGCTTGCGCCCGAGGCTTTTATCGACCTCAAGGCCAAAGCCGAGGGAGTTGAGCTGACCAACCTGAGTCCCTATTCGGCCAAGTACACGGGTTACCCCATCACCAAGGGCACCCTCAACGTCGACGTTCATTATCAACTTCAAAATGGTCAGCTTACAGCCAGCAATCACCTGTTCTTGAGCCAGCTCACTTTCGGCGACAAAGTGCCGAGCCCCAACGCGATCAACCTGCCATTTGCGCTGGCCGTCTCGCTGCTCAAAAATTCCCGCGGCGAAATCGATCTGACGTTGCCCGTGTCGGGCTCGCTTAACGACCCGCAGTTCAGCATCGGCGCGCTTGTCCTGCAGGCGCTGACAAATCTGATCCTGAAGGTGGTGGCTTCGCCCTTTAACATGCTCGCTTCGGTGGTGGGCGGGACTGGGTCGAAACAGAACCTGGACCATGTGGCATTCGCCGCCGGGCTGTCCACGCTCACGCCCGCCGCTACCTCGCAGCTAAACACCCTGGCCAAGGCGATGCAGAGCCGGCCGGGGCTGCGGCTGACAATGTCCGGGCGGGTCGATCCGAGCCTCGACCCTCCCGGTTTGCGCGCCGCTATAGTCGATCGGCTGGTCAAGGCGCAAAAGGTAAAGGAGATCAGAGAGCGCGGCGAGACCGCCGACGTGGCCACCGTCACACTGACTCCGGATGAATACGACAAGTACCTGAAGCTCGTTTACAAGCAGGCCAAATTCGATAAGCCGCGCAACTTTCTGGGACTGAACAAGTCGCTTCCGCCCGACGAAATGAAAAAGCTCCTGGCGGACAATACGAAGGTCACTGACGAGAATCTGAAGGAGCTGGCTAATGCCAGGGCGGTCGCGGTACGCCGCTACCTGGGCAAGCAGGTAGATCCGGTGCGCCTGGCCGTGATCGCGCCCACTGTCGGCTCCGCGGGGAACAAGGACAAGGGTAAGGCCCCGGGCGTGGACTTCTCGATCGATTGAGAGGCGATGAACACCGGATGGCGACGGCAAAAACCCGCTCCAACAGATACTTCAGCGCGTTTGCTCTTCTGATCGGCGCCTGCGCTATCGCAATAGCGAAGCGCGCGGCGTGGTGCGCGCCGCCGCCGACTTCGTCGAGCGCCGCCGACGGGCAATTCCGCGCGATAGTGGCGCGGTTTATCGACAGCGAGATGCGCCTGTTTCCCGAACGCGCGACCGAAGCCGGCGACCATCGCTTCGACGACCGGCTGGGCGATCTGTCGCCCTCCGGCATCCGGGCCAGGATCAGCCATGCCCATGATTGGAAAGCGCGCTTTTCGTCCTGGCATGCCGCTTTGTCCCCACCCAACGAGGCCGACCGCGAGTGGCTGGTTGCGAATCTGGACGAGGAGTTGTTGTGGGACGAGAAAGTGAAGTTCTATCGCAGCGACCCCGGCGTCTACCTGTCCACGGCGGCGGTGGACAGCCTGATCAAGCGCGATTTCGCGCCCCTGGTCCAGCGGATGGGCTCGGTTGCGGCGCGCGAGCGGGCGGCCATCGGAAAGCTGGAGCAGGCGCGCCGCAACCTGAAGGCCGCCGCTACGTCGAAGGTCGCGGTCGACATTGCGTTGGAGCAGATGCCGGCCACGATTGGATTTTTCCGCAGCGACGTGCCGCTCGCGTTTGCGAGCGTCCCCGCGGGCGCGGCGAAGCGGAACTTTCTGGACGCCAATGACCGGCTGATCGCGGCGATTGTCAAGTATCAGCACTGGCTGGAAAGCTTTCGCGCCCGGGCCTCAGGCGGCATCAGGTTGGGTCCGCATGCGTTCGGGCGGATGCTGGCGGACGACGACATGGTCGACACCCCGCTAGACCGGCTGGAAAAGCTGGGCCGCGATGAGCTGGCGCGCCTGCAGGACCAATTCAAGCGCACCGCGGCGCTCATCGACAGCCATCGTCTGCCCGAGGAAGTCTTCCAGGCCTTGAGCAGCCAGCATCCCGCGCCGGCCAAGCTGATTGCGACCGCCAGCGCCGGGCTTGCGCAGCTGCGCGCCTTCGTGATCGAGCACCATATTGCGACGATCGAGTCCGCGCAGCAGCCGCTGGTCCGCGAGACTCCGCCGTATGCGCGGGCTACCACCTTCGCCTCGATGGATACGCCGGGTCCGCTCGAGAAGAAGGTGCTGGCGGCGTACTTTTATGTGACCCTTCCCGACCCGTCATGGCCGCCCAAGCGCACCGAGCAATTGCTGGCGTTCTTTTCCTCAACGGCGATATCGAATACCTCGGTGCACGAGGTCTATCCGGGTCATTTCGTTCAGTTCCTCGATGATCGCGACAATCCCGACCTGGTGCGCTCGTTGTTTTCCTCCGGCGCCAACATCGAGGGATGGGCCTTTTATTGCGAGCAGATGATGCTGGACGAGGGGTTGCACGGCGGCGAACCGGACTATCGCCTGACGCAGTTGCAAATGGCGCTGCAGCGCGTGTGCCGCTACCTGGTGGCGATCGCGATGCATACCGGTTCGATGACGGTCCCACAGGCCGAGCAATTCTTCCACATCAACGCCTACATGACCCCGAACAACGCCATGATGGAGGCGCTGCGTGGGACGCAGGATCCCGGTTACCTGCGCTACCAGCTCGGCAAGTTCATGATCCTGAAGCTGCGCGAGGATCTAAGGCGCAAACAGGGAGCGGCGTTCGATCTGGGCGAATTCCACGACGCTTTCCTGGCTCAGGGAGGATTACCGATTAAGTTGATTCGCCGCGCGATGCTGGGCGCCGATAGCGGCGCCGCGCTCTAAGTCAGCGGTCGCGGGTATGCGCCTGTCAAGGAGTAGGTGATGGTGTTAGCCGAGCTTACCACTCTGACGACCGCTTTGTTCAGCGGCGCCGCGGTGTACATAACACTGGTCGAGCATCCCGCGCGATTGAGTTGCTCGACCCAAACTGCGATTACTCAGTGGCGGCCCAGCTATCATCGCGCAACGCTGATGCAGGCATCATTGGCGGTCGCAGGCACCATCCTGGGGATTGCCGCGTGGCTGCATGGCGACGGCCGCGTATGGCTCGTCGCAGGGCTCGCGTTGGGGTTGGTGGTACCATTCACGCTGTTAGTTATGTGGCCGACGAACGCACGCCTGGAGGATCAGGCACTGGACGCGTCGAGCGAGGAGGCAAGAACCTTGCTGGTCCGCTGGGGCAGCCTTCACGCCGTGCGGTCCGCGCTATCCCTGGTTGCCCTCATGCTGATGATTTTCGTGGCCCGCTAACTCAGACGGCCACCGCTCGCAACTTGGCACCAAATCTGCTTTCTACCATGAAGTGGGGATAGGTTTTCCGTTAGAGCTTTCTGCTGCCCTCTTCCTGACCAGGGAGAGGGTGAGGGTGACTTTATGAAATTCGGGATGCTTCATCTATTTGAAAACCCGGCCGCCAAGAGTGAGCACCAGGTGCTCAAGGAAGAGATCAACCTGATGCGCAGCGCCGAGGACTTGGGTTTCGATTCGGTCTGGGCCTCCGAACATCACTTCTCGGAGTATGGGTTTTGCGCGTCGCCGGCACTGACCCTGGCCGCCGTGGCGCCACAGACCAAAAACCTCCGCCTCGGAACGGGGGTCGCCGTGCTCCCCTTCAACCATCCGGTGCGCATCGCGGAGGAGATTGCGCTGCTCGACCTGATCAGCGACGGGCGGGTCGATTTCGGCGTCGGGCGCGGCTTCCAACCCATTGAATACCGGGGCTTTCACGTTGATCAGAGTCAATCGCACGAAATTTTTGACGAAGCCCTCGACGTTATTCTGCAATGCTGGACCCAACAAAGGCTGTACTACCCGGGCAGGCACTTCAGATTCGAAGTGGACCAGGTGTCGCCCAAACCGCTGCAAAAGCCCCATCCTCCAGTGTGGGTGGCGGCGGTCAGCGGGGACAGTTTCGGCGCCGCCGGCAAGCGCGGGTTGAACCTGCTGTGCGCTCCCGCCTTCGGCTTTTACGGCGATACCGCCGCCAGATTGATCAAGCGTTACCACGACGGCCTGCGGCTGGCACCCAATCCAACCGCGGCGCGGGATATCGGCGTGCTATGCATGGTTTACTGCGGCGAGACCGAGGAGCAGGCGCGGCGCGACTTTACCGGCCCGGTGCTGTGGACCTATCGCACGCTGGCCAAGTACATGGTGCCGGCGGCCGGCCAGCAGGCGTCGGAGGGCTACGAGATCTACGAGCAACTGCGCACCATTTGCGCCTCGATCAACTGGGACGAGTTGAAGGCCGCCGGCGCCGTGGTCTGCGGCGACCGTGAATCCTGCATCGAACAGATCTCAACTTTGAAAGCGCGCTTTGGCGCCACCCAGTTGCTGTGTTGGACGCGGATGGGCGGCCTGGACAGCGCCAAAGTGACCCACAGCATGGAGTTGATGAGCAAGCATGTGATTCCGCATTTCAAGCCCGAGGAGCAACACGCCCAGTCCTGAGTTTCCATTCGCGCCGGTGTGATGCTGTCGGAGACAGGCCGGTGGCTCCTTTCGCAACACTACCCAAAAGCGTAAGCAGGATTCTGCCGTAGCGCCGGCCTCCGTGCCGGTCTTCTGCTCTCCGTGTCCTCCCTCCGCCGGCTCTCTTCAAACCTGCCCCCATTGCACGTCCGCTGATTTGAGACTAACTACACTTGACGCGGGCTGCCTCAACCGGGCGTTGTTGCCCGAAAGCTGAGGGCGAATCGATGGCAAACAAGATCCTGACCGACGAGATGATGAAGGCGGTGGGCTTTAGCACCCGTCCGGTGACCTATGAAATCGAACCCGGCGCGATTCGCAAGTTCGCCCGCGCAATCGAAGACTCCAATCCCTTGTTCAACGACGAACAGGCAGCGCGCAAGACCCGATTCGGAAGCATGATCGCCCCGCCCACCTTTGGCCGGATGCTTGGCGGAATCTTCCTGAAGCTCCCCTTCCAACTGCCCAAGCGCGGACTGGACGGCGGCTCGGAGTGGGAGTTCTTCCACCCGATCCGCCCCGGCGACCGCATAACGGTTCAGACCAAGCTGGCCGATCTGCGGGAATCCGAAGGAAAATTAGGAACCATGGTCTTTCACACCTACGAGGTCAGCTACACCAACCAACATGGCGAGGTCTGCGTTCTCCAGCGTTACACCCTAATCGGCTACTGACGATCGGCGTGCTCCCGCGGTATCGAGCCTCTCGGATCTCCTTTTCCACGTGCGAATAACCGTCTTTTGTGCTACAAAAGCACTATGGACGCTGGGGAAATCCTTGCGAAGCTTCGGGAAAACGAGGCTGCCTTGCGGGCGCGCGGAGTCGCCCATGCCGCGCTCTTCGGTTCGCGTGTACGCGGCGATAACCGCCCCGATAGTGACACCGACATCATGATCGAGGTTGATCCCGATGCTCACATCACCGTTTTCGATTACGCAGGACTCAAAGAGTATATCGCCAGTTTGTTTGATGGCCCCGTCGATGTGGTAAGCCGCGACGGCCTGAAACCCTATGTTCAGCCGGCGGCGTCCGCCGACGCGGTCTATGCCTTCTAAATCGCCGCTCCCCGCCCTCCGCGACATCTTGCACCATATCGACCTCGCCGAGAATTTCGTCACGGGGTTCGATTACGACGCTTTTCTTGCGGATGAGCGCACGGTCTATGCTGTTACCCGGTGCCTTGAGGTTATTTCCGAAGCCTCACGTCGACTTCCGCCTGACCTAAAGGCCCGGCATCCGTCCATTCCATGGAAAAACATTGCGGGTGCCGGAAACACATTCCGGCACGATCATGAGGACGTCGCCGCTCACTATGTTTGGGACACAATACGGCTGGCCCTGCCGCCGTTGCGGGTTGTCATTCAGCACGAAATCGAGAAATTGTCCAAGCTCTAGCAGGAAGGGCAGAGGTACATCGAAGCGGCAATATCGGGGCAATTTTCCAGGACGCCGGTATGCACAGGCACGGCTTTCGATGGGTGCCAAATAGCCTGAAAGAAAAGGTGCCATTTACCAAAAGTAGTTGTTGCCATTTTACATGGTAAATGCCACGATCAATGGCATGACACTCCGGATCCACAAGGCCGGGCGAATCGTTGTTCCTAAACCCCTTCGGGATAGGCTCGGGCTGAGGCCGGACACGGAGCTGGAGGTCCTTGAGCAGCCTGATGGTCTGCTTTTGCGCGCTATCGAGCAGCGCCCCACGATGATCAAGGTTGACGGCTTGTGGGTGCATCGGGGTGTCCCGCAACCGGGTGCTAACTTGGATGATGTGTTGGCTGAGGTGCGCGAGGACCGGATAAAATCCATTCTGAAAGCGTAAGCGGTGAACGTCTTCCTCGATACCAATGTGCTCGTCGCCGCTTCCGAGGAAAATCACCCGCACTACGCCCAGGCACGGCCCGCCCTGCGGCGGGTCGCGTTGGGAGAAGACAAGGGGTTCATGGGCGCTCACTCGATCGCCGAAATCTTCGCCACACTCACGCGCCTCCCGGTGCAGCCGCGGATTCACCCGGTGGAGGCGGTGCGAATCATCACCGATAATATCCTCCCGCATTTCGAAGTGATCCCCATAGGAAAAAAAGATTACATCGAGGCGCTCCGGATGATTGTAGACGGCGGATGGAGCGGCGCCAAGATTTATGACGCGTTACTCGTGGGCTGCGCGGCCAGATGCCCAGCGGATCGGATTTACACGTTCAATCTCGGGGATTTTCGGCTACTGGCTCCGGCCGCGCTGCGGGAAAAGGTCTGCGCGCCATAAGTGGCGACCGGAAGGGGCGACTGTTACCGCGCCGGCATAGCAAGAAGCTGCCGTCTTGCTCATGGAAACTCAGGATCGACAAGCCGGAAAGTCCGTCGTTCCTTTATCGTTGAGCGGCTTGCGTACCTTCACGATGGACGTTCGGCACCTTTGGGCTACAATGTAGCTCACAAGGAGATTAGCGCAATGACCGGCAATTCCGTTGTTCGCGCCCGCATCGATGAGCGTACCAAGAGGGAAGCCGCCGCGGCGCTGAAGAAAATCGGGCTCACTTTGTCCGATGCCTTTCGCCTGCTACTGGTACGCGTCGCTGCGGAAAAGGCCCTGCTGTTCGAGCCGCTCAATCCGAATGCCGAAACCGTCGCAGCAATGAAAGCCGCGCGCCGGGGCGAGCTCGTCAAGGTCGGCAAGCCAGACAAGCTGCTACGAAGTCTGAATGCGGGACGTTAAATACACCACCCGCTTTCAGCGTGACTATAAGCGAGAAAAATCCGGCCGACACAGCAAAAAGCTGGACCACCCCGCTGATGGAGGTCGTCAACCTGCTCGCCGCCGACACGCCGCTGGCGTGTGAAGTTGCCAAGGGCGAGCGGGATCAGGGATGCATAACACCTTCGGCGCCGGGTTTGTGTTTTTTGCGCGGATGGACGTCTACCGAAATTTTCACCTCCTGGCCGAGGCGATAGAGAATCGTCATCAGGCGATCGATGGTAAAGCGGCCAAAGCTGGCCCGGCGGATACGGGAAAACTCGCTATGAGAGATTCCGGTGTGCGCTTGCGCCTGGCGCGTTGACAAGCCTCTCTTGTCGAGGATTTTGATAATTTGCGCGCCCATGATCGCCTTGGCTTGGCGCACATCGGCGTCTGGATAATCGAAATCACGAAAAACGTTCCCGCTGCCGCGTACGACTTCTATCGGCTCTTTGCTCATCTGAGGGCCTCCTTAAGGCGCTTGAGACGCTGGCGAATCAGGTCTATCTCCGGTTGGGGAGTTTTAATTCCCGTCTTCGACTTTTTCTGGAAGGCGTGAATCACTCATATGTCGGCGCCGATGTGCAACGCATACACGACCCGAAACGCATCTTTACGATGGCGTAGCGCCAGCTCGAGCACCCCTGAGCCGAAGCCCTTAAGCGGCTTGGCAATGTTTGGCATTGCGCCTTCCGCTACGGCGGACAGAGCATCGAGAAGATCGTCCCGGGCCCCTTGGGGGAAGGCCTCGAAGTCTTTCCGCGCGCCCCTGATCCAGGAAATCGGCCGTATGGCTCTATACACCGCCGGATGGTGGCAAATTTGTCACCAGCCTGTCAAGCCTTTTCGCTAAAGCGGTATTGTATCTTTGCCAACGCGTCGCCTTTTGGATACACCAGCGACCCTCGTGACGAGCCGAAACCTACACGCTGATCGGCCAACGAATCGGTGTGCTCCCGCCGGCACCTGACGTTACCGCTGCGCGCCCGGCTGGGAAGCCTCCGATTCAGCCGCGGCCTGATCGGTCTTCGCCGCCATGATGAAATCGTTGCGATGCAGGCCGCGGATCTTATGGGTCCACCATGAGACCGTGACCCGGCCCCATTCGGTGAGCAGCGCCGGGTGATGCGCCTGTTCTTCGGCCAATGCGCCGATACGGTTGGTGAACCCAAGGGCGGCGGCGAAATTGGGGAACTTGAAGACCTTTTCCAATCTGGGTACCGCGTCGTGCTCGACCACGGTCCAGTCCGGGATTTCCGCGCCCAGTTCCTTCATCTCGGCCTCGGTAACTCGCGGCGAGTCGCGCCGGCAGGCAACGCACTTTTCTCTAATCAGTTCCGCCATCGTGGGATCCCTCGTCGAGAGTTTTTGCTCCTCGTCCTTTATAATCGCCTGAAAAAAAGGTTATACCAAGGACGGCACGCCGATCCGCTCCCGGCTTGAGAGGTGGGGCCGAAGGCCGGGCGAGGTGCGGCGGCGTTCATGGTGAAACAGAGTTAATGCGATTTCAAGCATCAGGAGCCGGAGGAACAGATGGGAAGACTTACTGACAAGTACTGCATCGTTGGGGTAGGCGAGACCCCCCACATGCGGCCCTCCAACCGGACCACGCTGTCGATGGCCTGCGAGGCGGTCAAGAAGGCAATGGACGACGCCGGGCTGCAGCCGCGCGATATCGATGGCATGACCAGCTACCAGGCGATGGATTCGACCAGTTCCAATCATATCGCGACCGCGCTCGGTATTCGCTTGAATTACGCGGTCGATATCATGGGCGGCGGCTCCAGTACCGAGGCCCTGGTGATGAAATCCATTGGACTGCTGGAGGCGGGATGCTGCGACACGATGGTCGTATTCCGCTCCATGAACGGCCGCTCCAACCGCCGGATGGGCGGGCAGAGCCCCGGTGGGCCGGTGCGCCAGGCACCCGCCGCGGGCGACGGCCAGTACAGCATGACTGTCGGATGGACCACGCCGGCACAGCGCTTCGGCATGTCGGCGATGCGCTGGCTGCGCGATACGGGCAACACGACCGATGCATTTGGGGAAGTTGCCGTGGCTCATCGCTACCATGCGACGCTCAATCCCAAGTCCATAATGCGCAAGCCAATCACAATGGAGGACCATCATCGCTCGCGATGGGTCTCCAAGCCGTTCCGCCTGCTGGACTGCTGCCTGGAGACCGATGTCGCCGCGGCGCTGATCATCACCTCGCGCGAGCGTGCTTTCGATCTGCGCCAGCCCCCCGTTTACATAATGGGCGGGATCGCGCGGATGACCACCGACAATCCGATGTGGAACTACTCGCGCCCCGTAATCCATTACGTCGCGGGCAATTACGGCCGCCAGCGGCTGTTTGGGATGGCCGGCATCAGCCAGAAGGACGTCGACTTCGTATCAGCCTACGATGCGTTCACCTTCACCAGCCTGATCAATCTGGAAGCCTACGGCTTTTGCGGCTACGGCGAGGCGGGCGATTTCGTCAAGAATGGGGCGCTGAAGATCGACGGCCGGTTGCCCTCCAACCTGTCGGGCGGCCATCTCTCTGAGGGCTACACGCACGGAATCGCGATGGTGATCGAAAACGTGCGCCAGTTGCGCGGCCGCGCCGACGACTACTGCCCCAACTGGGCCGAAGGCAAGCACACCTACGATCGGTCCAAGGGATGCCGCCAGGTTAAAGACGGCCATATCGCCGCGTGCATGGGATGGGCGTTCGAAAACCAGGGCAGCGCCGTGATCCTGCGCAACTAGCGTCAAACACCGAGTTGGAGACCAAAAGCTGTTTCGAAGCACACGTCCGCCCTCACATTTTAATGCCCTCTCCCTGACCAGGGAGAGGGTTAGGGTGAGGGTAATTAGGGCCTGTCAGAAACAATCCATATATGTCGCACCACTGGCGAGCCAACTGATGTTTTAGGGCCAAAGCAGCGGTGAGCGCGATTGCGGCTGCAAATCAGAGCGTCATGAAATTCACGGCGGAAGAACTGCGCCGCCGCCATCCGCGTTTCGTCTACCAGCGCTACGCCGTGGAGCGGGTCGGCAACAGCCTGAAGCTGAGTTTCCGCTTCAGGCTCGATCCGGACATCGTCTTCACGCCCGAGATCGCGATCGAGTCGATCGACCGCTCGCGGATCGATGCGCTCGATGCGGGCATCGTTGAAAACCTCGCCTTCCACCTGGGGCTGATTGAGATGCTCAGCTACTGGAAGGCGGCTTGCCCGCGCGAGGTTCTGATCGAGGCGGGGGCGCTGGATGACTGGCAGATCGGATGGTGGCGGGATCTGTGGCTGCGGGGGATGGGGGAGTTTTTTTACGTAAACCAGATCGATTTCAGAAGTCCGGACTATCTGAAAATTACCGCTCCTGTGCCCCTGAACAGCGCGGTCCAACGCTCCGCGCGCCCGCGTGCCCGGCGCAGCCTGGTTATGGTGAGCGGCGGCAAGGACTCCGCCCTCACCCTGCATCAACTGCGTGAAATGGGCGAGGAGTTCCGCTGTCTGCTGCTCAATCCGCCGCCCAGCGCAATCGAGGTAGCGGCGATCGCCGGTTGCGCGCAGCCGATTACCGTGCGGCGCACGCTGGATCCGCTTCTCCTCGAACTCAACCGTCAGGGCTATTTGAACGGCCACACGCCGTTTTCCGCGCTGCTGGCGATCCTCGGGTTAACCTGCGCTGAGTTGTTCGATTACGATCGCGTCGTGGTGTCCAACGAACGCAGCGCGGATGAAGGCAACGTCCGCTTCCTGGGCGCCGAGATCAACCATCAGTATTCCAAGACCTTCGCGTTCGAAACCGCGATGCGCCAGTACGCGAGCGCGCATCTGGCCCCGGGCATCAGCTACTTCAGCATTCTGCGGCCGCTGTTTGAAATTCAGGTCTGCCGCCTGTTCGCCGCATGCAGTGAATATTTTAACGCGTTTCGCAGTTGCAACCGCGGTCAGAGGGAAGGAGCGTGGTGCGGGCACTGTCCGAAATGCCTGTCGGTGTTTATCTCACTGTCGCCGTTTCTTTCACTCGACGCGATGCGCCGCATCTTCGGACGCGACCTGTTCGAGCAGGACGATGCAATGGCGCTGATTCGTTCGCTGCTGGGGATGGAGGGGCCAAAGCCGTTTGAATGCGTCGGTACGCGCGAGGAAACCCTGGCCGGGCTTTATCTGAGTATCAAACGGCGCAAAGCGCGCGGCGAGCCGCTCACTCCGCTGCTGGCGCAGATCGAGCGCGAGATCCTCGCGCCGCATCATGATCTGGGTATGCTCTCGGATTCGATCCTTACCGCGTGGAGCGACAATCATTATCTACCGCCGCAATACGCGGCGCTTCTGAAGGGACAAATCGCCGCTTCCTATGACGCTGGCTGATTTGGCCCGGGCGCGGGTTCTGATCCTGGGGCTGGGCCGGGAAGGATTGGAGACCTACAGGTTTCTGCGCGCCGAATTCCCCGGCCAGATACTCGGCCTCGCCGACCGCCTGCCGATTGAGCGCCTGGCTCCGGAAATACAACAAGCGATCGCGGCGGATGGCGCAGTGACGACCCACTTTGGCGAAGGCTATCTGGCGAGCCTCAGCAGCTACGACATCGTCATCAGGTCCCCCGGGGTGCCGCTCATCACGCCTGCGATCCAGCAAGCTGCGCGCGCGGGCGTGCGGATCACGTCGCACATCGAAATCTTCCTGGCCAATTGTACAGGCACGACCATCGGCGTCACCGGGACCAAGGGCAAGAGCACCACCGCGTCGTTGATCCATGCGATCCTGCGCACAGGCGGTCTGGACGCGCACCTGGTGGGGAACATCGGCGTGCCTCCGCTTAGTTTATTGCGCACCACGGGCGCGCGCAGTTATTTGGTGATCGAGCTGTCCAGTTATCAGCTTGACGGCATCGGCCGCAGCCCGCACGTCGCGGTGCTGCTCAACATCGTACCCGAGCATCTCGACTTGCATGGCGGCTTTGAGAACTACGTCCGCGCCAAGCAAAATATCACGCGCTTTCAAAATGCGGACGACATCCTGGTCTACAATGCGATGTACCCGATACCGAACGAGATTGCGGATGCGTCAAAGGCGCAGCGCCTGAGCTTTTCGCTTGAAGGAGCGCCGTCGCGGGGCGGCTTTCTCGAATCCGACAACGTGGTCTATCGCGGCGAGCACGGCGCCGAAGTGATATTGCCGGCCGGCGATGTTCCCTTGCCGGGCCGCTTCAACCTGCAAAATGTTTTGGCTGCCGTCACCGTGGGCAGAGTCCTGGGCATGGAGCGCGAGGCCGTGGCCGCGGCGGTGCGCGCCTTCAAGCCGCTGCCCTACCGCCTCGAGCCGATAGGCACTTTTGGCGGTATCGCCTTTTACAACGATCCCCTCGCGACCATCCCGGAGGCGACCATCGCGGCGCTGGACGCGCTGGGTCAAGGCGTCGCGACAATCCTGCTGGGCGGCTACGATCGCGGTCTGGATATGGGCGGTCTGGCGCGCCGGTTGCGCCACAGCGACGTCGGCACTGTCATCCTTTTCCCGCCCTCGGGAGCGCGGATTTGTGAGGCGATCGAGCGCGAGTATCGCGGCGAGGTCTCGTTGCCGAAAACCTTTTTCATCGACGACATGCGAGCCGGCGTCGCACTCGCCTATCAAAACACCCCGCAGGGCAGGATATGTCTGCACTCGCCCGCTTCGCCGAGCTTCGGTCTGTTCAAGGACTATATCGAGCGCGGCGACCTGTTCAGGCGTTATGTCTGGGAGTTGGGTTCGGTAGACGCGTAACATTTTTTTCGGAGGCGAATCATGGTCAGAAGAGTTGTAGGCGGACAGCAGAGCTCGCGCGCGATTATCGATGGAAACCCAGCAAAGGTCTTCAGCCAGGACGGCTTCTCACTGGCCGAGATCTGGGCCACCGAAACTCCCGCGCCGGATCTAAAAAGTGAACGCGACATCGCCGTTGGGCTCCAACGGGTCAGCATGGACCTGGCGCCCGGCGCCACGCGCTTTCGTATCGTCGAGTTCCCGCCGACCGACGCGCCCGGCGTGATGCATAAAACGCCCACGATTGACTATCTCGTTTTGCTGGACGGAGAGATCGACCTGCTCTTCGATAACGGCAGCGAAGTGCACTTAAAGCAGGGCGATTGCGTAGTCCAGCTCGGCGCCATGCACGCGTGGCACAACCGCAGCGGCCACCCCACCCGGATGGCGGCGGTGGCAGTAGGAGGCACGGGCGGCGAGAATACATATCGATGAAAAGAAGGTGCCGTGAGAATCGGTGCTTCGAGTATAAAAATAGAAAAAATAGTGGGACAGGCGTCTCGCCTGTCGATGATGCGCGAGAATCTTTTCCTCGCGCCACCTTTCAACCTGATGGCACTCTTGGCGAAACAGTGTACGGTCGCCTCCAGTCAAGTATTCGGTGGCGCGAGCGAAAAAATGCTCGCGCATCATCGACAGGCGGGGACGCCTGTCCCACTGATTAAATTAATCAAATGTGGAATGACGACGGGCATGTGGCCATCATGGGAGGGAGATTCATTTCAATGCCAGACACTACGCTCGAGGATTTCACCGCGTTGGTCCGGCGTGCCGGGCTTGCGCTGACCGAGGCTCAAATCGTCGAACTCTATGGCGCCTGGGGCTATGTCGAAAAGATGCTCACCCGCAACCGCACCCCGGCGCTGGCGCGCGAGGCCGAACCGTCCCACATCTTCAAGCCGCAGGAGTTCTGAGATGGACGAGTTTCTTACTATCGCCGCGGCCTCCCGCCTGATCGGGGCGCGCAAGCTGTCGGCGGTGGAGCTGACGCAGCATTACCTGGCGCGCATCCGCCGTCTCGATCCAATCCTGCACAGTTTCATCGTGGTGACCGAGGAGCGCGCTCTGTCCGATGCCCGGGCTGCGCAAGCGCGAGTGATGGCGGGCGCTGCGCGCGGCCCGCTCGACGGTATCCCCATCGCACACAAGGACATCTATTGCACCGCCGGCATTGCCACCACGGCCCATTCCCGCCATCTCCAGGACCACATCCCCGAGCGCGACGCCACCGTAGTCCGCAAATTGGCGCAAGCCGGCACCGTGCTATTGGGGAAACTGGCGACTCACGAATTTGCCTTCGGCGGTCCTGCCTTCGACCTGCCCTGGCCGCCGGCGCGCAATCCGTGGAACACCGCGCATTTTACCGGGGGCTCCTCATCGGGCACCGGCGCGGCGGTGGCGGCGGGGCTGATCATGGGTGGAACCGGGTCGGATACCGGCGGATCGATTCGCAGCCCGGCCGCGCTGTGCGGTATCACCGGCATCAAACCCACCTACGGCCTGTGCAGCCGGGCGGGCGTATTGCCATTGGCGTTCAGCATGGATCATATCGGGCCGCTGGCGTGGACGGCGGAGGATTGCGCCTTGCTGCTGCACAAGATGGCCGAGCCTGACGCCGTCGATCCCGCCAGCTCCGGCCGCATCGCGCCCGACTACATGGCGACACTCAATGATGGCGTGAAGGGGCTGCGCATCGGCGTGGTCAGGCATTTCCACGAATCCGATAACCCGGTGAGCGACGGGACTCGCAAAGGTATCGAAGGCGCAATAGAGGTCTTCCGCGCGCTGGGCGCCGAAATGCGGGAGCTGCGATTGCCGCCGCTGGCGGACTATTCGGCCTGCGGATGGCTGATCCTGCTGTGCGAGGCGTTTGCCACGCATGAGCGCTGGATGCAAACCGGCTTCGCGCAATACGGCGCGATGCTGCGGGATCGGATGGCGTTGGGCGGTCTGATCAGCGGCGCCGACTATTTGCAGGCGGTGCGCAAGCGCCGTTCGCTATGCGCCGCGACCGCAGCGGCGATGGAGCCCGTTGACATGCTGCTTACGGCGGCGCAGCCGGCCGAAGCCCTGCCAATCGACGCGGTACCCAAATGGGGCATCTTGGAACAGCCCAGCTTCACTATCCCATTCAACGTCACGGGGCAGCCGGCGATGGCGGTCCGCGCCGGCTTCGGGGCGCTCGGCCTACCGGTGTCGATACAGCTTGCCGGCAAGCCCTTCGCCGAAGCGACCCTGCTGAGCGCCGCGCACGCCTTCGAGCAGGCCACGCAATGGCGCAATCAGCGCCCGCCCATGGCGAGAATCGGAGCCGGTGCACCGGGTGACCTGTCTTCAACAACTCGCTGAGCAGCTTGCAGCACGGCTGGTGAAAATCCTGGGGTCATCTGATAACAATAGCCGTGTGCGCTCGATGCCGCACACTGATAAGCGTCTCGATGTCATTAAGATAGGATTGGCTTCGTAGAATTGGCTTGGAGGGATTGGCGCTATGATGTGGCTGGTAGAAGTTGCGCTTCGCCGCCCGATTTCCGTGGCGGTAATGGCGCTACTCATGCTGGTCCTGGGCTCGCTCTCTTTCGCGCTGATGAACGTCGACATTTTTCCGGCGATCAACATCCCGGTGGTGATGTTGGTGTGGAGCTACCCAGGTTTGTCGGCGGTCGATACGGAGCGGCGCGTGGTTACGCTTTCGGAGCGCGCTATGACCACCACCGTCAACGGCATCGATCATATAGAGTCGGAATCTTTGCCCGGGGTCGGCCTGATCCGAGTCTATTTTCAACCTGACGCGACCATCGCCTCGGCGATTGCGCAGATCAGCGCGGTCACCGAGGCGATCCTGGCCGGGATGCCTCGCGGCATGGAGCCGCCCAACATTATCGAATACAACGCCGCCAACGTGCCGGTGGCGCAGATCAACGTCTGGAGCGACACCCTCTCGGAGTCGCAGCTCTTCGACTACGGCGCCAATTTTATTCGTCTCAGGTTGTTCACGATTCCGGGTCTGGCCTCACCGGCTCCATTGGGCGGCGTGGGGCGCTCTGTGATGGTGAATCTGGACCCGGCCGCGATGTACGCCAATCAGCTCTCGGCCAGCGCTGTGGGCCAGGCGGTGGCCTCGACCAACGTGGTGATTCCCTCGGGCACGGCGCGGATGGGAGATCGCGAATTCAATATCGATCTCAACATGAGCCCGACCCATGTTCCGGAGTTCAACCGTCTGCCCGTCAAGGCGCTGAGCGGCATCACCGGCGGAACCCCGGTGTTTCTGGGCGACCTGGCGTCGGTGACCGACAGCCATCAGCCGCAAAATAACTTCGTGCGGGTGGACCACAAGCGCGCCACCTACCTGATCATCATCAAGCACGCGGCGGCGTCCACGTTGGCCGTGGTGGACGCGGTCAAGCAGGTACTGCCGGAGATCAGGGCCGTGGCGCCCAAGGGTTTGAAGATGGCGCTGGCCTTCGACCAATCCAGGTTCGTGCGCGAGGCCCTGTGGGAGGTCGTCCAGGAAGCGGTCACGGCGGCTGTTCTGGTGGCGCTGATGGTGCTGATCTTTCTGGGTTCGCCGCGGATGATGCTGATCGTCATCATCTCGATACCACTGTCGATTCTAACCGCTATCGTCGGTCTCAAGCTTTCCGGCCAGACCATCAACACGATGACCCTGGGCGGGCTGGCGCTGGCGGTGGGCATGCTGGTCGATGATGCCACCGTCGAAGTCGAGAACATCCATCGCAACCTCCTCATGAGCAAACCGCTGCTGGTTGCGATCCTTGACGGTGCCAGCCAGATCGCCACGCCTACCCTGGTCGGAACGCTTTCGATCGTAATCGTGTTTTTCCCGGTGGTCCTGCTCCAGGGTGTGGCGCGCTACCTGTTCACTCCGCTGGCGCTCGCCGTCGTTTACGCGATGCTCACCTCCTACCTGCTCTCCAGAACGCTGGTAACAACGATGGCCGCCGAGTTGCTCAGCGATACCCCGGAAGAAGAGCAGGCCCGAGGATTGTGGGGACGCTTCCATCACTCCTTCAATCGTGGTTTCGAATGGACGCGCGATCTCTACCGCGACCTGCTGGGCGGCTTTATCGCGATGCGCGGGCTGGCATTATTTGGAGCGGCACTGCTGGTGGGAGGTTCGATGCTTTTGCTGCCGGTGGTGGGAGAGGACTTTTTCCCCAGGGTGGACGCCGGAATGATGCGCCTGCATGTGCGAGTGTCAACCGGCACCAGGGTTGAACAGACCGAGCGCATCGTGGACAAAATCGAGCATTCGATCCGCGAGGCGATACCTGCCCGGGAATTGCAGAGCATCAGTGACAATATCGGTCTGCCGCTGTCCTACGTCCTGGCCTTCTATCAAACCGACAGTATCGGCCCGCAGGACGCCGACATACTGATCCAGCTTACGCCGCGGCATGCTCCGACCCGGGGATACGAGGGCAAGATCCGCGAACTGTTGCGCAACCGCTTTCCCGGCGTGGAGAGTTACTTTCAGGCCGCCGATATCATCAGCCAAGTGCTCAACTTCGGCCTGCCTGCGATGATCAACGTTCAGGTAAGTGCGATGAACCTGGAGAGCGATTACGATATCGCCACGCGCTTGCGCCGGCGCCTGGAAAAAATTCCCGGAATTGCCGACCTGCGAATCGCCGAACCGCTGGATTATCCGGCCTTCGAGGTTGAGGTGGATCGCGCCCGCGCCCTGGAGATGGGCATCTCGATGCAAGATGTCGCTTCCAGCCTACTCACTTCGCTAAGCGGTAATGGCTTGCTGCAACCAAGCTTCTGGCTCGATCCAAACACCGGAATCAATTATCCGGTGGTCTCGCAGACTCCGCAGCATATCGTTGACTCTCCCGGCGCGCTGGCCAACACGCCGATCAGTGCCAGCCAGCTCGACGGCCAGGGGACGACGCAGTTGTTGGGGAACCTGGCGACCTTCCGGCGCAAGGTCGACCCGGCCGTGGTCAACCATTACACCGTGCAGCGGGTAATCGACCTTAACGCCAGCGTTGTGAAGCGGGACCTCGGGAGCGCCACGGCCGAGGTGCGCAAGGCGATCGCCTCGCTGGGCGAGTTGCCGCCCGGCACCAGGATTGCCATACGCGGCCAGAGCCAGGCGATGGCCGAGTCATTCGCGACCCTGGAGGAGGGTCTGATTCTCGCCGTCATCCTGGTATATTTGCTGATGGCCGCGAACTTCCAGTCGTGGCTGGAACCGCTTATCATCCTGATGGCGGTGCCGGGCGTGGTCGCCGGCGTGCTCTGGATGCTGGTGCTAACCGGCTCGACGATAAACGTCGAATCGCTGATGGGCACGGTGATGGCGGTCGGCGTCGGAGTCGCCAACGGCAACCTGCTGATCACCTTCGCCAATGACCTGCGCGAAGAAGGTTATGGCGCGGTCAGCGCCGCAATTGAAGCCAGCCGCACCCGCCTGCGCCCGATTCTGATGACCGCACTGGCGATGATCCTCGGAATGCTGCCGATGGCGCTTTCATTGGGCGCCGGCTCGGAACAGAACGCGCCGCTGGGCCGCGCCGTGATCGGCGGCCTGATCGGCGCGACCGCGATGACCCTGTTCGTGGTGCCGGCAGTTTACTCGATCTTTTCCCGCAAGCTAATCACCAAGCAGGAACGCGATGAACGGGTGCGGGCGGCCATGCTGCCGCGCGCTTGAATCCCGCGCTTGAAATCCAAGGATAGCGCCAATGCCCGCTGAGGAACCCAAAGATTACGTGCCCAAGAAACCCGGTGTTATTGGTGTGATGGCCGCCGCTATCGTGATCGCGGCGTTGTGCGTGACCGCAGCAGGGTTGGTGCTTGCTCGCAACTCCCAGTTGCGCCACCAGGCTGCTCAGATCGAGCTCGCCCTGGCCCAGGGTCCCCGCGTGCTCGTGACCCCGGTTCAGATGGCGCCCCGGCAACGCGTACTGGAAATTCCCGGCAGCGCTACCGGGCACGACCAAAGCCCAGTTTACGCCAAACTGCCCGGCTACATGAAGGCGATTTACGTGGACAAGGGCGACCGTGTAAAGCGCGGCCAGTTGCTCGCGCTGCTGGAGTCGCCGGAGACCGACAAGCAGGTTGCGCAGGCCCAGGCCGATTACGAGCTGCAACGTGTCACCGATGCTCGTAACCAGAGGCTGGCGAAGCTCGGCGTCCTGCCCCGCCAAACCGCCGATGAATCGAAGGCAGCGATGCTGCGGGCCCATGCCCTCCTGGCACAGCTCAAGGCGATGCAGGCGTATGAGACAATCCGCTCGCCTTTCGATGGGATGGTCACAGAGCGCAACGCCGACCCCGGTACGCTCATTCCGGAATCCACCGCCACGACGGGAGCAAGACCACTGCTGGTGGTTGAAACGCTCAAGCCGCTGCGGATCTATGCCCAGGTGCCGCAGAGCCAAGCCTTGTTTATCCGTGACGGAGACAAGGCGGTAGTCGCGGTCACCGAACTGCCCCGCCGCCGGTTTGTGGGCAGCGTCACGCGTCATTCCAAATCGCTGACCGATGCGACGCGAACGATGCTGGTCGAAGTGGATCTGCCCAACGAAGACCTGGCGTTGTATCCGGGCATGTACGCCAAAATTGAAGTCACGCTTAACGCACCCGCGGGCGTGCCGCTGGCTCCGGACGGTGCGCTGGTGTTCAAGCATGGCAAGACCTATGTCCCGGTGGTCCGGCAGGGCCATCTGCATCTGATCGAAGTAACTTTGGGCTATGACGATGGCCAGAACGTCCAGATCCTCAGCGGCCTGAACAGCGACGATGTGGTCGCGCTCAACATGGGCCAGGCCGCGCAGGACGGCGAGCCGGTTCAACCGGTGCTCCAGCGACTGGACTGAACTGTTGCCGCGGCCGCCGCTCGCAGCGCGCATGATTGAGTTCGCGCGTGGCGGTCTTTTCACCGGATAGTAGCTGATTGATATGAATGCGATCCCGCCCGCGGCCAGCAATGGGTGGGATCGGAAATGACCACCGGATCGGCTTGGGCCTGAACCGGGAATGGTGCTACGGGGAGGATCACGATGACCAAATCACTGGCTGTTGTCCCTTTCGCGCTGCTGACGCTGGCACTCAACCAGCCCTCGTTTGCACAGCAAGCTTCGAGTTCAGCGCAACCCGCACCCTATCCAGCTGGGGTGGGTGCCCGAAAAAAATAGTGGGACAAGCGTCCCCGCCTGTCGATGATGCGCGAAATCTTTCAACCCCATATCAGTCGCGGCGACGAACGGTACGGTCGCCTCCGTCAGGAGTTCGGTGGCGCGAGCAAAAAAAAAGCTCGCGCATCATCGACAGGCAGAGACGCCTGTCCCACTATTTAAATACCGTCGTATCGGAATGCACCCAGGCGCATGTGGCCATCATTTACCGAAATGGAGCATCCTGGAACAGCCCAGCTTCACCATCCCGTTCAACGTCACGGGGCAGCCGGCGATGTCGGTCTGTGCCGGCTTCGGAGCGCTCGGCCTACCGGTGTCGATACAGCCTGCCGGCAAGCCCTTCGCCGAAGCGACTCTGCTGCGAGCCGCGCACGCCTTCGAGCAGGCCACGCAATGGCGCAATCAGCGCGCGCCCACGGTGAGAATCGGAGCCGTAGGCGCAGGGTGACCTGTCTTCGCTAGCCCGAGATAATTGTTACGCAAGACGCCAACCGGCTCCGTGGCGTGGGTCTTTGAACCGGGCAGGGCCGCCCGCGACGGCGCTGCCCTTCAGGCAGGCAAATTCTTGGCTTAAGCAAGACGAAGTGATACTTTGCCGCACGGAGGTAATGTTAAATGAAAAAGGCTAGAATCGCTGTCATTTCGCTTGTGTTCGCGCTTGGCGTGTACGCACCCAGGGTCTCGGCCCAAGTGACCGATATCAGCAAATGTGAAAACATAGCGCTTCCGGGTTCCTACCTGTTGACCAGCAACCTCACGTCAACGGGTGCCAATTGCCTCGTAATACTGGTCAACCATGTCACGATCAATCTCAATGGCTTCACTATCAGTGGCGCTCACACCAGTGCCGCGATCACTGATTTGGGTGCCGCCCGCGCAGTAATCACTATCGAGCATGGCGTCCTGTACAACTTTAAAACGGGGATTGGTTTGGCCGCGTCCAACACAATCAAGATTGTAGATGTGCGGGCTATCAATATGTCTGCCGACGGTATCGATGGTGGCCAACACCGACGTTTCATCCAGCCAGTCCATTGGCAACGGCGGTAGTGGCGTGAGCCTCGGCAACGATAGCTCGGTCACCGGCAGCACAGCCAACAACAACACCGGCGGCAACGGGATAAATATGGGCGTCCAGGCCCGGGTAACAGGCAACACGGCTAACACTAACGGTAAAACGGGAATCGTAACACTGTACAGGAGTTTAGTGGGGCAAAATCAGACCAGTAGCAACAAGTCTGACGGCATCTCGGTTGGTGTTTCCAGTATAGTGACCGGAAACACTTCGGATGCAAATGCCCTTTATGGAATCGCTGCGGCCGGTTTTGATCTGGTCTAGAACAATGTAACAGACTATAATCTCACCACCGGTATCTTTTTCTTGGGTGCCGGCGGCTCAGAGATCAGCAACGTGGCGTTTGGCAACTCGAAAAATGGTATCGACAACGGCACCTTCGAAGAGGCCACGCTGATCAATAATAATGCGAGCCACAATGGTGGCACTGGAATCACGGTAAGATGTCCGTCGAACCTGGTGGCCAATACCGCTTTGGGCAATGGGACGAACTTCAGCCCGCCCCTGGGCACAGCGGGCTGCGGATACGCCAACAACTTTTGATGTGTGGTATGCGTCAGGCGCCACGGGCCATGCGTATCGCACGGTCCGTGGCGTCGCGCGTTTGTGTGAGGAGGATCACGATGACCAAATCACTGGCTGTTGTCCCTTTCGCGCTGCTGACGCTGGCGCTGACACTCAACCAGCCCTCGTTTGCGCAGCAAGCTTCGAGTTTAGCGCAGCCTGCTCCCTCTCCAGCGGCGGCAGCGCCGGCACCGGCCGCGCCGCAACCCGCGCCGTCTGCGGCCGCCGCGCAGCCGCCTGCGGCGGCGCCGTCACCGCCGGCTGAATCAGCGGCGCCGCCGGTCTCGCATGGCCATGGTATCGGCGAAGCCACGATTCTAACCATCCATGGCAAGGTCGCATCGGTGAACCGGTCTAAAAGACTGGTGACCCTGGTGGGACCAGAGGGCAACAGGGTTACTTTCAAAGTTGCAAATTCCGCCAACCTGGAGTCCGTGAAGGCGGGAGATCCATTCGTCGTCCACTTTTTTGAAAGCGTGCACGTCCGGCGCAAGCGGCCCGGTGAAGTGCTGCCCGCGGTCTCGATCAAGGAAGGAATCACTACCGCCACTCCGGGCCAGACCCCGGGTGGCGTCATCCACACCAAGCGCAAGGTCGTGCTCACGGTGACCGCGATCGACTCCAAGAACCACACCGTGACGGTTAAGGATCCCGAGGGCGCTGAGGAAACCGTAAAGGTGGGAAATTCCAGGTACCTCAACCATATCAAGGCCGGCGATGATTTGGTGGTCACCACGCGACAGGCGGTCGCCATCTCGCTTGATAAGGAGTAAGCACTGTCGTAACGAAGGAGGATCTCCCATGAAAGCTCTAATCGGATTTACCGGCGCGATCATCCTTTCTTGCATTCCACCTTACGCTCTCGCGCAGAACACGGCCGGCAGCGTCGCTCAGGGTGCTGGTTCGGCGGCGATGGGCGCCGCGAATCAGGCCGGAGCGAACGCGGTTGGACAGGGGCTGCAGAATATGGGCCTGGCGTCGCCCTCTCCGGCCGCGTCGCCCGCGTCGGCGGCTGTGGGCTCCGCAGTAGGAGCACCATCGGTTCCTCAAGTGCCAGGCTCAGTGCCGGGAGTTCCCCAAGCGCCGGGCACAGCGCCGGGTGTCGCCCAAGTGCCAGGCACAGCGCCGGGGGTCCCCCAAGTGCCGGGCACAGTACCTGGAGTTCCTCAGGTACCTGGTGCGGTACCGGCGGTCCCCCAAGTGCCGGGCGCGGTACCGGCGGTTCCCCAGGTGCCGGCGGGAGTGCCATCTCCAGGGGGGTATTAACCGGCGCGTAAGCGGCGGAGAAGCGCGCTCACCCTATCGAAGGGTGATGTTGGCCAGCCATTCGAGGTCGCACGGTACCGGTTACAGCGTCACCTCACCGCGTGCAACTTTGACCACGTGGCCGCCCACGCGGACATCACATACGCGGCCGCCGGTCAAACCCGCGCGTGCGAAAATTCGGCTGGGCCGCTTTGCTTCGATGCCCTGTTCGATGATCAACTGTTCGTCCGGTGAAGCGAGTTTGTGCTTGACCATCCAGGCCGCCGCTGGTCCCGCCGCCGAACCGGTCGCGGGATCCTCGCCGCCGAAAAAGATCATTCGTGCCTGCAACGTGGCCGCCGGATCCTCCGTCTGGCGGGTCACGAAGTAAAAGAATGCCGCGTCACGGCTCATCGCGTACTTCGCGATACGGCGCCAGTCCACCGCGAGGTTTCTTATCGCGTCGAGCGAACGCAGCGCAATAATGATGAAGGGATTTCCGGTTGACACAGTCTCGATCGGCAGGTCGGGGTCAATCTCGTCCACGCTGATATCGCAGGTGCTCGCTATCTCCTCCCGGCGATGGACCATACCGAACTCCGGATCCCGCTGCGTCATTTCGCCAAAGGTCTGCCCCTCGCGTTCGCTGAACCGTACCGGAATCTTTCCCACCGGCAGGTCGAGAAATAGCTCGTTTGCGCCTGTCGCACCGCGGAGGACGAACGCCGTACCGAGGGTGGGATGGCCGGCAAAAGGCAACTCTGATTCAACCGTGAAGATGCGAACCTTTACCCCGTGCCGCGCTTCGATGTCAGGTGCGCGGGGAATGATGAAGGTCGTTTCTGAAAATGCCATTTCGCGTGCAAGGGCCTGCATCTCGGCATCTGCCAGACCCTTCGCATCGGTGAACACCGCTAACTGATTGCCCTCCAGCTTTTTGAACGTGAACACGTCGACTGTTACGAACGGAAATCGTCTCATGGCATTTCCTCGAAGGTAAGTTTTGAAGCTCCTACCCGCGTCCTCAACGGCGCTACCGTATCAAGGTATCACAGAGCCAGATTGCTCCTCGATTCTGAAAAATTCGCCAGTCCGCCCGTTCGCGCGCTACAACGGGCAATACGAACCCTCTGTGCGCGAAAACGGTAATCTCGCGGACAGGTGCGAATATTTTGCCCGGCCATCGGGCGTGGCATTATCTTGATGTGCAAACTCTATCTCTCCTGCTGGTCGAGGACGAGGCGCGTTTGGCTGACAACCTTCGGCGCGGGTTGGGTGAAGAGGGCTTTGCCGTTGACTGGGCGGCCAGCGCTGAAGCTGCGGAAAAGGAACTGGGGCGTAATTCCTATGACCTGATCGTGCTCGACTTGCGGCTGCCCGGACGCGATGGTTTGGATTTTTTGCGCCAGCTTCGCGCTGCCGGCAACGCTATGCCGGTGCTGATCCTGACCGCGCGCGGCTCGGTTGAGGAACGGGTTGCCGGGCTTGATTGCGGCGCCGACGATTATCTGACCAAGCCTTTTGCTTTTGCCGAACTGCTGGCTCGGGTCAGGGCCCTGGCGCGCAGGCGGCTTGCCCCGGCGCCGGCGGTGCTCAAGGTGGCGGACCTCGAACTCGATACCATCAAGCGCAAGGCGTGGCGCTCGGGACGGCCGTTAACTCTCTCGCCCAAGGAAACCATCCTGCTTGAACTGCTGATGCGCAACGCCGGACAAGTGGTTACTCGCGATATGATTGCGGAGGTTGCGTGGGGCGCGGGATACAACGAGTTCACCAACCTCATCGAGGTATTCGTCAACCGGCTGCGGCAGAAAATAGATTACGCCGGTAGCGACTCTCTGATCGTTACGGTGCGCGGAGCCGGTTACTTACTGCGCCGCGGTTGAGATGTTTCTCGCCGCCCACATGACCATCAGACAAAAGCTGACGCTCTATTGGGCCGCGGTGCTGGCCGCTATTCTGGTGATCGCGGCCTGCTCGGTATTCGTCATTTTCAGCCGCCAACAATGGGGCGCACTCGACGCAGCTCTTATGGAGGAAGCGGACACCAGCGGCAGCGCGATCGCCCGCCTCGATGCGTCCGCCGCAGCTTTGATCGTGCGCCGTCTCAGCCAGGAGCGCGACCTGGGTCCCGGCAAGCGCGTGCGCCTGATCGCTGGAAATGCAGTCCTGGCGGATTTCGGCAGCCCCGGCGCGGACTTTCCGGGGATTTCCGATGGGCTTACCAGTCGTGGAGTGTTTGATGGCCGCCGCGGTGTCTATCGGTTCGCAGTCATGCCGTTGTCGATCGAAAAACAGGACGCCCTGCTCGAAGACGGCGTCGATGCGACTCCGGTGCGCAATTCGATCGCGAGGTTACGTACTATACTCTTGGTCATGACCCCGCTTCTGTTTCTGGTCTCGGTAGCGGGCGGGTATTGGCTGGCGGGGCGCTCACTGGCTCCGATCATTTCGCTGGCGGGAGAGCTTGCCCGCATTAACCCCAAAGAACTCGGCCGCCGGCTTCCCGCCGGCGAGGCCCGAGATGAAGTGGCCCGGCTGGCCATGTCCATCAACGCGCTGATGGACCGGCTGGAGGCCGCGTCGCTGACCGAGCGGCGGTTCGTCTCCGACGCGGCGCACGAACTCAGGACGCCGCTGGCGGTGTTGCGCACGGGGCTGGAGGTCACGCTCAATCGTGAGCGCGGCGCGCGCGAGCAGCATGAAGCATTGCAGTCGGCGCTGCGGGAGGTCGTGGCCCTGTGCACCACGGCGGAGGAGTTATTGGCGCTGGCGCGACTTAGCGAGGAGGCTTTTGAACAACGCGCGCCGGTAAACTTCGGAGCCCTGGTGCGCGAGGTTTTGGACGCGGTAGAACCTTTGGTGCAGGCCAAAAATTTGAGCTTGAATGCGAACGTCGCCGAAGACCTGATAGTGGACGGGAATCGCGATCAGTTGCGGCGCCTGGTCGTCAATTTGCTCGACAACGCCATCAAATTTACGCCGGAAAATGGACGAGTGGCGGTGGCGCTGAATAGACAGGGAGAACGCGCGGTTGTGCGCGTGTCCGACAGCGGCCTCGGGATCGCGCCGGCCGATCTTCCTTTGATTTTTGAACGCTTCTTTCGCGGCGCGGCCGCCAAGACTGCCGGTAGCGGACTTGGATTAAGCCTGTGCAAGGAAATCGTTCGGCTGCAGGGCGGCGAGATTTTCGCCGCCAACAATCCCGCGGGTGGTTGCGAGTTGGTCGTCGCGATGCCGCTTCGCACCGGCCAGGCCGCCGCGCTTGAGCGGGCTTAATTTAATTCCTGAAGCGAAAATAAAAAATCAGAAGCAATTATCAAAAAGCCTGGCAGTTGGGACTTGCAACGGTTCCCTGCACCCTCACCCGCGCGTCACGGCTGTTGCGAAAAAGAATCGCAACAACCGCGCCGCTTGCCCTCTCCCGCAACTAAGCGGGCGAGGGAATAGGAAGCAGCGAGCGTCGGAACCCAGCAGTTATTTTCGCTTCAGGCTTCAGGGCTAAGATAGGGAATGAGGGAACAGAAAAAGCCTCTGCGCCAATGTGTTCCTGCGCTCAAAACAGCAAAATTATCGGGGTTAATTCCCTCTCCCTGACCAGGGAGAGGGTTTAGGGTGCCGCTTCAAGTGACGAGCCACACATTTTCATAGCCCATGCCGCGGCGAGCGCGCTTTCAGATCAACTACCATTAACATGAACATTCATTAATTAGGCGAGGTAGCTCCGCCTTGGTACGATTTGATGTATGGGCCGCCACATCGCTTGTACTCCGGCCGTCCTGGCTCTGTGTGTTCTGTTCGCGCTTCCGGCCGCGCGGGGTGAAGAAGTCATCACCCTGGCCCAGGCGGTCAGCCGGGCGCTGCGGTATGCGCCATCGGTTTTATCGGCCAGCGCCAATGACGAACTGAGCATTGGAAAACTCGGCGAGGCGCGCTCCGCGCTCTATCCCGACCTCTCCGGCGCCGGCGAATACAACCAGGCGCCCGGCTACGACCAGCGTATCAGCAATCGCGGACTGACCCTGGCCCAGTTACAAGCGACCTACACGGTTTACGACGGTGGCAGGCGCGAAGCGCAGATACGCGCGGCGCGCTACGCGGACCAGGCCGCGCGCCTCGGTATCCAGGCGGCGCAGGCGCAGATTGTCTTCGATACGACCGTGGCCTATTTCGACCTGCTGCGCAACGACGAGACGGTCATGGAGCACCAGAAGCGACTCGCTCGGCTTAACACCTATGTTTCCGTCGTGCAGGCGTTGCAGCGCAGCGGACGCGCGATCGCCAACGACGTGCTGCGCGTGCGCACTACTCGCGACCAGGAGCGACTTGCGCTGGCGGCGGCGGGCCAGACCCGGGCACACGCGTCGATTATGCTGGGCTCCCTGATGGGCATCTTCGGCCGGACCGATCTGCGGATCGCAAACGTCACAGGGCTGCCCTCGATGCCCTCAGGCGATGTGTTGCAGAGTCCGGTTCTGCGCGCTGCCGAGCGCCAGGTGGCGTCGGCCAAGCTGGCGGTGCAGGCGGCGCGGGCCGAGCGCTATCCCACCTTCAGGCTCGCGCTGAGCAGCGGCTATGAGGGCGTGGATCCGCCCCAGACGTTCACCGATCACCTGGGCGCGTCCTACGATGGCGCCGTGACGATGCCGATTTTCGACGGCGGCCTGATTACCTCGCACATCCAGCAGGCCGAGGCGACCGTGCACGGCCAGATCGCCAATCAGCGGCAAATTGAGTTGCAGTTAAATCGCGATCTCGGCGACACCGACGCAAATTATCGCAACGCGCTTAAACAGCTCGCGATCCTGGCGCAATCCAAGGCCACGGCGGACGATGCGTTCGCCCTGGATTGGGCGCGCTTTTTGGGCGGCGGCAACGTCACCTTGTTCGAAGTCCTCGACGCCTTCCAGCAGGCCGAGAACCTGCATCTGACCCGTTTGGATGAGGAGTTCGCCGCGCGCCAGGCGGTGGCACAGGCCGGGCTGCTGTTGGGAATTTCGCGATGATGCGCCGCCTGCGACTGACCGCGATTGCCACTGCCTTGGCACTCGCACTGACGTTTGCGGGATGTGGCAAAGGCGGCTCCTCGGGGGATACTCAGGAGGAAGCGCCGCCCGTGGTCATGTCCGTGACCGCGGCGAAGGTCCGCATCGCCCCGATGCGCCAGGAGTTCCATCTGCTCGGCACCACCGTGGCGATGCGGCACATAACCCTGCGCGCGCCGGCGGCGGGCCGGGTAATCGGCCTGAACCTGCAAAACGGCGATCGGGTCCGCGCCGGCCAGGTGGTTGCGCACCTGTTGAACCGCGAAGTCGAGGCGGCGGAGCAGGGGCTGGAGGTTGCCCGGCAAATCGATCCGGCCGAGGCCGCGTCGATGGCGCGTTCCGTCAACCGTTACACACACGATCCGGGAATTGCGGTGCGGGCGCCGGAAAATGCTTTGGTGTCGCAGCGTATCGTCAGCAGCGGCCAGATGGTTAACGATCTGGATCCGCTTGTCGATCTGATCGATCCGAATAGCATCTACGTTGAAGCTGCGGTGCCGGTGGACGATGTTTCCCTGGTCAGGCCCGGGATGAGCGCCACGGTGACCACTGCGCTGCAGCCGGGGGTCGATTATCCTGTCCGGGTGGCGGCGCTGTCCCCGATCTTCACGCAAGGAGCGGCAGCAAGCTCGTCGGCGCGTATGGAGTTTGTCGGCGCCAGGAAAATCAAGGACGCGGGGGCTCCAGTCGAAATCCAGGTTACGATCAAGACCGCCCCCGATGCGATCGTGATCCCGGCGGCGGCGCTGTTCCAGGACGCTGCCAACGACGCCTTCTACGTATTCGTGGCGGCTCCCGACGGCAAGGCGCATCGCACCAAAGTCACGGTCGGGATTCGCACTCCGGCGGAGGTCCAGATTACCTCCGGTCTCACACCGGGGCAGCTCGTCATCACCTCAGGCGGCTACGCGCTCTCCGACGGTCTCAAAGTGAAGGTGACGGTGGCGCAGAGTTGAGCCGCGTCAATTCCAGCCTGGCGCTGTGCGCCGTGATTGCCGCCTCAATCCTCGGGGCGGTCCTGTCGCGGTCGATTCCGAGCGCGGTGTTCCCGCAGATTCAGTTCAACCGCGCGATCGTACTCGCCGACAGCGGCGATCTGCCGCCCGAGCAAATGCTGGTCGCGGTAACGCGCCCGTTGGAAGAAGCCTCTTACGGTGTTGTCGGGGTGAACCTGGTGCGCTCGACCACCACCCGCGGCGGTTCGGAAATCGATGTCAGCTTCAATGAGACCAGCGATGCGGTATCGACTTTTCAGTTGCTCAACGCGTCGCTGGGCGAGGCCCGCTCGCGCCTTCCCGCCGATACCAAAGTCGACGCCCGACTGCTGAGCACCGGCACTTTTCCGATTCTTGAGCTCAGTTTGAGCTCGCGCGTGCGCAACCTGACCGAACTGACCGACATCGCGCAATACGACCTGGGACCCAGCCTGCATCGCATCCCCGGCGTCTATCGCGTGGAAACCGTGGGCGCCAAGTACCGCGAATACCTGGTGCGGCTGGATCCGGCGCGGATGCTGCAACACAAGCTGACGCCGCAGGACGTGGTCAGCGGCCTGGCCAAGGCCAATGTGATCCAATCCGCCGGCCGTGTGCTCGATGCGCATCGTATGCTGCTGACCGTGGTCACCACGGATCTGCACGGGGTGGAGCAGCTTGAAACGGTGCCGGTGTCAAACGTCAATGGCCAGCCGATCTATGTCCGCGACATCGGCGACGTGGAACTTGGTATCGTCGAGGATTACATCCGCACCGCATCGGAGCATGGGCCCGCGGTGTTGGTCGGGGTGTCGCAACAGCCCGACGGCAATACCACGCTGATTTCGAGTCAGGCGCACACGATTCTCGACGATTTCCGCGCCCGCTACCCGGACGTGTCGTTCTCAACCTCGTATGACCAGGCTACCCTGGTCCAGGAATCCTTCGACAGCGTGCGCGACGCCATCCTCCTCGGACTCATCCTGGCGGTCGCGGTGGTCTACGGCTTTACCCGCAGTCCGCTGAGCGCCTTGATTGCGGCGGTGGTGGTGCCCTGCACGATCCTGATCACGTTCGCGGTGATGAGCGCGATCGGAATGACCTTCAACATGATGACGCTGGGCGGACTGGCCGCCGGTATCGGGCTTTTTATCGACGACGCGATCGTCATGATCGAGGCGATGCATCGGGCGCATGCAGGCGGAGTCGGCGCGGAGGCCTCGGTGCAAAGCGCGCTGGGAGAGTTGACCCGCCCGCTGATCGCGTCGACCGCCACGGTAATCGTCGTTTTTCTGCCCCTGGTGTTCCTCTCCGGCGTGACCGGCGTATTTTTCCGTGCGCTGGCGTTCACGCTGGGCGGCGGGTTGGCGGTGTCATTGTTGCTGGCGCTGTATTTCACGCCCGCGCTGGAGCTGCTGGTCGAGCGATGGCGCGGCGCGGGGCGGGAGGCGGGAGGCCTGTTTGCCCTGGTGCAGCGCGCCTACATCGCGAGCCTCAAGCCGTTTCTTCGCCTGCCGGTGCTGGCGCTGATTGTCGCGGTGGCATCGCTCGTGGCGGCCGCACTGTTCTACCGCACAATCGGCACCGATTACCTGCCCGAACTCGACGAGGGCGCCTTCATCCTTGATTACACCACTCCGCCCGAAAGCACGCTGGCCGACACCCAGGCGCTGCTGGCGAAAATCGAAGATGTGCTCAAGACCACGCCTGAGGTGACGGGCTTCGCGCGCCGCACCGGCACGCAACGGGGTTTCTTTCTGACGGAATCCAATCGCGGCGATATCACAGTGTTGCTCAAAGGCAATCGCGCGCGCGACATCGACGATATCATGGACGCCGTGCGGCGCCGGATCCTGGAGACGGTGCCCGGAGTCCGGATCGAGTTCTCACAGGTGCTGCAGGATCTGATCGGCGATCTTTCCGGAACTCCGGAACCGGTCGAGGTCAAGGTGTTTGGCGCGGACCAGGCGGAAATCGAGGACAGCGCGCGCCAGGTCGCAAAGCGCCTGCGCTCAATTCCTGGCCTGGTCGACATGTTCGACGGGCTGGTGTTGAGCAATCCTGAAGAAGAGGTGGCGGTCAACCAGACCGCGGTGCAACGCTACGGGGTTTCGGCCGACGACGTCCAGGCGGCGCTCCGAACCGTGGTCGAGGGCAGTGTGGCAACCCAGGTGCGGGAAGGCGATCGATTACTGGGAGTGAGGGTCCGCTATCCCGACCAGTTCCATCGCAGCCTGGCAGTGCTGGGCCAGACGCTGATCGACACGCCCAATGGCGGACGCATCCCGTTGTCTGAGGTTGCGACCCTGCGATGGATGGGCGAGCGCAACGAACTGGATCGCGAACGGCTGCGTCCCGTGGTTCACGTCACCAGCAGGATCGAGGGCAGCGATCTGGGCACGGCGATAGGACGCATTAAGGACCGCTTGCGGGATTTGGCGCTGCCGCCCGGTGTCACGCTGGAGTATGGCGGATTGTACGCCGAACAACAGAAAGCGTTCAGTCAACTGGAACTCGTGCTGGTCGCTGCCACGGTGGCGATGCTCCTGGTGCTGGTATGGGAGTTCGCGGCGCTGGGGCCGGCGCTGGCGGTTCTGATCGGCGCGCTGTCGTGTCTGGCCGGCAGTTTCATCGGGCTGAAGCTGACCGGCATCACACTCAACATTTCCTCGTTCATGGGCATAATCATGGTCGCCGGCATCACCGCCAAAAACGGAATCCTGCTGCTCGACCACGCCGAGCGCGATATCGGGTCCGGAGCCGAACCCAAGGCCGCGATGGTCGCCGCCGCGCAAATCAGACTCAGGCCAATCCTGATGACGACCCTGGCCACCGCCGCCGGCCTGCTGCCGCTGGCGCTGGGCCTGGGCGCGGGAGCCAAAGTGCAGCAGCCGCTGGCGGTCGCGGTAATCGGCGGCCTGGTGTATGCGTTACTGTTGTCGACGCCGCTGGCGGGCGGCATCTACCTGGTGGGTAAACGCCGGCGAAAGGCCGTGGTGGACAACCCGCAACAAGATGCCGCTAGTTCCAAGTAGATCGAAAACTGGAAGGAGGAGAATTTTGCCTGACGCGAAGAAAGGATTGACGAGAGCCTCATTGCCGCACGCAACGTGGTCCAATGGAGACCGGTGCTCGACGGCGGCTTTTTCGCCGCTTCTTAATCGCTGTCGTACCGGGCAGCGGGCGAAGCAAGTACTGACGGCTTGTGCGATTTGTCTGCTGTGCCTGCTCTGCCTTCCGGCACTGATGTTTACCGCGCGGGCGCAGGCGCCGTCTGATTCCTCTCAAATGGCGCCAGAGCCGAGCATCCAGGCCAAGATCGCCCAATTGAAAGCGGCCAAAGAGGGACTCGCCCGCGAGGCGCGGGAGACTATGGGCTATCATCAGTCGCTGCGCCAGATGAAGATCGTCAAGATCGACGGGCTGATTGCCCGGCTCAAACGGGGCGAGAACGTGCCGCAGAGCAAGATCGACCACACCATCGGGCACAGTTCAATTCCCCTGTACAAGGCGCCGAGTAGTTGACGCCAGTTCATCGGGCGAGAAGAGGCCGGCGCTACGAAAGAAGGCAGACTCCAAGATCTGCGTTATTTGCGCGAATCGGATGCCGCAAGCGCGACGAAGTCTGCCAGATGCATGACCTTGATTGCGGAGCCGCGGCGGTGTAGTTCGGCGGCGATCTGGAACTGGCATCCGGGATTGGCCAGAACCACGTAGTCCGCGCCGGTTGCCATAATCGTATCCGCCTTGCACTGCGCCAGTTCGCGGGCGGCTTGTGGATGGGTGAGATTGTAGCTGCCCGCCGATCCGCAGCAGAGGTCGGATGATTCCATCTCCACCAGCTTCACGCCCAGGATCGATCGCAGCAGTGCGCGGGGCGCCTCCCGGATGCCAAGTCCATGCGCGAGATGGCACGCGTCGTGGTAGGTCGCCATGCATTCCATCCGGCCATGAAACGGTTGGTCCCCTTGTAGCAGCAGCCCGCTCAACTCTTTGACCTGCGCGGACACCTCGCGCGCGGTCGCGGCCAGTTCGGGATCGTCCTTGAGCAACTCGCCGTATTCGGCCATCGCAGTGGAGCATCCCGAGGCCGTGGAAATAACGAACTCCGCGCCGCTGTTCTTGATCGCGCGGACATTGGCGCGCGCGAACTCCAGCGCGCGCTTGCGATTGCCGCTATGCAGGTCCAGCGCACCGCAGCAAACCGTATGCGCCAGCCGGACCATCCGATAGCCCGCGCCGTCGAGCAGCTTGTCGGCGTTGCGATTGGCCGAGTCCGCCAGCACCTGCGCCACGCATCCGCGATGCACCAGCACCGAACCACGTTCGCCGTCAACCGCGATTGCCTTTCCGGCCCCCTCTCCCATTTCTCTATGGGAGAGGGTTGGGGAGAGGGTGCCTGTTTGATCCGCGGCCCCGTTGACGGTCAGTGGAGGCAACAGTTCGATCCATTCGCGCAATGATCGCGGCATTGCGCGCTCCAGCAGCGGCCTCAATCCTGCGCGCTCGATCAGCTTGAGCGGCGCGAGCGCAATTCTGAGCCGCGCCGGATAGGGAAAAAGCTCGCCGATGATCCATCGCCGCAGCCGGTCCGCCAGACTGCGGCGGTAGTTGCCCTCGATCCAGGCGCGGGTCTGCTCGATCAACGCGCCGTAATGGACCCCCGAGGGGCAGGCAGTCTCGCATCCGCGGCATCCAAGGCAGAAGTCCAGATGGTGGACCACGTCCGCATCCGCGTCGAGGGTGCCTTCGGCGAGCGCCTTCATCTGGTAGATACGCCCGCGCGGCGAATCCATCTCAGTGCGCGTCAGGATGTAGGTGGGACAAGCCTCCAGGCAAAGACCGCAGTGGACGCAATCGAACAGCAGTTCGTAGTTAACCACATCGCGGACCGGTCCGTGCTTTTGTCCCTGCTCCGGCGCGTCCATCAAATTCCCCCGACGAAACATCCCGGGTTGAAGATTCCCGCCGGGTCGAACGCCGCCTTTAGCCCGCGCATCAGCTTCATCGCCCCGGCTGCGGGTTCGTCGAAAAACGCGACCGCACCGCGCAGCGCCGGGTCGAGCGACAGCACGCGTGCATTGCCGCGCGCCTGGGCCGCGGCGCGGCGCAACCTGGCGGCGATTACTGCGTCGCCGTCAAATGCGACTTGCGCGACGCCGGCGCCGACATGCGCCCGAAAATCGAGAGCGAGCGCGTCCAGGCATGCGGGCAGTTCGCGCGGCACAACAGAAAGCTGCATCCTTACCGCCGCTTCAGGCAATTCGGCGTCGCGCACGACGCGATAGAACTTCTGCGCATCGCCGCCCTCCAGCACGACGGCGCCGGGCAGCTCCTGGCGGATCTCGTCCATCTGATAGTCAACGTCCTTGCGGTTACCGCCCACTCCAGCAGCGAGGAGAAACTGTCCGTCGCGCGACATCGGCGTGCGCACGCCCGGGCTCAGGAGTTCGAGATGAAGCAGCGGCAAGGCGTCATGCAATCGAAACCCGGCCGCGAAGGCCTCGGGCATCCCGCCGTAATAGCCAAGAGCTATCGCATATACCTCGGGCAAAGGCCTGACCTTTAAGATGGCTTCGGTAATGATTCCGAGCGTGCCGAATGATCCGATCATCACCTTCATCAAATCATAGCCGGCAACATTTTTGACCACCCTGCCGCCGCCGCGGACGATCTGGCCGCCGTGGCCGGCAAACTGCACCCCGATGAGGAAATCGCGCGCGGTCCCGGCGGAGAGCCGCAGCGGACCGCTTTGCGCCGCGCCGAGCATCGCGCCTACGCTGGTCTGTTCGGGGAAGGCGGGATCCACCGGCAGATGCTGCCCATGGCGGCCCAGCGCCGCGTCGAGCGCGCCCAGCGTGATTCCCGCGCCGGCGACCACCGTCATATCGTCGGGCTCATACGAGATCACCTGCGCCATGCGGGCCATCGAAATGGCGGCATCGACCGGGTTGGGCCGCAGATAGCGCAGCGTGCGGCACGCGCCAATCGGCGCGATCGTGATGCGATCGCGCTCGCACTTGCGCACCACTTCTGCGAGTTCGTCCAATCCCGCGGGCTCTACCACCACCCGCGCCACCGCGGTTTCAAATCCGCGCGGTTGGCGCGAGCGGTCGGAATCGAGCAGTTTGCCGAAATCGGCCGTCCGGTCAGAGGCCATCGGACCAAGCTCTAACATCCGCGCCGGTTCCACGAAAGACGGTCCTGACGCGGCGGCTGAGCTTGGCGATTTGGCTGCGCGCTACCGGCCGCTGCCGCTCAGGCTTACGTTCTGCGGGCTGTTAGGCCCGGAGTCGACAAAGCGCAGCGTGTCGGTCTTGGAGCCAGTGCTCTGGGGGTCGAATTTCACTCCCACGGCGCAGGATGAACCAGGCGCAAGTACCTTTCCAGCCGTGCAGGTGGATGACGCGATCTGGAAGCTCGTACCCGCCATCAGACCGGCTGAAGTGATAGTCGCCGACGTCGAGCTGCCCTTGGGATTGGCGAGCGTGACAGTGGACGTTCCACTGGCGTGGCCGACTCTTGTTTTACTAAATGACATCGACGACGGCGTAACGGTCAGAGACGCGGGCGTCGCGATTGGAGTCGGCGTGCGGCTTGCGGTTGGGCTTGGGGTCGGTTTCGGGCTTGCGCTTGGGCTTGCAGTTGGTTTCGCGGTTGGGCTTGGGCTTGCGGTTGGTTTCGGAGTCGGAGTTGCGGTCGGGCTTGGCTGCGATGCACCATTATAAGCGCTGGCGAACGTGGTCATATCAACGCTGCCCCATCCGGTGGCCAGGTCGTAGCCGTTTCCTGCGCTATATCCGGTTACTCCGTTGTAGCTGTTGTTGCCGCTGAGGACATCTTCAAATCCGTTGGTGCTAAGACCTGCGTTGGCCAGTTTGTAGATGGTCGGATTGAGCAGCCCCAACCGCGTAGCGCCCTGCTGGCGCGCGATTACACGGGAGTAGCCCGCCCACAGCGGCGACGAAAGACTGGTGCCGCCCCAACAGCACTGGATCACGGCGGTGCCACTGCTATCAGCGCCGATAAAAACGTACGGCGCCCACGCCATCATCGAGATGTCAGGTACGTCACGCATGGAACCGCTGGGCACTCCCGGACCGGATTGCCACGCCGGCTTGGAGAAAATTTTGCTCACCCCGCCCCCGCTCGAGCTCCAGGCGCTTTCGATTCCTCCCGGCGCGACGCCATCGACGCTGGTATCGTTGCCCGAGCCATCATACTGAGGACTAAAGGTCGTGCCGCCCACGCCGGTAACATGAGGACTGGCCGCCATCTCGCTCGCATTGAGTGTGGTGCCTATCGCGCAACCGTTGGTCGAGGAATCGTACTGAAGTCCGGCGGCGCCCCAGTCGCCCGAACTGATGAAGACCGACTGACCTTGAGCCGCCGCCTGCGCGAAGAGCGAATCCAGCCCGGTGAAGAACGAGTTGGTGGAACTGCAATAGATAAAGCTGATACTGATCGCGCCGCAAATGTTGTCGGTTATGCTGCTCTGGATCGAAGTGTAAAGGCTGCTGTTCATGTAGACGTGAATCGGGCGTGCCGGGTGCGGTAGCGTGAGCATAGTCGATATCGAGCAGCGCCTCGGTCTCATCGCCGTTGGTGCCGGGCGAGCTTCCCACGCGGCTGATGTTGAACGGCGAGAAGTTGAAGCTGGTGGCGAACAAGCTCACAGCCGTGTCCAGATAGTCCGAATCCTCGTCCAGCGCGACGCAGTCGGGCGACGCCGTGCCGCTGTCGCCGCCGCCGATCAGTGGCGACTCGTCGTAGAACTTCTCTACATCCTGTGGGCCAAAGGCCTCCGATCCCCCGTAGATCACGCCAGGCGATGACATCGCGCCGCCGTCCGCGGCGGGATCGGAAAGGTCGGCCAAGGCCAGAATCGTGCCGGTTAGCGCCGGGGTCGTGGCGGGCTCAAGCTTGCGATGGAGCCCGGCGGGTACGGCGGCGTGCATGTTGTCGAGCCCCTGGATGGCGGCGATCAAGCCGTCGAACCGGGTGGGGATCCCGGGATCAGAGGTGTTGCCGAAGCTGGCACCGCTCATCACGATAGAGGTCTGAAAAGTGGCCTCGGCCTGGGCCACGCTGCCGGCCGCGTCAATCGTGCGGCCGATCCGGTTTACCGATTTAATCCGGAAGCCCGCGCTGCGCAGCCACTGGGCGACAGCCTCCGTTTGCGCCTGGGTCGGGCCGAACCGCTGCGCGAATTGCGCAGGCGTCAGCCATCGATGGTAGTTGTTCGAAGAAGAATTCTGCTGCTCGGCCAACAATTGTTCGAGCCCGGCCTGGTCGTGGAGACCGAGGACGACGGTCAAATCGAGCTGCATCGAGCGGTCGGCGCGCACCGCCGCGCTGAGCTTTGCAAGGTCAGCCGGATGATTGCCCTTGATTGTACCGGCCAGGACGCGGCCAGCCAGGCTACAGAGGACTAGAATCGCGCCTCCAAGTATAAATGATGGCAGAATCGATCTTTTTATCATGATTCGCGAACATTCTCGGCGATGGCAGCAAGCAAGCGCCAGGTTAAGATCATGGTGTGTTTGGTTGTCTCCCGGCAAAAAAGCACGCAAATGTCATGCCTCTCAAGAAAATCAGCTTTCACGCACCGAACTTCCAAAGTTCATGGTTTTGACTAACCGAGGCAAAGCGAGTGGTGCCGGTTTCGATACAGCGATGTTTGAGTGAACGTTTCATAGCGAGACACGAAGCTGAGTTCATGTAGCGGCAAATTCAGTCGGATGGCGGCTTCGGACGCTGTTGCTATCGCGCAGTTTGTCAGACTCGGGTTGCAGATCGGATCTTATCGATCACAAGGGGACCTGGCGGCGGGGGGCGGCTACTTCGACGCATGAGCCCGGCTGCGGCAGGACCTTGCCGGGATTGGAGCGGCCCAGCGGATCGAACACCGCGCGCAAGTCGGCCATCACACGGAGGTCGTCGGGGCCGAACAGCAGCGGCATCTCATGGAGCTTCTCCACGCCGATTCCATGCTCGCCGGTCAGGCTCCCGCCCATCGCAACGCAGGCCTTGAGGATCTCGCGGCCGGCCTCGATCGCGCGGCGCGTCTCATCGGCGTCGCGCTCGTCGTACAGGACGATCGGATGAATGTTGCCGTCACCGGCGTGAAACACGTTGCCGATCCGCAGCCGGTAGCGCGCGGCCACCGCCGTGATCTCCCGCAGAATATCGGGCAGGCGCGTGCGCGGCACCACGCCGTCTTGAGTGGCATAGTTGGGGGCCAGCCGGCCCACGGCGCCGAAGGCGCGCTTGCGCGCCTTCCACAGCAGTTGGCGCTCGGCGTCGTCGCGCGCCAGCCGGACCGAACTGGCGCCGGCGGCGTTGATCAACTCGATGGCCCGCGCCGCATGATCGTCAAGGCCTGCCGCCAGGCCGTCGAGCTCGACGATTAACGCCGCGCCGGCGTCGGGCGGAAAGCCGACATGAAAAGCGGCTTCGACCGCGCCCATGATCAGGCGATCCATCATCTCGATCGCGCCCGGAACCATGCCGGCGGCAATGATCCGGGAAACCGCGCGCGTGGCGGTGTCGACGTCGTCGAACAGCGCCAGCATCGTGCGATAGCTCTGCGGCGCGCGCATCAACCGCAGCACGGCGCGCGTCACAATACCGACGGTGCCCTCGGAGCCGACCGCCGCACCGGCCAGGTCGTAGCCCAGCTTTTCCTCCGCCGCACCGCCCAGCTCCACCACCTCGCCGTCGGGCAGCACCAGCTCGACGCCCAGCACGTGATTGGTGGTGACGCCGTACTTGAGCGTGTGCGGACCCCCGGAGTTTTCCGCGATATTGCCGCCGATCGTGCAGGCGCTTTGTGAGGACGGGTCGGGCGCATAGAAGTAGCCCTCGCGTCTGACCGCGTCGGTGACGTGCAGGTTTACCACGCCGGGCTGGACTTCGACCCTGCGATTAGCCCGGTCGATTGAAACGATGCGGTTCATGCGCGAGGTGCAAATCATCACCGGCGCGGCAATCGGCAGGCATCCGCCCGACAGGCCGGTCCCGGCGCCGCGCGGCACAAAAGCGACGCCGCGACGATACAACGCCTTAAGAATCGCGCTCACTTGCGCCGTGGTTTGCGGCATCACCAGAAGGTCCGGAGCGTTTTTCTCGACCGTCCATCCGTCGCATTCGTAAACCTTAAGCTCGCTCCGATGGGACACCACGGCATCGGCGCCGGCGATCGCTCCAAGTTCGGCGCGCAGGGCGCTATCGACATCAATCCCGGTCTGGCCGTTGCGTTCCATCGCGCTCCACTCTAACACGTAGCTGCCAGTTCGCGAGCGGCGCGCGGCCTTCTTTGGCAGCGGTCATCCGGTCATAATGGGACTTTCGCGCCGCCGCTGCTGATGGTTTGGGGATGAAGACGCCTTCGGCATGCGGTCTCATCGCGAGAGGGAAAAGGAGCAGGCAGGAAAGTGCAGCAGTTTGCCCAATTCAATCCGCAGGCCCGCATTCTGCTCGGACCGGGGCCCTCCAATGTAAGTCCGCGCGTGCTCAGGGCGATGGCGTCGCCGGTGCTGGGACATCTGGATCCCGACTACCTGGCGCTGATGGAGGAGATCAAGAAGCTTCTCCGCATCGTCTTCCAAACCGCCAACGAGATCACTTTTCCCGTGTCCGGCACCGGCTCGGCGGGGATGGAATCCGCCATCGCCAGCCTGCTCGAGGAGGGCGACGAGGCGGTAGTTGGCGTCAACGGCGTATTCGGGACGCGCGCGGCCGATTGCGCCGAGCGTATGGGCGCCAAGGTGCATCGGGTCGAGGCGGAATGGGGCCGTATCGTCGAGCCGGCGCAAATCGAAGCGGCGCTGAAGGCCTGCAAACGGCCCAAGCTGGTCGCCGTCGTGCATGCGGAGACTTCCACCGGAGTGTTGCAGCCGGTCGAGGAAATCGCGCGGATGGCCCGTCAATACGGCGCTCTGATGGTGCTCGACGCGGTGACGTCGCTGGGCTGTATCCCCGTGGCGATTGACCAATGGCAAATCGACGCCTGCTATAGTTGCACGCAAAAGGGGATCAGCGCGCCGCCGGGACTGGCGCCATTGACCTTGAGCGATCGCGCGATGACGGTGATTCGAAGCCGCAAGACCAAGTGCCGCTCCTGGTACCTGGACGTTTCCATGATCGCGCAGTATTGGGGCGCCGAGCGCGCCTACCATCACACCGCGCCCATCAGCATGAATTACGCGCTGTACGAGGCGTTGCGCATGGTGGTCGAAGAGGGGCTGGAGGCGCGATGGCGCCGTCATCGGCTAAACGCCGCCGCGTTGCAGGCGGGGCTAAACGCGATCGGACTCAGGTTCGTGGCCCAGGAGGGACATCGCCTGCCGCAGGTCAGCGCTGTGCAGGCGCCTGCCGGAGTTGACGAGGCCGCCATCCGGACCGCCCTGCTGCGCACCTACAACATGGAGATCGGCGCCGGGCTGGGACCTTTTAAGGGCAAGGTCTGGCGCATCGGCCTGATGGGCGAATCATCGCGGCGCGAGAACGTGGTGCTGGTGCTCAACGCGCTCGAGCAGTTGCTCAGTTCGGCGGGAGTCGAGATCGCGCGCGGGCGCGCCTTGGCCGCGGCCGACGCCGTCTACGCGACCGCTTAGAAAAGAGAAACGAGAGGAGAACCGGGAAAAATAGAAGAAGGAGCTGCCTGCTCTTGCCTGACGCCGTGCGCTGATGGAAGCTTGCGAGCGAGTGTGAACAATCGTTCAGGGTGAGCTTGGCGCCAAAAGGGGGTCATCGCGATGAGCACGTCAACTTCAGTCGATCGGCAGCAGTCGCCAGCCGGCCTGGATCTATCCTTAAGAACCAGGTTCGATCCGGGCAACCCCGACTTCCACAACCGCCCCGTCCCTTACTACAAGGCGCTGCTCGCGGGACCGCCGGTGCAGCGCGAGATCGGCACCCTGACCACGATCGTCGCTCGCTACGACGACCTGATCACAGTGATCCGCGACGACAAGCGCTTTTCGATCGAAAACCCCGTGGCGCGGGCACCGAGCGTTTCAACGTCTTTTGGGACACGCCCACGCTGGCCCATCGCGACCCGCCCGTGCATACGCGGCTGCGGCGGATGGTCGCGGCGTCGTTTGCGCCGCGCAAGATTGACGAGATGGAGCCGGCGGTCCGAGCGATGGTCAACCGCCTGCTGGATCGCGTCGCAGGTGAGAGCGAATTCGACATCGTCAAGGCGTTGGGCGACCAGCTCCCGATGATGGTGTTCGGGCACATGCTCGATGTTCCGGAGGAAGACTTCAGCTCGATCCGAAAGCTGGAGGATGTCACCCACGCAATCGGCGCGCTCAAGCCGGGAAAACCAACACCCCCTGAATTCCTGAAGAGCCTCGAGGATTTGCGCGCTTTCTTTTACGATTACATCGAACGCCACCGCGCCAATCCGGGCAGCGACCTGCTCAGCGCGATCATCAACGCGCACGACGAGAAGGGATCGCTCAACCGACAGGAACTGCTGGGGATGGTGTGGGTGCTGCTGCTGGGCGGGCTCAGCACCACCGGCGACATGATCTCCTACATCATTTACGACCTGCTGACCCATCCCGATCAGCTCGAAATGGTGCGGCGCGATCCGGCGCTTATCACCGGCGCCGTCGAGGAAAGCCTGCGGTACGATCCGCCGGTACATACCCATATCCGCTTCGCCGCCAACGACACCGAGCTTGCGAGCGTGAAGATTCCGCGCGGGACGCCGGTGTACGTCGTGCTGGGCGCGGGCAACTACGACCCGGCGAAGTTCAAGGAGCCGGAGTCATTCGATATCCGGCGCCATCCCAACGATCATCTGTCATTCGGCGAAGGCATCCATTTCTGTATCGGTGCCGCCCCGGCCCGGCTCCAGGGGCGGGTAATACTAGGTGAGATGCTGCGGCGTTTCCCTCACTTAAGCCTCGCGCCGGATTTCGTCCCCCGTTACGCGGGCAGCGTCTTCTCACGCGGCCTGCGCGAGCTGCGCGTGCGAGTGGATTGAGGATGCGGGATTATTAAAGGGTGGTTCGCCACATCGTCATTGGGATAGCTGTCGCGCCTGTGCGCAAATTTTCCCGATCCGCGCTCGAGTGTTTACTTTCTTATTTCTAGCGAAAATCAGCAATAATTTTGACTAGTATACTGCGGATTTAGTGATTTTCTTTTTTCTGCTGTGGCCAAAGCACTATCGAGTGCAAGTCTAGCCTATATACCGCGCGGGCGACGGCATACTTTCCTTACTCAACTAAATATTTGCATGTACGAAACGGTTCCCATACCGTGGTAGTGATTCAGCACGAATTGCACCTGGCGGGCCGCATCGTCATTGCTCGCAGGCGGACAAAACGATTGGCTCCCGGCGTGGAGTGAGTATCGGCTGCAGATGGGCTTTATGCCACTGCCGGGTAAGCGCGCCCGACCAGCGCGCCGCGTGGCCGTGCGGCGCGCGCGGGGCTGGCGCAGTCTTGTATGGCAATGGCTTTTCACTTCAGGAGTTATGGTTGTGAGCGCTAATTTAAGTTACTCTTCAGGCCTTTCTCAGGAGCATTTACGCCCAAGACTGCGCATTGCTCAATTGGCCCCACTGTATGAACGCATTCCGCCCAAGCTATACGGCGGCACTGAAAGGGTGGTCTCTTATATCACCGAAGAATTGGTGCGTCGTGGCCATCAGGTGACGCTGTTTGCGTCGGGCGACTCCGAGACCACGGCCACGCTGTGGGCCGGATGCGACCAGGCGCTGCGGCTGACTGGAAAGCCGGAGATGGGCACCTACCTGCAGTTGCCCATGATCAGCGACGTCTATCAAAACGCCAAAGAGCGCTTCGACATAATCCATTCCCATTTGGACTACTGGAGCTTCCCCTTCGCGCAATTGGTCGAAGTGCCGACGGTTGCGACGATGCATGGACGGCTCGATGTGGAAGAGGTGCAGCCCATCTACGCCAGATATCGCGACGTGCCGCTGGTGTCAATCAGCGACGCGCAGCGCGTGCACCTTCCCGCCGTCAACTGGATCGCCACCATCCATCATGGACTTCCGCGTAGCCTTTTGACTCCGCGCTACGAGCCAGGCCAGTACCTGGCATTTTTGGGGCGAATCTCTCCCGAAAAACGCCCCGATATCGCCATCCAAGTTGCCAAAAGAGCGGGAATTCCGTTGAAAATAGCCGCCAAGGTAGATGCGGTCGATCGCGACTATTTCGCGCAAGTCATCCGCCCGCTCCTCTCGCCGCCCGATATCGAATATATCGGCGAGATCAACGAGACGGAAAAAAGCGAATTTCTGGGCAATGCGCTCGCTCTAATGTTCACTATCGATTGGCCCGAGCCCTTTGGACTGGCGATGATCGAGGCGATGGCATGCGGAACGCCGGTGATCGCGCGCCGCTGCGGCTCAGTTCCCGAAGTCCTGGAACACGGGGTTACCGGTTTCATCGCCGATGGCGTGGAGCAATTGGTTGCCGCGGTGGAGCAGGTGGGCGGTCTCTCGCGCATCGAGTGCCGCGGGCAATTCGAGCGGCGTTTTACGGTCGACTCCATGGTTGACCGTTATGAGGAGGTCTATCTTAGACTGATAGCGGAGAGGTACGCTGCGCGAACGTCCAACGGTAATAATGGGAACGATGGATGAACTGAGAAGAGAGCGGGCCGCAAAGCGCGGCTCCACTGGCAGGAAACGCCATCTAACCGTTATGCCGGACGCGCAACCGGTCCTCAAGGTCGGTGCGGACTATTACGTTCTGGCGTCCTCGTTATCCGCCAACCGATCGACCATGACGCTGGCCGAGGAGGAGACCTTCGCGGTCTTCGACGTGGGCGGGGACTTTGTCGAATCGCCCCTGGGGGCCTGCGGGCTTTTCCACCGCGATGCGCGCCATCTGAGCCGGATGGAAATGCGCGTGGCTTCGAAGCCCGCCAGTTTTCTTAACTCCTACCTGAGCCAGGACAACGCGGAGTTTTTGATCAATCTCGCCAATCCCGACCTCTACGAGCATGGTGACACGGTCTCCGTACCGCGAGGTTCGGTGCAGATAGAGCGCTCATGGGCGCTGTTTGGCGCCACGCTGTTTGGCCGCGTTGCGCTTAGAAACTTCAGCCGGCTTCGAGTTCTCTTGGAGACCAAATTTTTGTTCGGCGCCGACTTCGCCGACCTCTTCGAGGTACGTGGGGTTAAGCGCAAGCTGCGGGGCGAATTTCTGGATCCGGTCGTGGAGCATGACTGCGCGCGCTTTCGCTATGAGGGACGCGACCATCGAATGCGCACCACGGTGATAAGTTTTGCCCCCGCCCCCGAGCGGATCGACAGCAGGAGCGCCCTGTTTTCCATCGGGCTGGAGCCCCAACAAAGCGCGGTGCTGAATTTGCGGATCGGCTGTTCGTCGGAGCCGCAACCCGCCGCGCCGTCGCGCCACAACATAATCGATATCGGCGGTGCGCTGGCTGCCCGCCGTGCCGAACTGGCAAAGCGCCGCGCAGACTGGGCCCGGATCACCACCAGCGACGCATCGCTCAATACCTTGATTGAGCGCTCCGTCGGCGACCTGACGACGATCGTCTCGCCCGGCGTCAACGGAACCTTCATCATGGCCGGCATCCCGTGGTTCGCCACGCTGTTCGGCCGCGACAGTATCCTGACGGCGTTGTCGGTGCTGCCGTTTAATGCCGAAGTCGCCGCCGGAACGTTGAGGATGCTGGCCGGACTACAGGGATCGCGCGTGGATCACCGGCGCGATGAGGAGCCGGGCAAGATCATTCATGAAATGCGCGTGGGCGAGATGGCGGCCACCGGTGAAGTTCCCTTCGCCCGTTATTACGGCAGCGTCGACGCAACGCCCCTGTTCCTGATGCTGCTGGGCGGCTACGTCGAAGCCAGCGCCGACCTCCAATTGGCCGAGCAGCTATGGCCCGCGGCTGAGCGCGCGCTGGAGTGGATCAAAAAATTTGGCGATCGGGACGGCGACGGTTTCGTCGAGTATTATCGCAAGACCCCGCGCGGCCTGGCCAATCAAGGTTGGAAGGATTCCTTTGACGCGATCTCGCACGAGGACGGCGAACTTGCGCGCGCACCGATCGCGCTGGGCGAGGTTCAGGGCTACGTGTTCGCGGCCTATATGGCGACCGCGCAACTGGCACAGCGGCTGGGACACGCTCACCTCGCCGAAGACCTGCTGGAGCGCGCCCACGCATTGAAAGAGGCCTTTGTGAGGGCTTTTTGGATGGACAACCGCGGCACGGTCGCGCTAGCGCTGGATTGCGACAAGCGTCCGTGCCGGGTGGTTGCTTCCAACGCCGGTCATTGTCTGGCGGCGGGACTGCTCGACGCCGACCGCGCCGCGGCCGCCGCCGAGCGGCTGCTTGGTCCGGAGATGTTCTCGGGATGGGGCGTGCGAACGCTGGCCAGCAACGAGCAGCGTTACAATCCGATGAGCTATCACAACGGATCAATATGGCCGCACGACAACGCGATTGCGGCGGCGGGACTCGCGCGCGCCGGCGATCATATCGGCGTCCATCGTATTCTGGAAGGAATGGTTGCGGCATCCACTCAACTAAAAACGGGGAGCCTGCCCGAATTATTCTGCGGCCTCGCGCGCGAGCCCAGCCTGGAGCCGGTGCCCTACCCTGTGGCCTGTCATCCACAAGCCTGGTCCGCAGCCAGCATTTTTCTCGTCTTATCCTCGATGCTGGGACTTGAAGTCTCAGGTTACGATCAGCAAATCAAGGTGATTTCGCCGTCGATGCCGGACTGGCTGGACTGGATTAAGATCGAGAACCTCAACACCGGCGGGGAAATGATCTCGCTCAGGTTTGAGCGCGCCCAACATGCGGTTGGCATCGAGGTCCTCGAAAGACGCGGCGCTTCGGTCGACATCCAGTTCATGTAGGCAATTCACATATCGATATCGCCCTCCGTTGGCGTCGGCTGCGGCGTACGTTCGTGCGGCGCCGATGCGCCTGATGGCGCGGCACCGGTTGCGTGTGCGGCCGGCGGTGGGATCGTCGTTACGGGATAAGGCACTATAATCGAGGACTGCGCTGGACGCGGCGAGCGCGACACGCTGGGAGTGGGCATCGGCGAGGCGCGGGAGGTATTCAACAGCCGCGGGCCTGACGTGGCCAGGAGCGTCGGGCCGGGTGTCGGCGTCTGCGTCGGCGTTTCCGAGAGCGTCGCTGACGGCGTTTGTGACGGTGTGGGCGAGGGCGTAGGCAAGGTCCATTTGACCGGCATTGTGGCCCATATCAACGTCGCTGTATGCCCGGCCCGTGACTGGGTCATGTCACCGGTCGGAATAAAACGTGCGCTGTCCGGATCGTATATCTCCGCACTGGCCAGTGGACGATATTTCTGGTCCCATCCTCCCGCTACCAGCACTTTGCCATCAGGCAGCAGCGTGGCCGAATGACCATAGCGGCTGGCGGCCATGGCGGAGGCCGGTACGAACTTGTTAAGCGCCGGATCTAAAAGCTCCGCCGACGCATCTGCCCGTCCTCCCGCGATCAGTACGCGGCCGTCATATAGCAGGGTGGCGCTGTGGCCCGCACGTTTTCGCAACAATTTGGGCCCCGCAACAAAGCTTCCCGTGTCCGGATCGTAAATCTCGCTGGTATCGACCGCCTCGCTGCGCGCGTATGGACTGCCGCCTGCAATCAGCACCCGGCCATCGTTCAGCAAAGTTGCGCTGTGATAAATGCGGTTGGTCTTCATCGAGCCGGTTGGCGTGAACTTGCCCGCGCGGAAATCGAAGATTTCGGCCTGGCTGTCGCCTCCTCCGGCCACCAGCACGCGGCCATCGGCCAGCGCTGTAGCGCTTTGGCCATAGCGGCTCGATCCCATCTCGGCGGTGGCGGCGAAGTGATTGTGTGCCGGATCGAAGATTTCGGCGGTTGAAGAACCGCCACCGATAACCAGCACCCGGCCGTCCGCAAGCAAAGTAGCCGTAGGATCGTCGCGCGCCGTTGCCATCGTATCGGTAGCCGTGAACCGGCCGCCGGCAGGATTGAAGGCTTCCGCCGAATTCAGAATCCACGGCATCGCCGGACCCGGAAAGACGATCAACGGCACCAACACCGTGTTTACTCCGCCGACGATCAGAACGCGGCCGTCCCTCAGAATGGTGGCGGCGTGGCGGTCGCGATGCGCTGTCATCCGCGCGATCGGCAGGAAATGACCGGGGGCGACGTCATAGACTTCCGCCGTATCCAACACCGCCGAGCTGGTCCCGGTTGGTACGTTTATATCTCCGGTGCCACCAGTGATCAGAACCAGCGCCGTCAGGGACACGGTAGGAGTCGCGCTTGGGGTCGGCAATGGCGTGACGATGGGAGTATGCGTGGGCCGATGGCGGCGGCGGCGATGCGCCGCGGTCGCGGTTATCGTGGTCGCGCACAAGACGGCGATGACCACGCCGCACCCCGCCAGCCAGCGCGCCGGATCAGCAAATCGTTTGCGCGCCGGCATTCGAAGTCTCGTTCAAGGTTTTCGCTCCATGCAGCTTAGCCCATTCCTCCTCGCGGGCCGCGATATCCAACGGCAGACCGCGGGTTTCATCGATGAACAGGCCGAAGATCACCGCGCTCGGAATCCCAAGCAGGGCAAAGTTCTTGATCACATTGGTCAGCCCGCGCATCGGGCCGATCAACGAAGCAATCATGATCTGGGCCAGAATCGAAAAGACCGCGCCCGTGATCATCTGCCATCCCACCATGGTGGTGCGCAGCGCCGCGGGCAACAACTCAGTAGCGGCGGAGTTCGCCCCCACCGTCATGATCGAAGAAGCCATCTTGAACCAACAGTAGCCGGCCAGCAGCCACAAGGTCGGAAAGGCGAATGAGGCGGGCGGGCCATGATAAAAGGCCAGCGCTCCCAGCCATGCCGCACCGCCGAAATATGCCACTGTCGGCACGCGGCCAAACCGATCCGAGGTCCACGCTCCGACTGGAAATCCGATCATCCCGACTCCCATCCCAATCATGACCAGCATACTCGCTCGCGCCGGGAACAGGCCGATAATCGAGACGGCTTCGAAGTAAAGCCATCCGTTGACCGCGGTCCCGGCCATCGTGTCGAGCGCGGCGCAGACCAAAAGCGTAACCGCGCGCCGCCGGTAGAGCGGGTGAAAAATGTCGTAGAAAGACGTTTTGGGCCCTGCATTCGCAGAGGCGGTGCGTGACCAAATCATGGGCTCGGGCAGCATACGGGAGATTGGGCGGATTAGAGCGATTCCGGCCACCGACGGCACCAGCATCCAGCGCCAGGAAAAGCCCCAACCGATCAAAACGGGGATCAACGGATACGCAAGTATCCCGCCAACCGCGCTGGCAAAGGCTGCGGCCGCCTGTCCGCTGGCGCGCCGTCTGGCCGGCAGTTCTTCGGCAAGCAACACGATTGCGGAAGAAACCGATCCGCCGAGCAAAGCCGAGATCAGGATCTCAAAGATCGCGAATAGTGCCGGACGCGGCGCCATCGCGGCGCCCGCGCTGAAGATCGGAACCAGGATCAGGCTGGTCAGGATGATACTGCGGCGACCGACCCGGTCGGCCATCCTGGCCAGCACCAGCGATCCGAGCGCGGAGGTTGACATCCAGGCAAACAGGCGCGCCAGACTGGCCTGGTCGAGCCGAAAGCTGGCGGCGATCCAAGGTGAAGCCACGCCCGCGATCGACAAGGTATAGCCCTGATAAATCTGCAATAGGACAATCGCCGCGATGATTCCAGTGCCTTGGGAGCCTGCAGGTGCGGCACCGGCGCGTTCCAGGTCGGTTGAAGCGGCGGACATGGCAATACACAGTGCTCTTTAGCGTGCGTTTGGCAAGGCATTTTCTCTAGCTATTTTCGCGCCAAATACCGCTACCTGATTTCGCGCGGCGCGTGAACGATATGGGGTATGGCGGTGTCGCCCGGCGCCGACAAGGCCAGCTATCAGGCCGAAGCTATCGCGGCATAGGTGTTGCACTTCAGCTCGCCAACCTGATTTCCCCCGACAGCACATCGGCGCGGAGCCGGCCAAATATGAAAAATGCAGAATTTTCACGGTATCCGCTCGTGAGGTTTGCCTCCTTCCTTAAGCCGCAGCTCGGATACGTTGGCGCCGCGGCTGCAATGGGCGTGGGTAAATTTACGCTGCCGCTCATCTTTCCGCTCGCCTTCAGATACATCGTGGACATTCTGTTAAGTTCCCATCCCCGATTGGACGGTGTCAATTCCGTAATCGACCGCTGGTGCACGGGCGGCGCGTCGATGCTCGGCATGGATACCTCGCCGCATAGCAAGCTCGCCGCATTGAGTATTGCGCTCTTAGTTATTTACATGCTTCAGGCGGTAGCCAGCTATTACAGAAACTATTGGGCTGGAATCGCGGGCAATCGTTTGATCCTTGGGCTTCAACGCAGTCTTTTTTCGCATCTTCAACGGCTGCCGCATTCTTTCTTCGATATCAATCCCGCCGGCGCCATCGTCTCGCGCGTACTTAACGACGTTTCCCAGGCTAATGAGCTGGTCAATTCCGCCCTGATCGACGTGTGGATGGACGTGATTTCGCTGGGCCTGGTGGTGCTGGCGCTGTTCGCGATGGACTGGCGGCTGGCACTCGTTGCGCTTTGTATCGCACCGCTGTGGGTGACGTTCATGCGGTTTTTCTCGCCGCGCATCAAAGCCGTCAGCCATCGTATGCAGGAGACCGTTGAGGAGATAAACGGCGAGGTGCATGAGCGCGTGGTCGGCGCGGCCACGATCAAGTCGTTCGGGCGCGAGGAAGACGAGGTGCGTCAATTCACCGAGCGCAGCGAGCGGTTGTATACGCGATCGATCGAGAAGGTTCGCCTCGCCGCCACTCAGGAGATGCTCATCCAGGTGTTGACGCGCAGTGCGCCGATGGTGGTGGTGTGGGTCGGCGCGTCAATGATCATGAGCGGCACGATGACACTGGGCACGCTGCTTGCTTTCTTTACCTATCTTGGCTTCCTGTATCTGCCGCTGGAGCGGTTGGCGCAGCTTTCCGTGGTACTGTCCGCTGCGCTGGCGGCGATCGAACGCATCTTCGCCTTTCTCGATCTGAAGCCGGAGATCACCGATCATCCGCTGGCCCGGCCACTTACGATTCGGCGCGCGGCAATCGATTTCGAGCAGGTGAAATTCGCCTATCAGTCACGCGACGGCGATAGCGCCCGCGAGGTTGTGCGCGGAGTCGATTTGCATATCCCCGGCGGAATGCGCGTTGCCCTGGTGGGACGTTCCGGAGCCGGAAAGACCACGCTGGCAAGCCTGATCCCACGCTTTTACGACGCTACCGCGGGGCGCGTCCTGATCGATGGTAAAGATGTACGGCATACCACGCTCAAGTCGCTGCGCGCCAATGTGAGCCTGGTAACTCAGGAGCCGCTGCTTTTCAGCTCCAGCATTGCCAACAACCTGCTATACGCGCGGCCCGATGCGTCACCGGCGATGCTCTGGCAGGCGCTGGAATTCGCCAATCTCGACAGCTTCGTTAAAGAACTCCCGCACGGCATCGACACGGTAATCGGTGAACGCGGGGTAAAGGTGTCCAGTGGGCAGCGCCAGCGCCTCGCTTTGGCGCGCGCGTTCGTGAAGGATTCCAGGATCGTGATCCTTGACGAGGCCACTTCGGCGGTCGATTCAGAATCAGAAAACCTGATTCAAGAGGCTATCGAACGGCTGATGGAGGGCCGCACGGTCATCACCATCGCGCATCGGCTGCGCAGCGCCACCGCGGCCGACATCATCGTCGTGATGGATCGAGGCACTATCGCCGAAATCGGCCCGCATGCCGAACTGATGCGGCGCGGCGGCCTTTACGCATGGCTGCTCAAGGAACAGGCGCGCGGCCTGATAATCGACCCGCGCCCTTCGCAGGACCTGCGCCAGGAAGCTTGATACGCCACGAAGCTTGATACGAATGTCGCTTCCCTGCGCCTCGGGGACGCGCAGGGAAGCGATCGATCTGACGCGCGCGGCCGTGCCAAAAGGCGTGCGCCTCCGCCCTAACGAAAGACTAGTTCCGGCATTTCGTCGCCGTCGTTGACGTCGAGGGTGCGCCCTTCGAGCGGCTCCACCAACGCATCTTCGACAAAAACGCGAAGCCCATGCTGTTCGAAGGAATCGTCACCTGACAGCGGTTCGTCGCTGACTACGAAGCCGATAGCCACTGTATCCTCTCGTTCGGGAACCGCCGCACGCTTGATTCGGATCCCGGCGTCCCTTGGCGCTCCCTGTGCCGACTTTGCGGCCTTAAGCAGCGCGGCTGCCTTTTTGGTCACTTCCAGCATGTGGTTAACCTCCTGTGCGTTTGCCTACGGAAAGTAAATGCCGAATGCTCGGACCCCGATTCTGGCTATTACTTTGAACGGTCGGCTCGTGATCAAAACGCGTGCATGACCGCTATCTTGGCAGGTCTTCCGAATCAAACGCTGTCTGTTGGGAATTTCGAAACCCGCGGACTGATGGTTCCGATATAAACAAGACTCTCCAATCGGGCAGTCAGTGTCAACAATTTGTCGGGTCGCATTGCCTCACGGATGAATGTTACCCGGCCTGCCTCAGCGAAATGTTACCCTGCTTGGTCTTAACACATTCGGCATTCAATTTGTAACTTGGTGCTTCTCCAAATCGTGTGGACTTGTCGGGTTTCAAGGCTTTCCCTGCTTCACTGTGTCCTGGCTCCTGGCACGATATTCGACGGTTTTGATATCGAGAGCGGTTCTGGCGTCGCCCCGCCGAGATCCTCGCAGACAATGCAGCTTTGTGATCATAGATTCGGCGCGAGCCCAACATTTTTCTCCCGCCGCTTCGAGCGGCGGCGCGGTATGGGCTTACCAACCACCGATTCTCGTTTCGCTCGGTTCGCGGATCCTACCATCGGCATGATCAAGTTCTTCGAGATCGTTCATGTGCGTGGGGGCGCAGAGATCGTGAAGCTGGCCTCAGCGTAAACGAGCTCCCGGGCCATTTCGCTGCGCCACGCCTTGACGCGACGTTGCAGTGTTCGAAGCTGGCTGTCAGGGAATGTCCCGATATTCTGCGATTGCAAACGGTGGAGCAGATCATTGGCCGTTCTCTCCGGCTCCGCGTCGAGCCAACCGCAGATCGTGGGCCAGACTGTAACGAAGGGATCTTTGCGTGTTCGCCAATGCCGCTTCGGCCTCGGCGCTTGGCGATGGGTTGGCCGAACTTCGCCCTCTTGCCAGGCCGTCGACAGGCGCTTCAAGAATTGATCGAGCTCGGCATCCCGGTCTCTGATTGCGGCCTCGTTCACGCGACCTGCCGCGACCCCCGCCACCATCTCCTGTGCCGCTCGGATCTCGTCCAGCAGGCGCAAGGGGTCAAGGACCGCGAATATGCCGCGCAGCTTGCTCTTGATCTCCTCGGGAACTGCCTCCGATACCAACAGCCGTTGATAGGGAGTCGCAGGGGGATGATAGCGCTTTGTCACCTTGGCTCCATTGCGCTCCTTTGAGGCGAGCTTAAACGATGGCTGGAAGAAATTCACAAATAGGCGAGAGGCTGCATAGAGGCGGCTCAGAGCCCGAACCGCAGCCACGCCCTCCAGCCGCTGATAACCGACCAGCCTTCGCACCACGGCGCCGTTCTTTTGCTCGACCCAAGCCTGATCGTTCTTGTGGTGGGGGCGCGAGCGCGTCAACTCGACGCCGTACTCGGCACAGTAGCCGATGATCGTCTCGTTCATGAAAACGCTGTCATTGTCGGTGTCGAGTCCGCGCAGTGGGAACGGCAAGGCTGCTCTGATTTTCAAGAGAGCCTCCGCTACCAATGTCTGCTCGCGCACGATCAGCGCTACACACTCGGTCCAACCCGACGCGATATCGGTCAGCACCAGGGTCTGAACAAAGCTTCCAGCCGCACTCTCTCCAGAATGCGCCACCAGGTCGCCTTCGACGTAGCCTGGGAG
>DASZGF010000117.1:0-2666 GCA_035939115.1 Binataceae bacterium (SeqCode)
CGTAGCCGGTCAAAACCGCCACCTGCACCTTGCTTCGGCCCTGCGGGTACTGGGCCAAGGCAGTCAGAATTCTGCGTTCACCGGCAGTGAATTTAAGCGGTCCATCCAAGCTCTCGGCCGAAGCAACGCGATCGTTTGCCCGTTTCGCTGTTCGTTCAGGCCGGTGATTTTGCGAGGGTCGCGGTGCGGTGTCTGCGGCGTGCCGGTTGAGCCACTCGCGCTCGGTCTCCTCAAGTAATTCTTTAACTTTCCCCAAAGATTGCCCGGTCGAAGCCAACGCCGCGGTCAATTTGCGAAAGCGCGCCCTGCCCTGCTCCAGCTTCCGCTGCCACGCAACGCGCTCTCGCTCAACGGCAGACTTAACGGCACTATCGACGGCCGCTTGATCATTGATCTGTTGCGCCCCATGCGCGCCCTTAAGGTGTTTGATTTGGCGCTCCATCTCGGTGATCCGCCAGCGCGCCTCATCGAAGCTTCTGATTTCCTCATCCGCCTCGTGTGGTAGATCGGCAAACTTGCCCAGCACGCCGCGAATCGCCCGCGACGGCGCCGGCGCGGTGAGCAGGTGACGCTGGCCGGGGCGCGGATGCGTGGTGCGGACCCGGTCCGAGCGGAAGTGCGCCACTCCCGTCTGACCCAACGCCGGGCCGAAGGCGTAGAACTCGCCCTGCCCGACATCGCGCAGTTTGAGCCGATCCGCTCTGGACAGACCAAGCGCGTCCCCTGCCCTCACCTGATCGGCATCTAACCACGTGCGTCCTATTATCACGTTGTTCGCCTCAGCGGCTGCGTCCTTGTAAAGCTTGGAAGCCGCTGCGTAGCGATCACGCCGGCGTAGCCGCGCTTGCGTCCCTGGCTCATCAGGCTGATGACCGCTTCGGTCGATTCCGCTTCGCCCGAGCCCCGCTCCGGGCAGTAGATATGCGCCTCATCGAGGATCACCAGCATCGGCCGCCAAAGCTCCCGCGGCAGATGGATCAGCGACTCCAGAAAGAGTTTGACGAAGCGACGGCGCTCGGCGAGCTTCAGCTCGTAAAGATCGACCACCGCCGAAACTTTATATTCAAGCAATCGCCGCGCGAGCAGCGCGGCGTGGCGGGGATTGGCCGGCAGTTCGCCGCTGGCGCCCACCAGCAACACGTCGACTGCTTCGCGCAGACTCGCGAACTCGCCCTCGTTATCCAGCACGATGGTCTGGATCCCGGCGCTCTCGGCGAGGAGGCGAAGCAACCACGACTTCCCGCCACCCGAATTGGCCTGAATGAGAAGTCTGGTATCGACCAGTGTCGGGGGTCGATCTCCAGCTTCCCACCGCCGACGATTTGCCCGATGATCATCGCTGCTTCCGTGCTGATCCGGGCGTTCTTACGCCCGCCTGCGCCGCCTCCTGGCCCAGCCTATCGAAAAAGCCCTGCACGAGGAAAAACACCCCGAGCCGATTACGCTATGGCGCTCCGACTACGGACCCCAACAAAACGGATGCCGCGGTCTCCCAGACCAATCGCAGAATCGCCGAAGCGTAGACAGATTGACGCGATTACAGTTTCGATGAGTTTTTGCGGCGACCGGGTCGAGGACGCCGCGCGTTGCGCCGGGCCGCCAGTTTCTTCTTGCGGCTTTTGACCAGGCCGCCCTTGCGGCCATTTTCGCGGTTGGCCAGTTGCTTGGCCTCGCTGCGCACCAGCCCACCCAACCTGCCAAGAGCCACGGCGTGGGGATTCTTGCGTTTTCGCTTCTTCATGACCCCGCTCCATCGGACACCTCCTGTCTGTTCGAAGACATAAATGGCCCAACCTTATTAACTAAGCTAATCGTTTTGCTTCGTTAAGTCAAGGATAAACGACCGTTATGAGAGAAAAAACGACGGGCTATCGCTGACTCCACACCCAATCGGGCGATGAGGCCTCGACACCGCTTGAACTGACTTCGGAGGCCCCGATGCCATAACATGCTTTTCTGGGCAGCCCGGCTCTGCTCTGGAATACGCCGGGTGCCTTGACATGAGAGAGTAAGATTTGCCGAGAGCTCCGAAAGCAGGAGTATGCGGCCATCGTTCAGGTGGTAACAGAAAGGCGTACCTTAACTGCCTTGGTTAGACCGAAAGCTCGGGGTAGCAGTTCAATGATGCCAGTCGTTTTAGGGATAGATGCCGCTTGGACCGAAGGAGAGCCGAGCGGAGTCGCTCTCGTCGCGGGTGGTAACAGCGTGTGGCACTGTGTCGCCGCCCTGGCACCGAGCTACGCCGCCTTTGTGGACTTGGCCAAAGGAAGAAGAGTTGATTAGGATCGACTCCCGAATAGAGGTCGGATCCGGCAATGCGGGCGAGCCCTTGGAAGCCGCGCGGGTGTCAGCGCGTCTTCGGGACCCGCAATTGAATCGACGGAGGACACAGATGAAATTCGGCATTAACCTGGCGTCACCACTTCCCAGGCCCTGGAGTGAGAAGAGCGAGCATGAACTATTCCAGGATGCGATAAGGATTTCGGCTCTCGCCGACGAGCTTGAGTTTGACTACCTGTGGATCGGGGAGCATCACTTTCTGGAGGAGTACCATCACATTTCCGCGGCCGAGGTATTCATGGGAGCCCTCACCATGGCGACCAGGAAAATCCGCCTCGCGCACGGGATCATGACGCTGCAGCCCAAAATGAATCATCCGGTCCGCG
>DASZGF010000118.1:0-2321 GCA_035939115.1 Binataceae bacterium (SeqCode)
AGTGGGAGCGAGGTAGCCCTTTCAGAAGAGGCGGCATCACTCTCACACTCATCGGAGCTGTTAATGCGCTAAGGAGGAGCAATGCCAAAGATCAACAATATCGTTCTTGTCCACGGAGGCTTCGTGGACGGCGCCGGCTGGAGGGGGGTCTATGACATCCTGAAAAAGGATGGCTTCAACGTCAGCATCGTGCAGAATCCGACGATCACGCTGGCAGGAGATGTGAGCGCTACCAAGTTGATAATCGATTCCCAACCGGGCCCCGTGATCCTGGTCGGGCACTCCTACGGTGGAGCTGTCATCACCGAGGCGGGGACTGCCCCGAACGTTGCTGGATTGGTGTACATCACCGCATTCGCCCCAGACAAAGGCGAGTCAGTTAATACCCTGATCGCCAATCCGCCGCCCGGCGCGCCTGTGCCGCCGATTTTGCCGCCCAAGGACGGCTACCTATTTCTTGACAAGGTCAAATTCCCGGGCTCCTTCGCCGGCGACGTCGATCCGAAGACCGCCGTTTTCATGGCCGACTCCCAGGTACCTTGGGGCGTTGACGCTCTTGCCGGCGCGATTACAGAGCCGGCTTGGAAGTCCAAGCCCAGTTGGTATCTGCAAGTCCGCGACGACAAGATGATTCCTTATCCCGCACAGCAATTCATGGCAAAACGGGCCGGCGCCACCGTCGCTGAGGTGCCTGGCAGCCACGCTATCTACGTCTCCAATCCCAATGCAGTCGCCGCCCTGATCGAACAGGCCGCCAGCGGTATGAAATAGCCTTGCTGGGAGCCGGCAATTATCGGTCGATAGTCCAGCAGCTAGGTTTGTCTTCGAAAGCGCCGATTCAACGTCGGATACGCTTTACGGAGGCCGCACCAGCGGCAGCCATAACTATTCTGAAGGAGAATGCCCATGCCCAGCCCAACCCACCCTTACGAGCCGCTCACATCTGAAAACGCCGCGCTTGTCCTCATCGATCACCAGGTCGGCCTCATGAGCGGAGTGCGCGACTACTCGATCGCTGAACTCAAACATAGCGTCATCGGCCTCGCGAAGGCCGCGAAGGCACTGAAGCTTCCGATCGTCGTGACCACGACGGCGCGAGACAGCATGTGGGGACCGACGTTTCCTGAACTGGTCGAAGCTTTGCCCGGGGTGCAAATCATGGACCGTTCGTCGGTCAATGCTTACGATGATCCACGCGTCGCGGGCGCGATCGAAGCGACCGGCCGCAAGAAGCTGATTTTTGCGGGTCTTTCGCTTGAAGTCTGCGCGGCATTACCTGCCATGACCGCCGTCAGCAAGGGCGTCAATGCTTACGTCGCCGTGGATGCCTGCGGCACGTTCAGTGAGACCAAACGTCAGGTGGGGCTGCTACGGATGCTGCAGGCAGGCGTTATACTATCGGACTACGCGACGCTCATGGTCGAAATTCTCAAAGACAATGGTCGGCCCGAGGCCGGTGCGGTCTATGGAGCGATGGATATGGATTGGGCGAAGCTGGTAGGCCAGATGGCGCAAGCCCACGCCAAGTAAACGGTGCACCGATCGCTTCAAGCAACCGGGTTGGCTCTATCTACCGAATGGTCGCGTGACGGCGCGGCGGCTTTTGGGGGCATTACTGCCGCGCGTTCAGCGAGGTGGCGCGGCAGTTCGTGACCCTTACGGGACTCTGTAGGCCATCAATTGACGCATTGCGAAAAGGTTCACTCGATCACCTCGTCGGCGGTGGCGAGCAGAGACTGCGGGATAGTCACACCGAGCGCCTTTGCGGTCTTGAGATTGATGACCAGTTTGAATTTGGTCGGCGCCTGTACTGGCAGCTCCGCCGGCTTCTCGCCCTTGAGGATGCGATCGACGTAGCTGGCCGCGCGCCGGAACTGATCGATCCGATCCGGACTGTAGGAGATCAGGCCGCCGCCGGTGACGAAGAAGCTCGCGGAGTAAACTGCGGGCAGTCGGTGGCGGGCCGCCAGCGCGATAATCAGCTCGCGATGAGCCTGTGCAAGTGGGCTGCCCGTCACTATTAGGCCGTGGTTCACTCCGCGCGCGAATGCAGCGACCGCGCGCTCGATCTCGCTAGGGTCGCGCACGCCGATCGGGCTCACCTCCACCCCGAGCGACGGCGCCGCGCCCTGGATTGCGGCGAACTCGCCAATTCCAGCGGCTGAGGCCGGATCTCGGATAACCCCCACCCGGGTCACGCGTGGCGCGATTTCCTTCAGCAGCTCCAACCATTTCACGCTGATGCCGAATTCGTAGAGAGCAAACCCCGTTGTGTTGCCGCCCGGCCGCGCTAGGCTCGCTACGAAGCCAGCGCCGACGGG
>DASZGF010000119.1:0-76420 GCA_035939115.1 Binataceae bacterium (SeqCode)
TTTTCCTGCCCCTTCACTCCTGCTATCCATCTCCATGGCGTCATCCTCCGGCACCCGCCTCCAAGCGGGCTTGAGTTGTGGCTCAACTCGCCGGATCTTGACGCTTTTCCGCTTTTTCCACCACCTTCACGACACTACCGCTGAAGGTGCAAGTGAACTTACCTCGAATCCGCAGCTAATCGGTAAACGTTGGAAAATGAAATTCATCGAGCCACTGAATAAACAGCTCGATACAATGCTGCGAGGTTCCGGAAGCAAGGACTCTCCGATAATGGAGAGTATCCAAGTTGTAGGCGTGAGTGTTTTTGATACGCCAGCTTTCCATGACCTGGCGGACAAACGGCTCGTGATCGTCTCGGACATGCTCCAAAACACGGCGGGCTATTCTCAGTACCGGGGCGATGAATCCTATTCACGGTTTTGCACAAGCGGTTACTTCCTAAAGGTTCGTTCGAATCTCGAAGGCGTCGATGTTACGATTCTCTACCTACGGCGCACCGACGTGAGGCATCTTCAAGGTAAACGGCACCTGGAGTTCTGGGAAAACTATTTCTCGGACGCGAAAGCCAGATTGGCGCACGTAGTCTCGATCGAAGGCTGATATCACATGGCAACGGGCTCAACAGGCCAGCTCACAAGCCGGTTTCAAGGAAAACAGCTCGATGTCCCATTTATCGCTATCTTTTTGTTGGGTGTTGCAGCTATCGCCCTGTTGGATCAGTTGTATGGTGCGAACCTTCTGACAGAGGCTGTTCCGGTCTGCCTGATGGTGGCTTATGGCTTGATGCAGTGGTCGGGTGGCCAGTACCAGAATCAGGAAGATCGACTAGGCGACAACATTTATTATCTCGGCTTTCTCTTTACCCTGGTGAGTCTGATGCTGTCGCTGTTGGCTCTCCAAAGGGGCAGCATCCTGAGCTCGGTGCTGGTTCGCAACTTTGGAATCGCTCTTGCGACCACGATCATGGGCTTGTTCGGACGCGTGATACTTTATCAACTCCGCGGTGAGCAGCAGGACAGCCCCGAACAATCTATGCAAAGGCTGGGTGAGCAGACTCGGCAGACAACCTTTGAGCTAAGCCGGGCAGCCGAAGAGATGCGTCGCTCATACGTGAACATTGGTGACTCGGCTAAAGAGTTTTTCGGTACGGTCAGCGCCAACACGGGTGAGGCGGTCGAACAGGCGGTGGCACGTATGCAGGCAGCTACCGAAGGCACTGCTGGAGCAATTCAAAGGAATCTAACCGGTCTGCAGACGCGAATCGGCAAAATCAACGAACGGGTGGACGGTGTCGTCGCGGCTCTGGAACGGATGGCTCAGCGAATCGAGAAAGTAGAGATTCCTACCGATCTGATAACCGCCAAGATTGCGCCACTTGCCGACGCTGTGGCCTTGGCCTTGGGGAAGGTTGAGCAGGCAGCTCAAAGAGCGGCTGATAGCAACGACCGCCTTAGCCAAGCGCTCTCCGGATCGAAGACAATGTGCTTCGTATTAACGAGGCGATGCTGAAGCTCTCCGAGTTCGTTGATAACCTGGGCGCATTAGTCTTGTTGTTAAAAGAAATGCGCGAAGAAATTGCTCGGTTGGCCGGCGGACTAAGGGAGGCGAGTGCCACAATAATTGGGATTGCAAGCAACTCCGCGTCAACTCTGGCTGAGTTGGTAAGGCAGGGATCGCAAGACGCCGCTATTGCAACGCGCCATCGGCAGGATTTGGAGCAGACCCTGCAGCGGACGCGTGTGTTGTTGCATGACATTGCCAACGACCTGAATGCGGCCGGTATGAGCGTGCGCGAGCAGGCGGAAAATAACGCCGAACTCTCGGCCTTGTACCGCTCTAACCTCGAGCGCGAGCTCGAAAAGTCGCGCGAGTTAACAGCGAGACTCCACGATAACGCGGTTTCGCTGATCCGGTTCATCAGCGATAGCCTGCCCAATGCTTAACGCGGAAGCAGGGAACAGGCTGTACCGGCGGGGCCTGATCTTGGGATGGACAATGGCCGAAGTGTTCCTGCTGATCGTCTTCGCAATGCTCTTTGCCTTCGCTGCCCTCATGCTTCGCAACGAGCAGGCGGAGAAGCAAGCTGTCCAGACCGCCGAGGATCGACGCCGCCTCCAGAAACTCCTGGAGCAAAGTGAGAAACAGCGCAGTGTCTTGGTTGAGAAAAACATGGACCTAGAGAAAAATATTCCGGCGCGGGACAAGTTTGATGATCTGTTCCACGAGCTGGTGCTGGCCAAGAATCGAATTGCGGAGCTGGAGGAGGAGCGCAAGGCGTTGACGGCAAATCCGCAATTACTCGATGAGGTTCAAAGAGACCTTGCTGGGGTGCCGGGGACTACCCCTGCCGATAGAATTCGGGCGCTTGCCGACCGAGCCAAAAGAGCCGACGAGTTGACTGGTGCTCTGGCCCGTAGCCGTCTGACACTGAGCGAAGCGGAAAACCTCGCTGAGAAGAACGCCCAACTCCAGCGGGCGTTGGATTCGTCTAACGGTCAGACCAAAAACCTTGAGACCAAACTGGCCAAATTTAGCGGCGGTGTTGACAAGAAACCTTGTTGGGCCGACGGGAATGGAAAGACTCAATTTATTTTCAACGTGGCGCTAACCAGCAGCGGGATCAACATACGAGATAACCACTTATCGGGTCGCGGCGACGACGAGAAGGCGTTGCCGCTTGGAAACGTTACGTTCGGCAAAGTGATCAGCGACGAAAGTTTTGACAGCGAGACGGCGGCGCTGTTTGACTGGAGCGAGGACCATGATTGCCGATTTTCCGTTCGGGTGTTCGACTTCACTGGAGCCGACGAAAAGGACTTGTACAAGCGGCGCCTCCAAACCGTCGAGGGCCACTTCTACAAATCGATAATGCAAGAAAATCAGGCTTGGAACGCAGTCGCCAGCAGCGCCAAATTCTTGACACCATGAACGATTCTGATGTGGAGGACGCCCTGATTATCTTGCGAGCCTCGGTGATTGTGATGATTGCGCGTAAGAGCGGCGTGAGCGTTCAACGTCCGGAGGTAGAGCAGGTACTTCGAGATGGTGCGGACAACACCGAGGCTTTGAGACTCATTATGTCGCGCAAACAACCGGACATTGGTAGGCGAAATTTCTTTGCACGATTGTTAGATGCTTTCGGCCTTCGTTCAGCGTGATTTAGGACATGGTAAGATAGCGCTGCTCTAAGAGGGTGAGCCTAGCAATAAAATGAATAAGTGAATAAGTGTGAGGAATGGTGCCGAGTTAGGACGGGGAGGATGCTGCGGACATGAGTTGGGCCAGCAAGCCGTTAGACACGCCGGCGAGCGAAGTGATCTCGGTGGTCTTAAAGGGAATCAAGGTAGAGTCAATAGCGACCGCGCGTTCAATGTTGGTAGTTCGACAAAGGCGCGACTGGCCGGGTTTCGCGGACGAATCGGAACTCAAGAGCTTCGACCACGTGCCCGTAATGGAGGGGGAGGAGATCGTTGGTGTGTTCGATCGGGAAAGCGGCACATTGATGGAGCTTTCCGAGCATATGTTCATGGCCTCGGATGCCAGCCTCCTAAGCTTTGTTGAGAAGGCAGACCGGCGAAAGTTCGTCTTCTTGGTACGCGGGAGTGAGATCATAGGAATCGCGACGCTGTCCGACATCCAGAAGCTTCCGGTCTATTGCGTGCTGTTTAGCCTACTGATGTCAGTCGAGATGCTTCTCATGGAGTGGATTCGCAAGGTATGCCGAAAGGATCCAGACAAGTGGATCGCCTATCTGGACCACCGTGAGAAGAATAGGATCGAGAAATACTGGAAACGGGCCCAGATCGAAAATGTGGCTTTAGATAAACTTTCATGCGCCACCTTCGCAAATGAATTGGCTGCAGCTCGGGCACTGGGACTGTTCTCGTCGAATGAGAGCGTAAGCGCGTCTCTCGAAGGATTGAATAGACTTCGGAACCTAGTATGTCATGGCAAAGAGTTCGCACTCACTCCAGGTCGCGCACTCAAGATACCAGCTCACGTCAGTGACGCATTGACCATACATGATGAACTCGATAGGGCACTGAAGGTATTAGAAACGTAGCTTGTATCCCAGGCTGCTGCGTGAATTCCGCTGCGTCCTGGCCCCCGGCGGTCTGATGGTCCTGATGACCTCGGAAACCCGCCTGATGCGCGATCTGTTCGACCAGCATCAGATCAGACCGAGTTCGATCCTGGCAGTGACCGTCCACGGTGCTCCCGCGTCGATTTACGTCTGCCGGTTTTCGCAGGCGGCCCCTTAAAACGCGACTATTTCTTAATCCCGAAGCTACCGCTCGCTCACGCTCGCGGCTCGGACGCACAGTCACGCGCGATTTTCTTTAATTCCCTCTCCCTGACCAGGGAGAGGATTAGGGTAAGGGTAAATTAACGCCCGTCAAGCCAAGTAAGATGGGGGGAAGCCGAGGTTTTCGGGTTCAGGCGGGGCGCAAGCTGATTCGCTCTTCGTGCTCAACATCGGCGAGCAGCTTGACTAAAACGTCATTGCCTGCGGGCATGCAGTTCTTGAGTTCGAGCAATTCGGGTACGAGGACTCGCAGCTTTACAAACAGCTGTTCTGGTGGTCGGCGCTTCGGTCACCAATCCGGGAACATGCGTCGCTTTCCGCCACCCACACTTGCGCCTCCTTGTCCCAGGTGGCGCGCACCAGCAAGGCGGTCAACGGACCACAACCGTCCTGTGAGGATGCTACGCCGATACGCTCAAATCGCGGGCGCGGGAGGAAAATGGCTCGGGCAGGGGGATGCGTTGGGCGTCGGTCCAGTTGGTTTCGAGGCGGTAAACGTCGCGAACCGGCTCATAGAAGATGTGTACCACCACGTCGTTGTAATCGAGCACGATCCAGTAGCCGAGGTTGAAGCCCTCGATTGACAACGGGCGCGGGCCATCCTGGTCCATCCGTTCCTCGACGCCGCGGCAGATCGACTGCACCTGCACATCGGAGCGGCCGGTGGCGATAACGAAATAGTCTGCGATTGAACTTAGGTGTTCGGCCTGTAGAACAACCAGATCATAGGCCTTTTTATCCAGGGCGGCTTCGACGATTGCCAGAGTCTTTTGCAGCGGCGTCACGCGATATTTCCTGACTCCTTAGTAAAGTCCGTGCCGTTCGACATAGTCGAGCACATCGGCGGGAAGCAGATAACGAACCGACTTCTGCTGTTGCAGTCTTTCGCGAATAGCGGACGCGGAAATCGGCAGATATGTGGTGGTTACGAAGGTGAGCGTTTGCCCGCTTGAATGCACGTATAACCCGTTGCCTTTACTGTAACCAAAGCGCCTTAGAGCGGCAAGAGCTCCCGGTGCGGCCTCGGCCTCCCTGGCCGCGTTGCGGGAATGCACGATTATGCCGCAGGAGCGCGCGATCTCGTCAGCGTCTTTCCAGGTTTCCAGCTCCGCGAACGAATCACTTCCCATCATCAGGAACAATGAGGCCTGCGCGCGCAGGGTGGTGCGGAAATGATGCACGGTTTCGACCGTGTAGGAGCGCCCCCCACGCCTCACCTCGGCGTCGGAGGCCATGAAGTGGCGATTGCCCTTGGTGGCCAGCTGCACCATCCGAAACCGCTGATCGGGCGGCGCCAGGCCGTCGCCGGACTTATGCGGCGGCGAGGCGGCGGGGATGAAATAGACCAGGTCCAGTTCCATCGCCTCGCGCACCTCCTCGGCCGCGCGCAGATGACCAAGATGGATAGGATTGAAGCTGCCGCCGAACAGTCCGACCCGCACCGGATTAATCCTCGTCCGCTGTTAGATTCGCACCTGTCCGCTGCCGCGAATCACGTACTTGTAAGTGGTCAGCTCGCGCAGACCCATCGGACCGCGCGCATGCAGGCGATTGGTTGAGATGCCGGTTTCGGCCCCGAAGCCGAATTCAAAGCCGTCGGTAAACCGCGTGGAAGCGTTGACGTAAACGGTGGCGGAGTCCACTTCATGTTCAAAGCGCGCCGCCGCGGACAAATCCTCGGTCACGATCGCGTCGGCCAGCCCCGATCCATGGCGGCCGATGAAGCCGATTGCCTCGTCGATCGAATCGACAACTTTGATGGAAAGGATCATGTCGAGATATTCCGTGTCCCAATCCTCCTCGGTGGCTGCGCGCGCATCGGGCAGTATCGCCAGCGCACGCGGGCATCCGCGCAATTCCACCTTGTGCGGCGCCATCCGCGCGCCCAGTCGCGGCAGAAAGGAATCGGCCACGGCGGCATGCACCAGCAGGGTCTCCATCGCGTTGCACACCGATGGGCGGCTGCATTTGGCGTTGAAGCAGACCTCCTCCGCCTGGGCCAGATCGGCGGCGCGATCGACGTAAACATGGCAGATGCCGTCGAAATGTGGCAGCACGGGCACCTCCGAGCCGGCCAAAGCCTCCTTCAACGCGGCACCGCCGCGCGGGATGATAAGGTCGACGAGCTTGGTACTGTGCTTCAGGATGCGGATTACCTCACGGTCGGGCGTGGACACAAAGAACAATGCTTGCGGAGGCGCGCCCGCCTGCTCTATCGCCTCGCCGATCAGGTCGGCGAGCATGCGGTTGGTAGCAAGCGATTCCTTGCCGCCGCGCAACACGGCGCCGTTGCCGGCCTTCAGCGCCAGCACCGCGGCTTCCACCGTAACGTTGGGCCGCGACTCATAAACAATAGCGATGGTGCCGATCGGAACGCGCACCTGGCTGATCTCCAGGCCGTTGGGCCGCCGCCATCCTGCGATCACTTCGCCCACCGGATCGGGCAACGCCGCGACCTGCTCGACGCTTACCGCTATCGCTTCGATTCGCGCCCGATTGAGCGTCAGCCGCTCTATCAAGGCGGGCCGCATGCCCTGCGCGCGAGCCTGCTCCAGGTCGCGCGCGTTGGCGGACACGATCGCATCGCCACGGGAACGCAGAGCGATGGCCAGCCGCGCCAGCGCGCGGTTTTTGACCTCGCTCGAGCATAGCGCCAGTTCCCGTCCGGCGGCGCGTACGCGCTCGAGCTGGGCGATGATGTCGGCCTCAAGGCTCATACGAAACTCATAGTAGCACGAGATTGTCCCGATGGATTATCTCGTCGGCCAGTTGATAGCCGAGGATCGCCGCAATCTCGGTGGTCCGGCGCCCCTTGAGTTTGAGCACGTCGGCGGCAGGATAATTTACCAGCCCGCGGCCGAACTCGTGGCCCTCGTGATCGAGCAGGCTTACGCAATCGCCGCCGGCGAAATCGCCAGCTACCTCACGGACGCCTGAGGGCAGCAGGCTGCGTCCCTTATGGCGCAGCGCGTCGGTGGCGCCCTTGTCCAGCGCCAGCGACCCCAGCGGCTTGAGCGCGAACGCGATCCAATGCTTGCGGCTGCGCAGCCGGGTCCGTGCCGGCAGCACCAGGGTGCCCCGCTCGCGCTTCGGATCGATTGCGTCGCGCAGCGCACCCTCGTCGTGTCCCGACGCGATAATCACCGCGATTCCGGCGCGCGCCACCTGGCGCGCGGCCTTGAGCTTGGTGGCCATCCCGCCGGTGCCCAGCGGTCCCGCCGAGTCGGCGACCAGGCCCTTCATCCCGGCCTCGGGGTCGGTAATCAGGGGAATCAGCCGCGCGTCGGGCCGCTTGCGCGGGTCGCCGGTCAGCACGCCGGCTACGTCGCTCAGGATGATCAGCAACTGGGCCTGCACCAGCGTGGCGACCAGCGCGGAGAGATTGTCGTTGTCGCCGAACCTGATTTCTTCCACCGCCACGGTGTCGTTCTCGTTGATAATCGGGATAATTCCGTGGGCCAGCAGGGTCTCTATCGTATGGCGGGCGTTGTTGCGCCGCTTTGGTTCGGCGAGGTCGGAATGGGTCAGCAAAATCTGACCGATATGACGCTGATAGAACGCGAAGGCCTGCGCGTAGTCGGTCATCAGGGCGATTTGCCCGGCCGCCGCCGCGGCCTGGCGCATCGTAATCGTCGCGTTTAACGGGGCGCCCAGCCGCGCGCGGCCCGCGGCGATTGCGCCCGAGGTCACCAGGACCACCTCGTAGCCGCGGCCAATCAAATAGTCGATATCGCCGCTCAGCCGCTGGATGACGTCGCGGCGCAAGCCGCTGGCGTCGGACAGTACCGCGCTGCCGACTTTGACCACCACGCGGCGGATAGGGCCGAGCAGGTCCGCCTTATAGATAAGCTGGGACATCGGCGCGGGCCGGGACGCATCAGGCGGCGCCGCGCAGCATCGCGGCCATGGCGGCAATCAGCGGCGGTAGTCCAATCCGCTCCTGGGCGGAGATAGGGATCACCTCCCATCCGGTGATTTGCCTGATTCTCTGCTCAGCGTGCGCGGCCTCATCCGCGCTCACCAGGTCGATTTTGTTCAGCGCCACCAAGGCGCGCCGACTCGCCAGTTGCGCGTCAAAGGCCTCGATTTCCTGGCGCACGGTGTTGAAGTCGCCCTCGATGTCAGAGGTTACGTCCAAAACGAAAACGAGTATCCGAGTCCGCGAGATGTGACGCAAGAAGCGAATGCCCAGCCCATGGCCCTCGTGGGCGCCCTCGATCAGGCCCGGAATATCGGCCACCGTGAAATCTTCGACGTCATTCAGAACGACGCGGCCCAGGTTGGGGGTGAGGGTGGTGAAGGGATAGGAGGCGATTTTGGGGCGCGCGGCGCTGAGCGCCGAAAGCAGAGTTGATTTGCCCGCGTTGGGCATCCCGACCAATCCCACCTCGGCCACCAGCCGCAGTTCGAGCCGCACCCATCGCTCCTGCGCGGGGCCGCCGGGCTTGGCGATTCGCGGCGCCTGACGGGTGGAGGAGGCGAAGTGCATGTTGCCCATACCGCCCACGCCGCCTTGTGCGATGATGTCGCGCTGGCCTGGCACCACCAGGTCAGCCAGGATGTCGCCGGTGTCCTCGTCGATCACCACCGTGCCCGGCGGCACCTTGACGACCAAGTCGTCGGCGGCGTGGCCGTACTGCTCTTTGCCTCGCCCCGACTCACCATTGCGCGCGATCAACCGGGAGCGGTACTTGAAATCGAGCAAGGTGGAAAGACCCTCGTCGACTTCGAAAATAACGTCGCCGCCCTTGCCGCCGTTGCCCCCTGCCGGCCCGCCCATAGGCCGATACTTCTCGCGCAGGAACGCAATTGCGCCATCGCCGCCCTTACCTGAGCGAACAAAGATGCGGGCTTCATCGATAAACTTCTTCACGGCATTAGTGCGAAAACGTTGGCAAGCCTGGATCTTTATCTCCCCCTGACAGGGGAGATGGGCGCCGCTGCGGCGCCCAGAGAGGGCCCTTTTTCAGCGCGCTTCGCGCGATTAGAAATCCGTCAATGCGGCATGTAGCGCCTGCAAACGCCTTGAAGCTCAGTGTTCATTTGATTATTCCAAAATCGCATGACTCGATAGCCGTGCTCTTCAAGAAAAGCCGTCCTCAAACTGTCTTTGCGCTCCTTTTCCTCCTCGGCGTGCTGACCGCCGTCGAGTTCGATAACAAGATGCCGCGCGATGCAGCAGAAATCGGCGAAGTAGGGACCAATCCGGTGCTCTCGACGGAATTTGAACCCAACGAAACGTTTGGCTCTGAGGCGCCTCCATAAGGTTAGCTCCTCGGCCGTCGATTCAGCACGAAGGCGTCGCGCTCGATCGCGCGGTGTTTCGTCCTCGAAATCCATAATCGCGCGCCACAGTAGGCGCGCTGAATAAGGACCCTCTCTGGGCGCCGCAGCGGCGCCCATCTCCCCCTGACAGGGGGAGAAAAATAATCACGAAAGCCGAACTGATTCAAAGCAAATAAAAAGCCCCGCTGAGGGCGGGGCTTGAATCCAGAATTGCAAATGTACCGGTCAGCCCGCCGCGGGGGTCTGTGTCTGTTCCTGCGTTGCCGGCGGATACACGCTGACCTGACGCTTTTCCCCGCGCGGTTCGTAGCTGACGACGCCGTCTATCAGCGCGTAGATGGTATAGTCGCGTCCCAGACCGACGTTGCGTCCCGGATGTATCCGGGTGCCGCACTGGCGGACCAGGATGTTGCCGGCCCTGACCTTCTGTCCGGCGTAAATCTTGATTCCCCGGCGCTGGCCTGGGCTGTCCCGGCCGTTGCGCGTCGAGCCTTGTCCCTTTTTGTGCGCCACGGGGCTTTCTCCTCTGTCAACGCGGCGTTATCGCCGCCGGTTCAAAAACAGTTCCGTCATGCTCGATTCAGGCCGGCGTTTCGGCCGGACCCGACTCGATGATGGGAGTCGGCTCCTCGGACGGCGCTGGCGCGACCGGTTCGGAGTCCGCCGGGCCGGTCGTGATCGCCTGGATCTTCAGGACCGTCAGCTCCTGCCGATGGCCCCGTTTGCGGCGGTAGTTCTTGCGGCGCTTCTTCTTGAAGACGATTACCTTGCTGCCGCGCGGTTGCTGAACGATACGCGCGCTTACCGCGGCATCGGTCACAAACGGTGTTCCGATTTGCGGTACGCCATTCCCGCCGATCGCTAGAACTTCGGATAGAGAAATCTCGGAACCCACGTTGCCGGCGATCCGTTCGACCACGATCTGGTCGCCCGGAGCGACGCGGTATTGTTTGCCACCGGTCTTTATGATTGCGAACATGACTAAACCAGAATCCAACTAAGTATCGGACCGCATAGGATATGTCAACGCCGTTCCTTGGACTCGAAGCACTGCGGGCGTTCATCATCCGCTGCGCTCGCGCGTGAGTCAGCAGGGAACTCTTAGCGCCTGGCAGGGATTTACTCTGTAGGTGGGCGACGCCGGGGCGCGAAAACGACATCTCGATGAACCCCGGCGCCAGGACGGCCCTAAGCGAGAATCGGTCAGGATTTATCGAGAGGTGAGTTATGATTCGCATTGGCAGAATATTCCGGGCTGCTGCCCATTCCGTAGCGCCGGCCTCTGTGCCGGTTCTTCTTGTCTTGGCCTTCGTCTATCCTGCTGCGCCGGCGGCTGCTTTCGGGATGGGCGGCGGTGGCGCTGCACCGAGCGTGAGTGTGGGCGGATCGATGGGCGTCTCGGCGATGACGGCAAATGGCGGCAACGCCGCCTACGCCCATGGCAGTCCAGCCGCTTCCAATCCCGCGGTGGCGGCGATGGAAGCGCGTCAGCGCGACGCGCAAGTGGCCGCCGAGATCGACCAGGCGCGTAAGGCGGGTAAGAACGTGCACGCCGCTGAGGCTGATCGGCGCCGGGGCGAGAGGGACCTGGAGTCAAACCATGCCGAGGAAGCCATGCTTCGCTTCAACGACGCGGAACGCGACGCCGGAATACACGCAAGCGAAGCGGCAATGGGAACGTCTTCCAGGTCGATGCTGGGTTCGGTCACGCCCGGCGGCACCGAGCTAAGCGGCGCGATCGTGCACTAATCGTATTGGCTTTCCCGAAGGCCTAGCAGGCTGCGGAAAAAGGATTTCCGCAGCCTGCTCTCTCTCTTATCTCTCCCATAGGGAGAGAAGTTTAAGGAAAGAAGCCAGCCTTTATGCAGGGTGCCGAAAGCGAACATCACCGCAACCGCCCGAAAGCTACTTTTTGCGGACCCTGCTAGGCGACGCCGGTCACCCTGAGTCGAAGGTGCCGTCCGGTCCTGATTAGATTGGCATCAAAAGTTAAAAAGTCTCGCCCATCACCGGCCGAGGCGAGGTGCATGGCGTCCGCGAAATCCATGCCCTGCTGATTCCAGTCCAAGGCGTTGGCGAACTGTGGCTTCGTCCTCGATCTCAACGTTCGATCTGTCTAAGAACCGGCGCAGGGCTTCACGAACCGCTGATGGGCCGAATTTATACGCGCTACGCAGCACCCACTCGGTTTCGAGCAGCACAGTTTTGGAAATAAAAACCTCGCGTTGGTTCAACAAGTCCGGCGCAAGGGCAGCTTGCCTGGCGTCATCGTTGATGATGATGCGGACGAGGACGTTGGTGTCAACGGCGATCATTTGTGGCGTAGCGCTTCCGCCAAAACGGCCCCATCCATCTCTCCAATGGTCTTGCGTGGACCCTTATAGTTCAAGCAACCAATCATTTTATCCCACTGGAGCTTTTCTCGTTTTTGCTTCGGCCTCAGCACGATGTTGTCGCCCTGCTCCTCGACGATGAATTCTGTACCCGGCTTTCAGCGATGGGCGGTCCGTAACGATTTGGGAATGACGACCTGACCCTTGGAGGACAACTTTGTGGTGTGCGTTGCCATTGTAGGACTTCCTGTAGGACAGATTAGCACTCCGCTGCTAAACCGGGAATTGCGCGTGCGGCCAACGCTAGCCTTCCTTTCGCAAGTCGCTCAGCACTGTTTGTGCTTCGCCGCTGACCTTCTGCTGGTGATCGAGAATCTCCTTGAGGCGCTGCGGGTCGGACTTGCCGGCCAGCCGGTAGCGGTCGGCGTCGCTCAGTAATTTGCCATAATCGTCTATCAGCCGGGTCAGATCGCGGTATGATTGGCGAGTTGAGCCGGACGCCGCCTCTCCGGCGTAGGAGCGGGCCTTTTTCAGCCCATAATAGAACTCGCCCATCTCCTCGGAGGAAACATCGCCGCCGCCGAGTTTGAAATCCGCCCGGCAATAGTCGCCCAGCTTGGCCGCCAAATCGCGCAGCATCGACGCGGTTGCCGCGCTCTGACGCCCATAGTCCGAGGAATAGCAGCCGCCGATTGCGAGTCCGAGGCAAGCAAACAAACCCAGCCATGCGAGGCGGCGGGCACCGGCCCGCATGGCTGGTCTGAGTTCAATCAAGGCAGGCTGTGAAAAAAGGACTTTCACAGCCTGCCCCCTCTCTCTGGTCTCCCCCCACCGGGGAGAAGATATAGGAGGCAGTCAGTTTTCACGCAGGGCGTTGAAAACAACGTCTGATTCGAAGGCCGGCGGTTGTCGTTTTCAACACCCTGCGAGGAGACTCAGGCCAGGTTCTTCTTGAAGAAGGCGACGGTCTTCTCCCACGCTTCCTTGGCGTGCGTTGGATGATAGACCGGGCGTTCATCGCACATGAAGCCGTGATCGGCGTCCGCATAGACGACGACCTCGACCTGCTTGCCGGCCTTTTGCAGCGTGGATTTGAACTTCTCCACCTGGTCCATCGGGATGAACGCGTCCTTGCCGCCGAAGAACGCCAGCACCGGCGCCTTTAGTCCTTCCACGTAATCGATTGGCGCCTTGCCGCTGGAACCGGGGGTCACCAAACCGCCGCCGTAAAACGGCGCGCTGGCCCCGATGTCCGGAACGCGGCAGGCGGTCAGGAAGGCGATCTTGCCGCCCATGCAGTAGCCGGTGATGCCGAATTTCGGCTTCACTTCCTTAAGCGCCTTGAGATAGTTGACCGCGGCCTGTATGTCGCCGGTGACCTCGTCGTCCTTGACGCTTTGCATCAGGCGCATCGCGTTGGGCATGTCGGTGTAGCCGACCACATTGTTGGGCTGGCGGAAATAGATGTCCGGCGCCAGCGCCACGAAACCCTCGGCCGCGAAACGGTCGGTGATTTTGCGGATGTTGTCGTTGAGCCCAAAAGCCTCCATGATCACGAGTACGGCCGGATAGGGTCCGCCGCTGGCCGGTTTGGCCAGATGGCAGGGCATTTTCTGTCCGCCGTCGGCGATTTGAACTTCCTGTTTAACGATATCCATTGCTTAGGTTCCTCCCTGGGCAAGCCTGCCGGCTGGGTTAAGGACAAAGGTTTACTTTCAGGAAAGCGGACTGCCGCGCGTCCGGCGGTCCGGTGATCGTAAGACTTTTCGCACAACTTCGGTCCGCGCTCAAGCCGTCCTGATCCATTCGTCATGGTAATGTACCGAACGTCTTGCTTGAAGTGCGCCAGTCACCCTCGCCCTCTCCCTGGTCAGGGAGAGAGGACAGAATAGAATGCCGGAAAATAAGGCCAACTGGCGCCGGTACTATTTTAACCGGCGTGTTCAAAGATTAGCGTCTCTCCAATGATTCCGCTGCGTGACAGCGCGGGCGCGCCCCGCTTGAGCCCCATCAACCTGCTGCTGATCGCGGTCAATGTGATGGTCTTTGCCTGCGAGATGTGGTTGGGACCGGCGGCGGACAGTCTGATTGCGCACTACGGGATGATCCCGGCCAAGGTTGCGGCAATCGGATCAACTTCGGTAGCTGCGTCCGGAGAGGCGCTGCTGACCATTCTGACCGCGCTCTTCCTTCATGGCGGTGTGCTCCATCTGGTGGGCAACATGCTCTACCTGTTCATCTTCGGTCCGGCCGTCGAGACGCGTTTCGGCCCCAGGCGATACCTCGGTTTCTACCTGGCCGCTGGAGTGGCCGGGAACCTGGCGATGGTCTTTATCGACCCGGCTGCGCGGGTCCCGGTAATCGGCGCCAGTGGTGCTATCGCGGCGGTGCTGGGCGCCTATTTCGTGCTCTATCCGCGTGCGCGAATCCTGACCCTCCTGCCGGTATTCTTCCTGATCGAATTTGTCGAAGTGCCCGCTCTGGTTTACCTGCTGCTGTGGTTCGGATGGCAGCTGTTTTCGGCATTGCAAAGCCACGCGTTTCAAAGTATGGCCGGCGGAGTGGCATGGTGGGCCCATATCGGCGGCTTCCTCTTCGGGCTCGCGGCAGCGCCGCTGCTGGCGCGCAAGGAGGCTCCGGCGCGGCGCAGGGTAGGAGTCCGCAAGGCGATGCGCTAACACCGCCGGCGCCGGAATCAGGTTCTTGAGGTGAGAAGTCGCCGACGTATCGCCGGCTGGGTCGCGGCGTCGATCGCAGTCCAGACCATCGCCAGCGCGCCGTCAAAAATGGCTTGGTCGGCCTCTTGAGTCGCGCAATGAACGGTGAACTCCGGCTGATGATTGACCGCCGGCAAGGAGTTGATCCCGATGATCGGATGGATCGCCGGCATGGTATGGGAGATGTTACCCATGTCGGTCGAGCCCGCCGCTGCATGGGTACTCAACGTGTCGCCGGCCGGCATACGAAACTGCCGCCCCAACGCTTCGGCGTTGCGCTGGTAGATGGTGGCCAATTCCAGGTCATGCGCCATGTCGGCGTAGGGCTTATCGCCGCCGGCGATGGAAACTTTGCAGCCGGTGGCCAGCGCGCCGGCCTCGAAACAGGAACGCACCCGCGAGAAGAGGTGGTCGAGTTGCTCCACCTTTTTGGACCGCACTATGTAGCGCGCCGAGGTATGCGCGGGAATCACGTTCGGCGCGTCGCCGCCCTTGGTGACGATGCCGTGAATCCGGTCGGAATGGCGGATGTGCTGGCGCAACAGCGCGATTGCGGTCTGCGCCACCACCAATGCGTCTGCCGCATTGAGCCCGAGCTCCGGGAACGCCGATGCGTGTGCTTCCTTGCCAGTATAGAAGACGTCGAAGGCGCTGGCGGCGATCAGCGGCGGCAGCGCCACATCGATCGGCCCCGGATGCACCATCATGGCCGCATGCACACCCTCAAAGGCGCCGCGCTCCAGCATCATCACCTTGCCGGCGGCGTCGCCCACCTCCTCGGCGGGAGTGCCGAGCAGTGTTACCGTGAGGCCGATCTCGTCGGCAACTTTGGCTGCCGCGATTGCCGCGCCGACGCCGATCGCCGCGATAATGTTGTGGCCGCAGGCGTGGCCGATACCGGGCAGGCAGTCGTACTCGGCGCAAAATGCCAGGTGCAGTGGACCCGAACCGGCGCGCGCCACCAACGCGGTGGGCATATCATACGCTCCGCGTTGCGGGCTGAAACCGGCGTCGGCAAGCGCTTCGGCGACCCAAGTTGAGGCCTTCTCCTCCTGCCATCCGGGCTCCGGATGGGCATGAATCCGGTGGCTCAAGTCGATCAGGTTTTTGCGGTCGGCCTCCAGCCGCTGGCGCGCAGCGCTTTTAACGTCCATACCGGTGCAGCTCCCTCGACCGCTCGTGGCGGGTTTTAGCGGCAGTTACTTTTCTTAGTCTCAGCGTGCCTCGTTGGTCCATACTCACACAGCCGTGCCATAAGTGCCATGATCGGATGAAGGAGCAGCGTAGTTTCTGCAGACTCCGGAGAGTGGAGGCGATGCGATGGCGCCCGAAACGATCGATCCCGCAACAATCAGTAACTATCATGCCCACGTCTACTACGACGCGGCTTCGCGCGACAGCGCGGCGCGGCTGCGCGAGGTGCTCGAGCGCGGTTTCGCGGTGGAGATAGGACGATGGCGCGACGCCCCCGTGGGTCCTCATCCGCAGCCGATGTACCAGGTCAAGTTTGGCGTGGATCAATTCGCGCGCATCGTGCCGTGGCTGATGCTCAACCGCGGCGGACTGACGATCCTGATTCATCCCAACACGGGCGACGCCTACCAGGACCATGCGGCGCATCCACTGTGGCTGGGCGAGAAGTTGAACTTGCGCCTCGACGTGCTGCGTCAGCCCTGACGCAGCCAAAGCCATCCTTGAGCACAGGCTATCGGTCATGTCACAGCCGCGCTGGTGACGCCGCGCGGAACTACGTGTAAGCTCTGGCGCGAAATCAGGCGGCGTGCAGCTTGAGCGCTTCGCCGGCGAGGGCAACTATGGCCAAGGTAATGATCGAAGCGGCGATCAACGGCAACGCGATGCGCGATTCCAATGCGCACATCGCCTACTCACCGCAAGAAATCGCGGCCGACGCGATTGCCACCTGCAAAGCGGGAGCCGCGTTGATCCATCCCCACGTCCGCAATCCGCTGACCGGCGAATGGTCCCATGAAGTGGCCTACTACGCGGAAACCTTCAGACGCGTACGCGAGCAATGCGGAGCGTTGCTTTTTCCCACCCTGCCGCCGGAGCGCGATGCGCGCAAACGCTACGCGCATTTCGTCGAACTTTCCAGGGAACCGGAAACCAGACCAGACGTGGGCGCGCTGGATATGGGCTCGCTCAACTACCTGTCGTGGGACGCCGCGACCAAAACGCTGCGGGGCGGCGTTTATCAGAATCCGGTGGATCATTTGGCGCAAGCGCTGGCCCTGCTCAAGGAATGCGGCATCAGGCGATCGACCCTGCAGGTGTTCGACGGCACTTTTTTGCGCACCATCCTGCTCTTTCTCGAGCAGGGAATACTGAGCGAGCCCCTGTTCATCAAGTTCTACTTTGGCGGTCCGCAGCTCCCGATCGGTCTGCCGCCGACGCTCAAGAGCCTGGAGGCATACCTGGACATGCTCAAGGGCGTGCGATGCCATTGGTTCGTCGCAACGCTGGGTGGCGACGTGCTGCCCCTGGTGCCGGTCGCGGTAGCGATGGGCGGGCATGTGCGGGTCGGCCTGGAGGACTATCAGTACACGCGTGAGGGGCAGTTGAGTAATCCGCAGATAGTTGAGCGCGCCGCCGCGATAATCCGGGGGATGGGCCACGAGATTGCGACCCCCTCCGACGCCCGCCGGATGTTGGAAGTGTGAGTTCGGGCGGCCCCGCTCCTACAATCTGTTAAACCGGGCCTTGTGCTACGCTATTGGTCCCTGGCAGGGTGCCAACAAAAAGTAGGTTCATAGTTCTCCATCCCTTTCAGCGGCAACCCTTTCCGCTCAACCATTTTTTTTGTGCATCCCCCTATCGTCTGATAGTCTTGAAAGAATGGTTCACAAACGGGACCGTCTAGAATAACCGTCTAGAATGTTGAGGGTGTATAATTGTTGGTCTAGGAACGCCACGCTTCGGGTCCAGCACAGCAACTCTATTTTCGTTGCCTATTGCGGCCCCGATACACCCGACGACGCCTTTTTGCACTATGGATATACCTTCCGCTGCCGAAACCACCTGACGTCGGAAAAACGCGCGCGCAGCAGCGCAAACGGGCGTGAGCTTCTGGCAGAAGCGGCGATGTGGCGCCAGGATGCCGCCGGGGGACGCGGCATCGAGCGATAGTCCCCCTGGAATATTGGAGGGTCGTTTTTGAAGCACCCACATGCCGACAGGTGCGAGTTATAATGAGTGATGATCCTCAATCGGTTGGGCAATCTGGGCATAACGGTTCCGGCCACGCCAGCTCGATGCTGGTCGGAATCGGCGCCTCGGCCGGCGGCATCTGCGCGCTCAAGCAGTTTTTCAGCCGCGTTACCCCAGGCAGCGGGCTGACTTTTGTAGTCATCCTGCACCTGTCGCCGCAGCACGAAAGTAATCTCGCCGAGCTACTCCAGGTCAATACCAAAATCCCCGTTACTCAGGTCACCCAAACCGTGCGCGTCCAGCCCGAGCACGTCTATGTCATGCCGCCCAGCAAGTACATGGTCATCGAGGACGGCAACATCAACCTGATCCAGCCCGAGCGCATCCGCGGCGGACACTCGTCAATCGACATGTTCTTTCGCACCCTGGCCGACGCTTATGGCAAGGACGCAGTGGCCATCGTAATGTCGGGAACCGGCGCTGACGGCACGCTGGGTTTGCGCCGGGTTAAGGAGCACGGCGGGTTTGCGATTGCCCAGGATCCGGTCGAGGCCGAGTACGATGCGATGCCGCTCAGCGCGATCGAAACCGGATTGGTGGACCTGATCCTGCCGGCCGCCCAGATGCCCGACCGGCTGCGCGCGCTGGGTGAGGGTGGGCAGCGGTTACAGCTGCCCAAAGAGGAGGAGGAAAAGCAGGAAGAAAGGCAGTCGCCAGATCCTGAAATGGCAGAGGTCCGCGCGGTGCTGACGCTGTTGCGACAGCGCACCGGGCATGACTTCACCCAATATAAAGGTCCGACCGTGCGCCGGCGCATCGCGCGCCGCGTGCAGGTCCATGGACTGCCCGACATCAACTCGTACCTGAACTTATTGGGTGAGCATCCCGAAGAAGTGCCGGCCCTGCTGCGCGACCTGCTCATCACCGTGACCAACTTCTTTCGCGACCGCGACGCATTTGAATCCTTCAACCAGGAGATAGTGCCGAAGTTGTTCGCGGGCAAGGGGGCCAACGACCAGGTCCGCGTATGGGTGGTCGGCTGCGCTACCGGCGAAGAGGCGTACTCGATCGCGATGCTGTTGTGCGAGTATGCGGCGCGGCTGAACGATCCGCCCAGGATCCAGATTTTCGCCACCGACATCGACGAGCGGGCGATCATGCAGGCGCGCGATTGCCGCTATCCACATACTATCGCGCTGGACGTTACGCCCGCGCGTTTGCGTCAGTTCTTCGTCGAGGGAGACGACCATTACCGGGTCAAGAAAGAGGTGCGCGAGCTGATTCTGTTTGCGCCACACAACATCTTGCGCGACCCGCCGTTTTCCGAACTGGATTTGGTAAGCTGCCGCAACCTGCTGATCTATCTCAATCGCGAGATGCAGGACCGCACCCTGGCCACCTTCCATTTCGCGCTGGCGCCCGGTGCCTGCCTGTTCCTGGGCGCTTCGGAAACCGCCGAAGGCATCCCCTAGCTGTTCGTGCCGATTAATAAGAAACATCGGACCTACACGCGCCGCGCTACCGTCGCGCCGCTTCAGGCCACGCGCAACATGCCGCGTCTGGGCGGATGGAACAAAGCGGCCGACGTCCACCAAGCGGTTGGCGTCACGCCCGCCAGCTATGGCGCCCTGCATCAAAAAGTCGTGGAGCAGTTGGCGCCGCCCAGCGCGCTGGTCAACGACGAATTCGACATCGTCCATCTGAGCGAGCACGTTCCACGTTTTCTGCGCTTCGCCGGCGGAGAACCCAGCCGCAACCTGCTCAAGGTCGTGCATCCGGGTATGCGGCTGGATCTTCAGGCCATTCTGTTGACCGTCAAGGCGCGCATGAACGAAACGCAAACTGCGGCGGAGTCACGGCGCGTGCAAGTCGAGATCGACGGCAAGCCCTGTGTCGTCAATCTTACAGTGCGCAGGGTGGTCGACGGTCCGGCGGCGGCACACGGTTTCTTCCTGGTCACCTTCGACGAAACCAGCCCAGCTGCGGCCGGGACTCCCCAGCGGCCGGATGGAACCGGGCTGGAGGTTGCCGCGCAGCTCCAGGAGGAGCTCCAGCGCACCCACGACCAGCTCAATGTGACCGTCGAGCAGTACGAGACCACTACGGAGGAACTGAAGGCCTCCAACGAAGAACTGCAGGCAATCAACGAGGAGCTGCGTTCGACTACCGAGGAACTGGAGACCAGCAAGGAAGAGCTGCAATCGCTGAACGAGGAGTTGACTACGGTCAACCAGGAGTTGAGGGAAAAGATTGAAGAGCTGGGGCGCGTCAACAGTGACCTTCAGAACCTGCTGAGTTCCACCGACATCGGCACGATCTTTTTGGACCGGGGGTTGCAAATCAAGCGCTACACCGAACGGGTCAAGGAGTTGTTCAACATCATCCAGGCGGATATCGGGCGGCCGCTGGATCATTTGACCCATAAACTGGATTACCAAGCCCTGACCGACGATGCGGTCGCGGTGCTCAAGACCCTGCAAAGCAGGGAGCGCGAGGTGCGCGCTCATAACGGCCGCTGGTACCTGGCGCGTCTGCTGCCCTATCGTACTCTGGACGACAAAATCGACGGCGTGGTGCTCAATTTCGTCGATATCACGGACCATCGCCATGCCGAGGAATTGCGCCAGCAGACCGCTGCGCTGCAGGAGCAATCGCAGATCCTGGGACTGGCCAACGTGTTCATCCGCGGACTGGATGACCGCATCATGGTGTGGAACACCGGATGCGAACGGTTGTTCGGCTACACCAGGGAAGAGCCGTTGGGGCGGATCTTCTATGAGCTCTTGCGTACCGAATTTCCCCGGCCCTTGGCCGAACTTAAAGCGCATTTGTTATCCACCGGCTCATGGGAGGGAGAGTTGGAGCAGGTTACGCGGGGAGGCGGGCGGGTTTCGGTAGGCAGCCGCTGGGTCCTGTATCGCAACGAGGCCGGCGAGCCGTCGGCGATTCTGGAGGTCAACCACGACCTGACCGCACGCAAGCTTGCCGAGGAGGAGTTGCGCCAGTCCGACCGGCGCAAGGATCAATTCCTGGCCACGCTGCCCATGAGCTGCGCAATCCGCTCGCCGTGATGCTGAGCAGCCTGGAACTGCTGAACGGGGCGGAAGGCGACGCGAAATCCGTCGAGGTGGCGCGCCGCGCGATGGAGCGGCAGTTCGCACATCTGATGCGCCTGGTCGACGATTTGCTCGATATCGAACGTCTGTCACACGGTAAAATAACGCTGCGTAAGGAGCGCGTCCCGCTGGGCAGCGTAATCGAGGCCGTGCTGGAAGGCAGCCGCAGCCTGCTTGCGGTCTATAATCACACGGTCACCACTGCGGTGCCGGAGACCGCCGTTTATGTCATCGCGGACCCCGTGCGCCTGGCCCAGGTGGTGACCAATGTTTTGCACAACGCGGCCAAGTTCACGCCTTCGCGCGGGAAAATCGAGCTTAGCGCGGCGGTTGAGGACGGCCAGGCGGTGGTGCGGGTGGGCGATACTGGGCAGGGGATGTCAGAGGAAATTTTGCCCCTTATCTTCGACTACTTTGTGCAGGAAGAACCTTCCTCGGAGGCTCAGCGCCTGGGCCTTGGAGTAGGTCTGGCGCTTGCCCGCCAGTTGATCGAATTGCATGGCGGCACCATCGAGGCGAGCAGCGGTGGCCGGGGGAAGGGCAGCCAATTCACTATCCGCGTGCCGCTCGCCTCCGAACAAACGGCGCCGCAGCAAGCCGCGGCGCCGGCTGTGAGCCCGATGGCTGCTTCGGCCGCGGCGAAAACCCTGTTGGTGATCGACGACGAACATGACGTGGCGGATTTAACCGCCAGTCTGCTCCAGCGCTCGGGTTTCCAGGTCTGGGCCGCATACGGCGGCAACAGCGGCGTTGAGATGGCGCTGGAGCATCGGCCAGCCGTGGCTTTGGTCGATATCGCGATGCCGGACCTGGACGGCTACCAGGTAGCGCGCCGGCTGCGCCAAAGCTTGCCCGACATCCTGCTGATTGCGATCACCGGCCTGGCCCAGGAATCCGACCGCAAACGGGCACACGAAGCGGGGTTCAATTACCATCTGACCAAGCCTGCGGCCATCAATCAGATAGAAGAACTAATCTCGAACCACTTTAAGGTGCAGGACGGGAAAAAGTAGCCGGACAAAGCCAAACCCCGCCCGGACCCTGTTTGCCCTCAGTGCGCGTTTGCGTGCGGCACAAGCGCCGGCGCACGCCTTGCCGGGTGCGATAATAATCCTAACCCCAAAGCGAAGTAATTGGCGGGGTTCCAATGCTCGGGGCTGCTTTCTATTCCCTCGCCCGCTTGGTTGCGGAGAGGGCAAGCGGCGCGGCTGTCGCGGTTCTTTTCGCAACAGCCGTGACGCGCGGGTGAGGGTGCAGGGAGGGTTACGAATCCCAACTGCCGGGCTCTATCGACTATTGGTTCTGATTTTTATTTCGCTTTGAGGCTAATCGATGCCGGTATCGTGGGGTCGGTTCGTGAACCGCCTGCAGATGGTCGAGAGAAGAAAATAAAGCACAGAGCGGGCGGTTCGCGAACCGCCCCTACGGGCGGCTCGCCTTGTGACAAAGGACTCGCTCTCGGGCATCGCAGCGTCCTTCTCCCCGTGCCCAGAGACTGTCCATCTTTCTCTTCGGCGGTGGAGTCTAAGGTGACCACCATGCGTGAACTGTCCCGGATGGGAGAAGGTCGCGGGCCCAAAAGCGGAACGCAGGGGAAGTATCAGCAAGAGGGAACGCGGCGGACGTTCTTTTTCCACAGCCTGCTGGCGCAAGGCCGTCCGATTTAATAAGACAGTACTGCCGCGCCCGTAGCTCAACTGGACAGAGCATTGGACTTCGGATCCAAGGGTTGGGGGTTCAAATCCCTCCGGGCGCGCCAACGAGGCGAGTTGAAATTGCAGAATAAAGCTGAAATCCGGGTTGATGCCAGGGGCGCGTTGGCTTCAGGACGCCGCCAGGTTCATGACCACATCCAGATTCGAGTCACCGGCAGGCAGCTATCGTCGTGGGTGCGGGCGCTGGCGCTCGGACAAGCGCGGCGGATGGAGATTGTGCGATGAAGAAGAAGACCACGAAACGCCGCCCTGCAAAGCGACCATCGCGTGTGGCCGAGGTTGAGCCGAAGGACGAGGCGCCAAGCGGCATGCCGAGCGATATGGCGAGCGAGATAATGACTCTGCGGGAGGTCGCCGACTACTTGGCATGCCATCCGGTCACGATTTATCGACTCGCCCAAAGTCGCGAGATCCCGGCCTTCAGGCTGGGCGGGAACTGGCGGTTTAAGCGCTCGGAGATCGGCCAGTGGATCACGCAAAGGCAGAAGCGGCCCAAGCGGTCGCGGGACGAGGAAACCTGACGGCTACAGGTCCTGCGCGACGCTCAACTTGAGGGACGGAGTTGCTTATGCCCATTACACAGTTCCTACACGTATCGATCGGCATTTCGGACCCCGACAAGTCGGTGCCGTTTTATCGCGATGTGCTCGGCTTCACGGAGATTGCCAGGCTACGCTACGACAAGCCCGGACCGGCCCACGTCATGGGATTCAAGGAGGCCGATTTCACCGTCTGGCTGATGATGCGCGACGGCTACCGGCTCGAGCTGATTCATTTCGTCAAACCAGCCAGCCCGCCGCTGCGCGAGCGGCCGCAGACTAACGCCTTGGGTATTTCTCATCTGACGGTCGGGATTACCGATCCCGAAAAGACCATGGCGGAACTAAAGGCGCGCGGCGTAAAGGTTCGGGAGCATACGATCGGCAACTTCGTGGAAGGCGCCCCCGGCTTCATGTTCCTGTTCGAGGATCCAGACGGATTCCTGATCGAGGCCTACATGGCGCGTCCGGACGGCAAGTTTCCTTACGGGGACTGACCCTCCCGGAATTAACCCAACCTCGAATGTCGAAGTTTGGTTAACAGTGGGCGGGTCTCCGTGCCCGCCATTTGATGCAGGGGAATCGATGACTGAGGCCTTGCCGGGTGCGACCGCACCAGACTGGCGTTTTTTGCCTGGCGAACTGGATAGTTGCCACGCGGCTCGCAGCCTGCCCCGCTCCACCATGGCGGGCACAGAGGCCCGCCCCCACTGTTTACAGCCGCTGTTACCGGATGACCGCTCCGGCGCTGGTGTGGATAGTCTGGGCGTTGATTTGCCGGCTGCCCGGCAGGCATAGGAATACGATTGCCTCGGCGACGTCTTCGGGTTGCGAGGGCCGATGGAAGAGGTTCTCCAGCGGACCGCTGGAGACGGCGCGCTGAAAACTCTCCTCGCCGCCCAACGCTCGCGTCATTCCTGTGATAGTGAAGCCGGGCGCTACCGCGTTGACGTTGATGTCGTATTGCGCCAGCTCCGCGGCCGCGCTGCGCGTCAACTGCACGATCGCCGCCTTCGAGCTGGCATAGGCCACCGGCGAGTTGCGGGCGCGGAAGGCAGAGCTGGAACTGATATTGACGATCCGTCCGCCGCCGCCCCGGTCGATCATGTGCTTGGCCACATGCTTCATCAGCAGCATCGGAGCCTTGAGGTTGACCGTGTGAATGAGATCCCAATCCTCCTCATTGAGCTTGAGCAGGGGTTGGCCGCGCCCGGCGACGCCGGCGGCGTTGATCAGGATGTCGATGCGGCCCATCTTCTGCACCACCTGCGCCACGACGTCGGGGATTGCCTTGAGGTTGGTGAGATCAAAGGGCACTTCGAGGGTATTGCCGCCGGCGGCGCGCCCCTGCTCGGCAACCTCTTTGATCCCGGCCTCGTCGCGGTCGAGTATAGCCACGGCGGCGCCCAGTTTGAGCAGCGAAGCGACGGTCGCGCGCGCGATACCGGATGCGCCGCCTGTTACTAACGCCACCTTGCCGGAAAGCAGCTCGCTCATAATTGTCTCCTCCCTGGGCGAATCTACCATCGTTTATGGTCGCGCACGAAATTTATCAAGCGCGCGAGGCGACTCGACTCACGGCGCCAGTGGCAGATGGTAGAGTTCGATCGCGTTGCGGCGCGCGATCATCAGTTGGTCGTCCTGCGCAACGCCGGCGAAATGTTCGTCCAGGACCGCCGATGAATGGGGCCAGGTGCTGTCGAAGTGCGGGTAGTCGGAGCCCCACATCAGGTTGCGCACTCCGATAATGCCGCGATTGAAGACGGCGGTGCGGTCGCGCATGAATGTGCAATAGACGTGCTCATGAAAGATGTTGCTGGGGCTGCGGCCTGAGGTTATCCCGTTGGAGTACCCCGCCCATCCCTGGTCGCGCTCCAAACGGTAGTCCATCCGCTCCAGCATCCCGGCCGCCCACGCCGCGTCGTTTTCCACCGAGACCACTTTGAGCTTACGATGGCGGTCGAACACACCGGAAAAGATCATCGCCGCGATCGAGTACATCGTCAGCGTATAGGCCAGGGAAAAGTCCGCCAGCATGTTGTTGGTGAATGTGAAATTCTTTTTGCTCGCCGCCACGTGAAGGCTGATCGGCATCGCCAGGTCCTCCGACGCCGACCAAATCGGGTCGTACAACGGATGGTTGTAGCCGCGATCGGTGTCCTGGCTGATGCTGATCATCGCCGCCTTCAGGCCCATCTTCGCGCAACGCTCCATCTCCTTGACCGCGTGCTCGAGCGGCTCGGTGGGGATCATGGCGGCGCCGAACAGCCGATTGGGAAAGCTGGCGCAGAAGTTCGCCAGCCAATCGTTAAAGGCCCGGAAGCAGGCGAATTGAAAATCCTGGTCTTTAATCGCGAACAGGATCAGGCCGAAGGTGGTGTACAGGAGTTCGGCTTCGACCCCGTCGCGATCCATGTCTTTGATCCGCGCAAAGGGATCGTACGATCCGGGCAACACGTTCTCCCAGCGCTCGTTGTCCAAGGCGATGTCCTGGCTTTTCTTCTCCGCCGTGGCCGAGGTGCCGATCCCCATCCGCCCCATGTCGGCGTCGGCACAGACGAAAGTGTCGCCGTTCTGCTCGCGCACCACGCGTGGCGCCCGGTCCAGGTAACGGCGGTCGATGCGCTTGAGCCAGAGGTCAGGCGGCTCGACGACATGGGAATCGGCCGATACGTATTTGAATGAATGCGGCATCAGTTCAATCTCCGTAGCGCCGGCCTCCGTGCCGGCGTTTTTTACGGTCAAGGCCTAGCCGCGTCACTGAAGCGGCAGATTGTACAAGTCGATCGCGTTTTGCCGCCCGATTCGCATCTGATCTTCCAGCGGCACACCGGCGAAATGCTCGGCCACGATCCTGGCCGAGTTGGGAAAGCTGCTGTCCTGATGGGGATAGTCAGAACCCCACATTATATTATTTCGGCCGATATACTCCCGGTTGCGGACGGCGGTGTGGTCGCGCATGAACGTGCAATAAACGTGTTCGTGAAACTGCTGGCTGGGCAGGCGGCCCGAGGTAATTCCGTTGGACGGCCCCGCCCAGAAGCGGTCGCGTTCGTAGCGGAAGTCCATCCGCTCCAGCAGCATCGCCGCCCAACCGGCGTCGTTTTCCACTGTCGCCACCTTGAGTTTGGGATGGTGATCGAAAACTCCGGAAAATATCATCAGCGCGATCGAATACATCGCGGGCGTAAAGCCCAGCGAAAAATCCACCAGTATATTACCGCTGTGGGCAAACGATTTTCTGCTGGCCGCCAGATGTAGGCTAATCGGCATCCGCAAATCCTCCGACGCCGACCAGATGCGCTCGTAGATCGGATTGTCGTACTCTTTAGCTCCCCCCTCGCTGACGCTGATCATCGCCGCCCGCAGGCCCATTTTGGCGCAGCGCTCCATCTCGGCGGTCGCCCGCTCGGCCGGTTCGGTTGGGATCATGGCCGCGCCGAACAACCGCTTGGGGAAGGTCGAGCAGTAGTTGGCCAGCCAGTCGTTGAAGGCCTGGAAGCAGGCGAACTGGTAGTCCAGGTCCTGGATAGAAAACATTCTGAGCCCGAAACTGGTGTAGAGGAATTCGGCTTCGATGCCGTCGCGCTCCATATCCTTGATGCGCGGGAAGGGATCGTAAGCGCCGGGCAGGACGTTCTCCCATTTTTCGGCCATGCTCAGCTCTTCGGCGCGCTTCTCCACCGCCGAAGCCATTCCGATGCCTCCTTTTTCCCGCTCGGAGCCGGCGACGAAGTAATAATCCTGGTCCGCTTCGCGGATCAGTTTGGGTGCGATGTCGAGGTATCGCCGATCGATGCGCTTAAGCCATAAGTCCGGCGGTTCCACCACGTGCGAATCGGCCGATACCAGCTTGAATGTAAGCATGCGCAGTCCTCCTCGACGACCAACCCTCTGATGGGTTTCACATTAATTTCAGTCATGACATTTGCTGCCCGCGACCCTGGCGGCGTGAAGGTCGTCCCGCCGGCGCGCTGCACGACTATGCCCGTGGATCGTTGGGCAACTCCTCCGCCACAAAGGTGTACCGGGCGCCGAAGGCGTCGCGCGGGTCGATGGAAAATCGCCGGCTCGTATCGCCCAACAGCCGCAGGTTCTTGGACTTCAGATAATCCGCAGCCTTGGCCGTGGACTTGACCTTGAAGCTGAGGGCGTAGATGCCACCGGCGCGCTTGGCTAGCAGGTCGGCAAGCGGTGTGCTTTTGCTTATCGGTTGCAGGACTTCCAGGACGAAATCCCCGGCAAAAAACGCGGCAACTTTGGCGCCTTCGGCTTCCAAGGTTCCCTCATGGATAAGTTGCAACTCGAATACCTCGCGGTAGAACTTTTTTGCCGCCTCCAGGTCCGCGTTGACCACCTCGATGCTCGAAAGTTTTTCGATTCCCAGCGGATGGACGTCGCGCCACCACTCCGCCGACCATTGCGGCCTTAGCCGCAGGTCGTTGGGCATTTCGACCTGACAGAATTCGACCGGGAAGTTGAAGGTCTCTTCAGGCCTGGTCAGAAAGAAAACGTCGCGAAACATCGGGTCGGTATAGTTGAGATGCAGCCCGTGGCGGACCATGTGCGCGTCGACTTTGCGCAGGTCCGCCACCTTCACCGCCATGCCTTTGAGTCCGGGAGCATAGGCCTGGATCGCCTTTGCCACGGGCGCGTTCTCGTCGCTGGGCGCCTGTGGAATGAGCTGCGTCTTCCCGATCAGTATCAGCGTCTCGTCGCGTTCCAATCCCTGCGCCGGGCGGGCGTCAAAAAAGGTTTGGGCGGCAAAGACGTCGAGATAGAATTTCTCCAGGTCAAGCCGTCGTTGGTTATTCTCCATCGCATGCGTGATGTGCAGTAGCTTGTCGACGAACATTTTAATTCCTTTCCGAGCGATGTTGCCGCGCCGGCTCGACTGCCGCTTTGTACAACGTAATCGCTCGAAAACCAACCCCGTGCGAGCGCGCCCGGTTTATCGACCGCACCGGCCCACGGCGCCGCAATTAGATAGATCAACTAAATGCTTCTCAGCTGAGATCTATTTCAAGTATCATTAATTGTCTTGATTGATGGATATTGCACCGTCTTGAAGAGCGTCAATGGCCGATAAATCAACTCCAGCACCTACCCTGACGGGCCACGGCGCCGCACGCCTGCCCTCGGTCGATGTCGACGCCTACAACGCGGAGTTGCGCGGCGGAGGCGGCTTTATCGGCGATCGCGCGAGCAACCGCGCCTTCCGTGCGATTTTGGAAGATTACCGGGAACGGATGCGCGCCAACGGCGATGATCCGCTGGGCGAAACTCCCAGCGAGGAGATCAGCAAGAAGAAAATCGACAAGGTTTTGACCGACGGCGACCCGGAGGCCGCCGGCGTTGTGCAGGGCGTGATCGAGGACTTTTCCCAGGAATTCGCCGCGGTGATCCGGCGCTTCCTGAAAATCAAGAGCTGGCACGGCACCCAGCGCATCGTCGTCGGAGGGGGCCTGCGCGAAAGTCGTGTGGGCGAGCTTGCAATCGGCCGCACGTCGGTGATCCTCAAAGCCGAACGGCGCGCAATCGAAGTTAAGCCGATTCATCACAATCCCGACGAAGCAGGACTGCTGGGCACCCTCCATCTTGCCCCCTCGTGGATCTTCCAGGGCCATGACTGCACTCTGGCGGTCGATATCGGCGGCTCCAACATCCGTGTCGGAGTGATCGAGACCCGGCTAAAGGATGCGCCCGACCTTTCCAAAGCCAAAGTCTGGGCGTTTGAACTGTGGCGGCATGCCGAAGACAAGCCCAAACGGGACGAGGCTGTCGAGCGGCTGGCCGATATGCTGCGTGAATTGATCAAGCGGACCGAAACCAAGAACATGCATGTCGCGCCGTTTATCGGCATCGGCTGTCCGGGACTAATTCGGGAGGACGGCTCGATTAGGCGGGGAGGGCAGAATCTGCCCGGCAACTGGCAGGCCAAATCCTTCAATCTGGCACAGCGCCTGCGCGAACTGATCCCCAGCATAGAAGGTCAGGAAACCGCCGTGGTCATTCATAACGACGCTGTCGTACAGGGTCTGAGCGAGGTGCCCTTCATGAGTGACGTCGAACACTGGGGCGTTATGACTATCGGCACCGGCCTGGGTAATGCGCGCTTTACCAACCGCCCGCCAGCGACGGCAAAGTAGCCGGACATCTGTGCGGATGCGATTCTCATTCCAGGCAAATTAAGAACGACGTCGCTATCCTAGCCGCGCGCGTGAGCAAGCGGTCTGTCTGTTTTTGGCGATCTGACCGCTCCCTCACAGTCGCGGCTCTGATTTTTTCTAGTTTGTGATAAAGAAGATCATGCGCGCCCTGTTGGGCGCTCAAGCGTTGGATCCTGCGCCAGCACTCCGGTCTTTAGCAAGGCGGCGATCGTATCCGCGCCGTAGCCCAGGTACTTGCCCAGTATTTCGTTGTTATCCTCACCGAGCATCGCCACCTTGGGAGGAATCCGGGGCGGTGTTCTGGACATTTGAAAAGGAGCCTTGGTGAGCGCAACCGGGCCGAAGTTGGGCACCTCGATCGTTTCCATCGTGGCGCGCTCTTTGAACTGGGGATGATTGACGGCCTCGGCGACAGTGAGCACGGGAGCGGCGATTATCCCGTTGTCGCGGAAGAATTTGATCGCCTCCTCCCGGGTCTTGAACTTTTTGTCGATCCATTCCTGAACAATTTCCGCCAGAATGTATCGGTTTGCCGATCGGTCCGGCATGGTGAGGAACCGCGGATCCTCGCGCAACTGCGGCATTCCGATGATGTCGGTAAGGTGCTCCCAGCGATGGTTCAGTACGACCAGGATGAGGTAACCATCCGTAGTCTTGTAGAAACCGTGCGGCGAGTCGCCGTTGCGATGGCTGCCGAACGGTCCGGGCACTTCGGCGCCCTTGCTAAACAGCCAACTGGATAGTGAATTGTCGTGCAGATGGAATATCGATTCGCTCAGCGACAGGTCGATATACTGCCCGACTCCGGATTTTTCCCGAAAGAAAAGCGCTGTGACCACGGCGCCATACGCGCTGACGCCGGCGTTGCCGTCCGCCATGAAAACCCCGGTGAAGATCGGCGCGCCACTAGCGTCGGCGGTCAGCGAGGTAATGCCGGACATCGCCTGTGCGATAGCGTCGGTGCCGGGAAAGGCCGCCAGCGGCCCCGTCTGTCCGAAGGCGGAGACCGAGCACATGATCAGGCGGGGATTGACGGCGCTGAGATCCGGCCAGCCCAGTCCGTACTTACGCACCAGGCCAGGCGTCAGGTTTTCGATGAAGACATCGAAATGTCGGACCAGGTCCCGTACCAGCGCCGCGCCTTGGGGGCGCTTGAGGTCGATGCATAGACTCTGTTTGCCGCGATTGTAAAAGGCGTGGGTGGGATTGTAACGCTGCCGGGCGTCGGCCGGCGGCATCGGTCCGCGGCTGTAATCGCCGCGCGGGGGCATCTCCAGCTTGACCACCTCCGCGCCCATGTCAGCCATCATTCTGCCCACCACGGGCCCAGCGATGTAGTTGGTCAGTTCCAGTACTCGCACACCGGCGAGTGCCTGTTGCTCATTCGACATCGGCAACTCCTCTGGCTCAGATCCAATAGAGTACGATTTGAAGTAATTCATGCCATGATGTAGCGGCGCGCCAGGTCCTCGAGGACACGATCGCTTTTCTGCGGGGCCCACAAGTTGAAGACCAGGCGATGGGCGCCGGCGGCTTGGTACTCTTTGAGCGTTTCGCGTGAATCCTCCTGTTCGAGCGGAAAGAAAATGGAAATCTCGATCTTGTTAAAGTCGCGGCCGGCCTGTGCGCACAGTTCCCTGAGCGTCTTCAGGTCCTTGACCAGCTGCTCGGGAGCGACCGCCAACGGCGCCCATCCGTCGCCGAACGCAACCGTATTTTTAAGCGCGCGCAGATAGTTGCGCGTAATGCCGCCGGCGCCGATGTGGATCGGCGGGTGAGGCTTTTGACGCGGCTTGGGCAGGCATTTGACCGCCGGAAAGCGCACGAACTCGCCTTCGAAGCGGGATGTCTCGGCGGTCCACAGCTCCTTCATCGCGCGGACGTATTCGCCCGCGATCTCCCATCGGCGGCGGAAATCCACTCCCATAATTTTCGACACCTCGGGGATTCCACCCGCGCCGATTCCGAACAGCAGCCTGCCGCCCGAGTAGTAATCCAGGGTGGCAACCGTCTTGGCCAGCGTGATTGCCTGGTGCTCCGGCACCAGGCAGATGCCGGTGGCGATCCGAATACGAGTGGTGGCGGCCGCCGCCGCCGTCAGCAGCACGAATGGGTCGGGGATGCGCATGTACCAATCGCCCGTACGCTCCTGGTAGGCTTCCTCGCTGACCTTGGTTTGGGGCGGGCGAAAGCTCGCCGACATGATCGGATGCTCGGGAAGCCAGATCGACTCGAAGCCCAGTTCCTCGCAGCGCCGGGCCACCAAGTCGGCGGGCGCGGTATTCTCGTTGACGTAGGCGAGGATGCCGATTTTCATGCTCGTCTTCCTCCGCTAGCGGGCTGCGGAAAAAGGACCTTCCGCAGCCTGCTCATAGGGAGAGCAGATTAAGGAAAGAAGCCAGCTTTTACGCAGGGTCCTGAAGGCTAACATCACGGCATCTCCCTGAAAGCTACTTTTTCCGCACCCTGCCAGGCGATCAGGAGCGCAGGTAGCGATTAGCCAGATCCTCGAGCACCGGCTCGGTAAGCTGCGGCGCAAACAGGGTGAAGACCAGGCGATGCGCGCCGGAGTCTTCGTAGGCGCGGATGGTATCGCGCGGCGAGCCCGTCTCGATGGGCATGAAGATGGAGATTTCGAGCCGGCTGAAGTCGCGACCGGCCTGCGCGACTCCTTGAGCGCGCCAAATCCTTGACCAACTGATGGGGCGGGACGGCGACCGGCGCCCATCCGTCACCAATCGCGACCGTGTCCTTCAACGCGCGGGTGTACTTGGGACCCATGCCGCCGGCGCCGATATGGATAGGAGGATGGGGTCTTTGCAGGGGCTTGGGCAGGGATTTGAGCGGCGGGAACTTGACGAACTCGCCCTGGAATTGTGAATCGGTTTTGGTCCACAGCTCCTTCATCACGGCGATGTATTCCCGCGTGATGACCCATCGGCGCCGAAAATCAACGCCCATCGCCGCCGACTCTTCGCGGATCCCGCCCGCGCCGATTCCGAACAGAAACCGGCCACCGGAAAAAAGGTCCAGGGTGGCGATGGTCTTGGCCAGGGTGATCGGCTCATGCTCGGGAACCAGGCAAATCCCGGTACCCAGCTTAAGCCGCCGGGTGGCCGCCGCCACCGCTATCAAGGTGATGAAGGGGTCGGGGATGCGCGTGTACCAATCCGGCACCTGCTGGTTTTCGAACACGCGATCGCTGACGCTGCTCTGAGGCGGCCGCGTTGCCACCGGCATCACCGGATGCTCGGGTAGCCAGATGGACTCGAATCCGAGTTCCTCGCACTTGCGTCCGATCACGTCGGGCGCCTGCGTGCTCTCATCGATAAACGCCCCGACTCCGATCTTCATACGGCTGCTCTCCTTGTCTTTTAATTCTACAGCGCAACGAAGCCGGCGCGATGCGACGCTTTGTGGTCGAATGTAACGGTGTGTTCACAGCCTAAACGCAGGTTGCAGATTGCGATAAGGGCGTCCGAAAAGTCCGCGCCATGCCGGTATTCCGACAGGGCGGCCCAGGCATCGCGACTGTCTTCGACCGTCAATTGGGAGGTGCGAAGAATTCGTTCGAGAACAAGGGCCACCCTGACCCTGGGATAGCCGTACGAGCTTTCCAGAATCCAGATGAGTTCGCATAGAACGACGCGGTTGATCAGACACGGGTCATCCACCGAGCACTCCGATGCTATGAATCGCGCCGCCTTTGCGGCTTGTTCGGGGTCATCCTGAACCAGGTAGCGAACCAGGACGTTGGTGTCGATGCCTTTCATCGCTTTGCGCCCCGTTTGCGGATCGTCTGTTCCATTTCCTCCAGGGACATTCGCCGCGGTGCCGGGGCTAACATTCCCTTCAGCTCGGCGATATCGACAGTCGCGGGCACCAGAACGACTTTGCCGTCAGGCTCCACCACAAATTCAAGGCGATCGCCGGGCTTGAGCTTGAGATGCCGGCGAATCTCGCCCGGTATAGTCGTTTGTCCCTTGCTGGTGATCGTTGAGACGGCCATAAATTCCCCTTACCGATGATAATATCCCTTACTTTTGAGTAATACCAGATCCTGCGAGGCGCTTTCGCATTCCTCGCCGCCAAACGCCAGATTTAAAAAGAAACCGGAAGGAGAAAAATGGTTCACGGTTACTTTTTAGCTCGGCCATCATTAATAGTGGCCAACGTTACATTTGCGCTTGAAAATTTGCCCAGACATGCTACACCCAGTACACGGGGGTTATTCGGGGATGCCTGGAGCGAGTTGCGCGCGCTGCGGCTGGAGAATCCCGAGGGTGCAAAGTTCTGCGACGAGTGCTCGGCGCCCTTGGGAGTGCGCTGTCCTGCGTGCGGAATATCCAATCGGCCAGCGGCGAAGTTCTGCCACGGATGTGCCTCCGCTCTCGTTCCTCCGCCGGTAGCGAAATCCTCTGCCGAGCCCAATCTCCAGCCACAATCGCATCGGTTACCCGCTGTGGCTCCCCTATCTGACGCTCGGGACGTCGAGGGTGAACGCCGCCATCTGACGGTCCTGTTCTGCGATCTTGTAGGGTCCACCGGGATAGCAGCCCATCTCGATCCGGAGGACTGGCGGGAAATGGTGGGAAGTTATCACGGCGCCGCCAAGGCAGCGGTCGACCGCTTCGACGGGTACCTCGCGCAGTCCTTCGGGGACGGCTTGTTGGTCTACTTTGGCTACCCGCAAGCGCATGAGGACGATCCTCATCGCGCCGTGCTCGCCGGGTTGGCCATCCTTGAGGCCGTGGCCGGACTGAACCGGCGCTTTGCGAACCAGCAGCGTCCCAGGCTCGCCGCCCGGCTTGGAATTCACGTTGGCTCCGTGGTTGTCGGTGAAAGCAGCGGCAAGGGAGCCAACGTGTTTGGCGACGTACCTAACGTGGCCTCGCGGGTGCAGACCGCCGCGGCGCCCGACTCGCTGGTTATAACCGCTGCGGTACATCAGCTCGTGTCGGGAATGTTCGTGGTCGAGGATCAAGGCGAACAGCCGCTTAAAGGCGTCGAGCATCCGGTGCGGCTATACCGCGTCCTCGAGCCCAGCGGAGTCAGGGATCGGCTGGCAGCGGCTGCGGCGGCGCGCGGGCTGACGCCGTTTATCGGGCGCGAGGAAGAATTACGCCTCATCCTGCACCGCTGGGATCAGGTGCGCGAGAACGAGGGCCAGGTAATCCTCGTCGCGGGCGAGGCGGGAATCGGCAAGTCGCGTCTGGTTCAGCGTTTCCACGAACAGATTGTCGGCACGCCTCATACGTGGGTCGACTGCGCGGCGGCCGCACTTCATCAGAACACGCCCTTTTATGCGATTGCGGATATGTTGCAGCAGAGCTTTCGCTGGCGTGGCGAACAGAGTGCCGACGAACGAATTGCCGGACTGGAAGCTTCGCTCGAACTTGCGGGAGTGAAACTAAACGAGGCCCTCCCTTTGATCGCGCCGCTGCTCAATCTGCCGATCCCGGCCAAGTACCCGCCGCTGGCGATTGCACCGGAGCAGCAACGCAAGCGGCTTTTGGCAACGATTATCGCGTGGGCGGTGGGAACGGCGCGACGGCAGCCGCTGGTGATTGCGGTCGAGGATCTGCATTGGGCTGACCCTTCAACGCTGGAAGCGCTCCAGCTTTTGGCCGAGCAAGGCGCGACGGCGCCGCTGCTGGTCATCTGCACTGCGCGTCCGGAATTCCACGCGTCGTGGCCCCTGCGCGCGCACCATACGCAGTTGACGTTGAACCGGCTGGGCAAGCGCGATGTGCGCGAGATGGTGGGGCGGATTGCAGCGGGCGGGAAGCTTGCACCCGGTACGGTCGAGGCCCTGGTTGAGCGCAGCGGCGGGGTGCCTCTGTTTGCCGAAGAGCTTACCCGCACGGTGCTGGAAAGCGGCGCCACGGAGCCGGCGTTGCGCCAGATTCCGGCCACCTTGCACGACTCGCTGATGGAGCGTTTGGACCGGCTGGGCGGGGCCAGGGAGATTGCCCAGGTGGCGTCGGTGATCGGGCACGAGTTTTCCTGGGAACTGCTCAAAGCGGTCGTCCCGATCGAAGACCAACGGCTCGAAGCGGAGCTCAAGAAGCTGAGCAACGCGGAGTTGCTGTCCGTCCAGGGCATTCCTCCGGAGGCCAGCTACAGGTTCAGGCATGCGTTGATCCAGGATGCCGCCTATCAGTCGTTGTTAAGGAGCAAACGGCAGCAGTACGATCGCCAGATAGCCCAGGTATTGGAGGAGCGGTTTCCGGAGGTCGTCGAAGCCCAGCCCCAACTCCTCGCCCATCACTACACCGAGGCCGATCTCAAAGAGCAAGCCATCCCGCATTGGCAGACGGCGGGGCAGAAGGCAGTGCAGCGCTCGGCCAACGCTGAGGCGGTCAGTCACTTCTCCAAGGCACTGGAGTTGCTCAACACGATGCCGGAAAGCCACGAACGCTTCCAGCAGGAGCTCGCGTTTCAACTTGCTGTCGGCACCCCGTTAATCGCCACCAAAGGCTTTGGGTCGCCCGAGGTCGGAACGGTTTATGCCCGAGCGCGGCAGTTGTGCGAGCAAGCGGGCGAGGCTCCGCAGCTTTTCCCCGTCCTGTGGGGGCTGTGGGTGTTCTACACCGCGCGGGCCGAGCACACAGAGGCGCGCAAGTTGGCCGAGCAGTGCCTGCGACTGGCCGAGACTACTCGCGATCCCGACCTTCTCGTCGAGGCGCACCACGCTCTGGGCGTCACTTTGACCGCGCAGGCGGAATTTGCCACCGGCACCGAGCATTTGGAGCACGTGATCGCTCACCATGATCCCAGCCGTCAAAGCGACTTTCCCTATGGACAGGACCCTAAGGTTGTTTGCCTTTCGCAAGCGGCATGGACTCTGTGGATTCATGGCAATCCGGGCCGGGCCCTGAAGCTGAACGACGAAGCCATCAGGTTAGCCCGCAAGCTGGGCCACCCCTACAGCCTGGCGGCGGCCCTGTCCTTCGGTGCGATGGTTTATCAGCTCTGTCAGAACGCACCGGCGGCCCAGGAACACGCTGAGGCGGCGATCGCGCTGTCGACCGAGCAGGAGTTTGCATACTGGGCGGGATGGAGTTCGGTACTGCGGGGTTGGGCGCTGACGCAAAGGGGGCAATTGGCTGAGGGCATTGTGCAGATACGCGAGGGCGTGGCCGCCTTCCGGGCCACGGGCGCGGAAGTAATGGTGCCATATTTTATGGGGCTACTCGCTCACGCGTATGGAGCGGCGGGCCAACCCGACCAGGGACTAAGCATATTGAGCGAAGCGCTGGCTGCGGCGGAGAAGAGCAGTGAGCACTGGTGGGAGGTTGAGCTATATCGCCTCAAAGGCGAACTGACGCTTATGCAGTCCGGAGATCGAAGTTCAGCATCCGAAAACCAAAGGGAAGCTGAAGGTTATTTTCGTCAGGCTCTTGAAATAGCCTCCCGCCAAAGCGCGCACTCTTTGGAACTGCGAGCGGCGATGAGCCTGAGCCGTATGTGGCAGAAACAGGGCAAGAATCGGGAATCTCATCGGCTCCTCTTAGAGGTCTATGGCAGGATTAAGGAAGGGGTTGATACTGCAGATTTACACGATGCCAAAACACTACTGGAGGAAGTGTCATGAAATGATCGCACACTCGTCCGTTACGGGTCTGGAGAAGTCTATGCATTCAATTAGGCTCTGTAATTTGCACGGCAGTCTTACTGTTAGGTAAATCGAACAATGCAACTTTAGGCTCTGACAACAAGTTGCTCAAAGGTTTAACTCAGCAAAAAAGGACTCCCAATGGGTACACCCGCAGAATTACAAACGCTCTTGACAAACGCAATTGGTTACTTCAACAGCCACGACATTCAAAACCTTATGTCGTGTATGGATCAAGAAGTCACTGTCTACTCACTAACCGGTCATTTGGGTTACCATCCGAAACATGCAGTGAAGGCGTATTTCCAGCAACAATTCCAAGACCACCCGAATTTTACACTGCTAACCTCATCGTCGTTATTTAATAGCGGCTATACCGGTGCCGCTGTAATTGGTAAAGCTACCTGGAAGGACGACAACAGGACGGAGACGATTATTTTCTCATTCACCTTTCTGTATAAAACGGTAGGAGGGGTCAACCAGTGGCTTTTCTCATCACTATGGGGTTCCTAATGAGATCAGCGACGTCGAATCTGGCTCGAAACGTTCTGGGGTTGCTTGATAGATGTTGGCTAAAGCTTGTCAAGATTTGAGTGGACGGCGTTTTTCGTTTGATTGAAGATCCGGTACAAGGAGCCCCATAAAAGAAGAGAGTGCCGGGAGCAATGATGGGCAGTTGTGGCTGGATTGCGGGCAATCGTGTGCGCGATGTGCGTACGACACTTTAACCGTGACAGCCTTTGCCAATAATCACAGTTTGGTTCTTCGTGCAGACTGAAAGACCCCAGGCGCAGATATAATAGACGATATATTCCAAAAAACGGGTTGTGACTTTGCAGCCAAGCATTCAGGATGTCGTTGCCTACTACCACGGCAAGACGCGTTTCATCCTGCAGCGTTACGGGCCGGGGCCCCGCGTGCATTACCACACCGGTCTCGTCGATGACGCGGCACCACTAGACTCATCGCCCACCGAACTGCGAGACAGGCTCGTGGCTGCGCAGGAGCGTATGCTTTGCCACGCGGTTAATTATTGGAACGCGTCATCTACTCTGCGCGGCGACGTGCTCGACGTTGGCTGCGGACTCGGCGGTGGTGCGATCTTCTGGGCACAGGAGTTTGGCGCACAAGTCACCGCCGTCACGTGCGTTGCGTCTCATGTGGACTGGGTAACGCGGTTTGTTGCGCAGGCTGGAGTCGCGTCGCGAGTGCACACACTCTTATGCGATGCGCTCGCGGTACCGGGCGAAAACCGCTTCGATGCCGCAGTGGCAGTGGATAGTTCGTGCCACCTATCCCGCAGGGAATGGTTCCGTTTTCCCTCTTGCGCCCCGGAGGACGCGTCTTCATTATCGATTGCTTTCTTGGGCGGCCGGAATATCAGGGGCCGTTCAATAGCTACTGGCATACGCAAATCGGCACCATAGCGGAGTATCTTTGCGCGGCGCAGGAGGCCTGTCTTCGAGTGGAGTGGGTCCAGGATATCTCCCGGCGCACAGAGCACTTTTGGACCACGACGTTGGCGCTGATGGAAGCGGAGGCACGCGAGAAGATCCTGACTCCCACGGATATCGCACGCCATCAAGCATCCGTGCGGGCGCATACCTTGGTGCACCAGGGACTCGCAGATGGAGGCCTCCGGTACGCGGTGATGAGCTTTCGGAAAGACCACAATTGATTTTAGCGCGCTTGGGGCGGGTCGTTCAACGCGAGTGCCTCGCTTTGCGGATCGCGCGTTCCATTCGCTCCAGCGGCGTTTCGTCGCGGCAAGGGCCTTGAAGCCGGTTGCGCGATCGGTTATCCAAAAGCGGCAACTTTATGCAGGACGCATCTGTTTTTGCGCGCCGGCCGATTAGGGCCCGCAACTCCCGCTGGGCCGCCGCGTCGGCGGCGGTGCTCGCCCGCCGTGGCGTCGCGCCCAATACGATTTCATGCGCCAGCGTTGTGTTCGCCAGCCTTGCGGGAGCGGCCTTCCTGGCGCTGCGATTCGCGCCGTCGCCGTGTGCCCAGGCGGCGCTGTTCCTTATCGCGATCGGCGCTATTCAGGGGCGGTTGTTGTGCAACCTGCTCGACGGTATGGTCGCGATCGAAGGGGGAAGGAGGACCAGGTCGGGCGACATTTTCAACGATCTGCCCGACCGGATCTCCGATGCGTTGATCATCGTTCCCGTGGGCTACGCGATCACCTCGATGCCCTTCGGTCCCGACCTGGGATGGCTCGCCGCGGTGGCGGCGTTGCTCACCGCATATGTGCGTGTGCTTGGCCACAGCACCGGCACGCCCGATTTCTTCGTCGGCCCGATGGCCAAGCCGCATCGGATGGCGGCTTTGACCGTCGCCTGCGCATTGTGCATTCCCGCCGCATTCCTGGGATTTCAGCAGATCATCTTATATGCCGCCCTGATGATTATCGTGGTGGGCGGCGCGGTGACGGTGATACGCCGCGTCGTGCTGATTATCCGCGCCTTGGAACACCCGTGATTGCCGGCCTGATTCGATTGTTGACCGGCGCGCAGGCGCGTTGGACCGGCTGCGCTCCCGACCCGGTGCAGCGCATCTATTTTGCCAATCACACCAGCCATCTGGACTTCCCCGTCATCTGGGCGTCGCTGCCGCCGGCGCTGCGACTGCTGACGCGTCCGGTGGCCGCGCGCGACTATTGGGACGCCACGCGCCTGCGCCGATACCTGGCAAAGGACGTCTTTCGCGCGATCATGATCGAGCGCAATGCGGCGGGGCGCGATAACCCGCTGCGCCCGATGGAGGAGGCACTGTCCGCGGGGGACTCGCTGATCATTTTTCCGGAAGGCACGCGCGCGGTCGATGAGGATGCTGGCCTGGCTCCCTTCAAATCCGGCCTTTACCATTTGGCCCAGCGCTACCCCGACGTACAACTGGTGCCGGTTCACCTGGAAAATCTCAACCGCATCCTGCCCAAGGGCAAATACCTCCTGATTCCTTTGCTGGCGGCGGTCAGTTTCGGGGCGCCGATCCGCCTGCTGCCCGAGGAGGACAAGCGGACGTTTTTGGATCGGGCGCGGGCGGTGGTCGCCAGGTTGGAGGAGGCTCACGCATGACGATGTTCGACGACCCGAAAATGGTCGAGCTGCTGGAGGCGATAGTGGCGCTGCTGGTGGCCGGTACGATGGCCGGCTTCTTGCTGCGCCGCCTGGCCCGCACCGCTGCCGCCCGCGCTACGGGCGGCAATATCCTGGCGCGCACTGGGGCCTGGTGGCTGATGGTGATCGTTTTTGCCGCCGCCGGAGTGCTGGGAGTCGGAGCCTCGGCGGTGCTGTTCGCGCTCATCTCGTTTCTCGCCCTGCGCGAGATGGTTACGCTCAGCCCGACCCGCCGCGCCGACCATCACACCCTGTTCTCGGTCTTCTTTATAGCCACACCGGTCCAGTACGCGCTCGTATACATCCGCTGGTATGGACTGTTCGCGATCTTCATCCCGGTCTATGTATTCCTGTGGGTATGTATCCGCAGCACGCTCACCGGCGACTACAAAAACTACATGGAGCGCGTGGCGAAGATCTATTTCGCATTGATGATCTGTGTTTATTGCGTCAGCCACGCGCCGGCGCTGCTGGACCTGAAGATCCCGGCGCTTAAAGATCAAAACGTGAAACTCCTGTTCTTCCTGGCGATCGTCGTGGAGTTATCCGACGTCTTCCAGTACATCTGGGGCAAGCTGCTGGGCCGGCGCCCGATCGCTCCGCACATCAGCCCTAACAAAACCTGGGAGGGCTTTATCGGCGGAACGCTGTCCGCCGCGGGCGCGGGCACGCTGCTATGGTGGATGACGCCGTTTAGCCCGTGGCAGGCGGCGCTGATGTCGCTGCTCATCGTGCTGATGGGCTTTTTCGGGGGAATAGTAATGTCGGCGGTCAAGCGCGACGCGGGGATCAAGGACTATGGAGCGCTCATCCCGGGCCACGGCGGTATCATGGACCGCATCGACTCGCTATGCTTCGCGGCGCCCGTGTTCTTCCATCTGACGCGGTATTACTTCACGATGCGCTGATATTGCGCATGATCAGTAAGTGGTATAATTGCACTTGGGAAAATCCGTAAATGGAAAATACTTTGGGGTGCGAAAAGCAGAAACCTCACCCTCCGCCCTACCTCGGAATAAAGGGAGAGGGTGTAAAAGTAGTCGTCGCATTAAATTCTTGGCCAGAATGCAGTTTGTTCAAATAAATCGAGAACGTAGAGAAAACTGCGCGAGGCGTTTCCAGACCCTCTCCCTTTACTCCAAGGGAGAGGGTAGGTGAGGGTTTTTTGCTTACGTCGCAACAATATATTTTCGCTTTGAAGTAATCACTTCGGCCAGATGACCAGGTGTTCGGGCGCCCAAAAGCTGGTGAACGCGCCAAGAAAGTTGCGCGCATCCGCCGCGCCGATTCGCGCGTATTCTTCGGACTTTGCCGCGCGTTGGGCCGACTCCAGATCGTCGAACCAGATGTGGGCGCATCCGTCCCACCGCGGTTCCGCGACCGCGTAGGCGAGGCTGACAGTTGGAGACTGGACGTAGCGGCGAATCGGAGCGAATTTCGCCACCGGCGGCGCGTGTACCTCGAGCCAGTACTGATTGAAGTCGGCCACCGTCATTTCCGGCTTGCGTTTTACCAGCACCACACATTTGACCATCCCGGGTTTGCGCTCGCCCTCGACGATCACGCGGTCTTGTGTGAGTAGAAACTCAGCGCTGCCCGGATCGATGAAGTTGCGCTCATCGGCCAGCATCTTCGGATAAGCCCCTGAATTGCGCATTGCGATTACATCGTCAATGCTGTCGTACCAGGATTCGGCGCTGCCTTGATAGGGAGCGTCGCCATCCGGATCGGGGATTCGATGGCTTTGAAGATAGCGCCTGATCTGCGGCACCGGGTCGGACACCGCGCGGACATGCCGCTTGCGCCAGTAGGTGAAGAATTCCTCCAGCGGCATTCCCGCCTTGTTGATGATGAAATAATGGGAGTGAATAATGGGAGTGAATCATGGGAGTGAATAATGGGAGTGAATCATGGGAGTGAATCATGGGAGTGAATCATGGGAGTGAATCATGGGAGCCATCCCTCAGTCCGATGTCCAGACGTTACTAACACGCCGGCGGGGGTGATCCAGCGAGCTGCTCAGTACGATAAAATGTGAGATTTCTCATTTGCACGCGGCTGCGTGGCTCATTTCATTGACCCATCCTCGGATACAAACGCGCCGCAATTGTGAGCAGTACCATCAGGACCATAATAAGCACGGCAAAATCCAGTGAAACCCCGATTTTGGACGTCCCATTGGATAGCATAAAAGCTCTCAGGCCGTCGACCTCGTACGTCAGCGGGTTAAGACGCGAGATAGTCTGCAGCCACGTGGGCATCAGACTGATCGGGTAAATGGCGTTGCTGGCGAAGAAGATCGGCATTGTCAGCGCCTGCCCGATGCCCATGAACCGCTCGCGGGTCCTCACCAGGCACGCCATGATGAGCGAGAACATACAGAAGAGCGCCGCCCCCAGGCTGATGAAAAGTATCACAGCGGCAACGTGGAGCGGCGCAAAGCTCAAATGGATACCGAGAACCAGAGCCAGAGCATACACGACCACGGCCTGGGACAAGCTGCGAACCCCGGCGGAGAGGGCCTTGCCCAGTACTAACGCAGCGCGGGGAGCGGGACTTGCCAGATAACGATGTACGATCCCGAGGTCGCGTTCCCAAATGGAGGAGATTCCATAAAAAATCGCCACGAACAGTACGCTCTGGGCAAGAATGCCCGGTGCCATAAAGTCCAGGTAGCGGGTCGTTCCCGAGGACAGCCCACGAACATGAGCCATCACCTGCCCAAAGAGCAGAAGCCACAGCGCGGGCTGAATTGCACGCGACAGAAGCTCCGTCGGATCGTGGCGCAGCTTGCGCAGTTCGGCGTCGTCTACGCCAAAGATCTGGGTTCCGGTATCAACGATTGCCGCCATCATAGCGCCTCAGCCGTGCTCCCTTGCACTGCGGCGCGCCCGCCGCGCCTCGCGGTATCCTCCGCCGGGCTCTATCTCAACGCCGGTAAAGTGGGCGAAAACGTCATCGAGTGTGGCGCCGGGCCCGACCTGCGCCTTGAGTTCGGTGGGAGTACCAACGACCTCGACCACTCCCCAGTGCATCAGGGCAATCCGATCGCAAAGCTCTTCGGCCTCTTTCATATCGTGAGTCGTCAACAGGATCGTCGTGCCCGACGTTTTACTCAGCGTCCGAACGTGATCCCACACGGCCCGCCGGGCGAGCGGATCGAGTCCCGTCGTCGGCTCGTCCATTACCAGGACGCTAGGCCGATGCAGCACGCTTTGGGCAATCTCAAGTCGCCGAATCATGCCCCCCGAATACTCCCGCACCAGGCGGCCGGCGACATCTGACAGGTTCATCATGGCCAGTGCTTCGGCGATCCGCGGGCCGCGCTCACGACGCGGGATTGCGTAAAGACGCGCTGAAAGGAGCATGTTTTCATAGCCCGTCAGTGAACCGTCCGCGGAGAGCAGTTGCGGGACGTAACCTATACGCCGGCGAACCGATGCGGCGCCGGCGGCGACGTCGAAGCCGGCCACCCGCGCGCTTCCCGAAGTGGGTGGCAGCAGGGTGATGAGCATCTTGATTAGTGTACTCTTACCGGCGCCATTCGAACCGATTAGACCGAAGATCTCGCCGGGTCGGACCGCAATCGAAACTTCGTTGACGGCAATGAGAGATCGCCAAAACGGCGCGTCAGCTTGTCCGTAAGGATGGGCGGTTCCGCGGGCGCCAGCCCCGCCATCGGAGCCGCACCGAGCGCCGCTCCCACGCTTCTCAACGACTGGCTTTGAATTCTGTCCACTGCTGTTAATCTAACACATTTTGGACGCACGAGTCCAAAACTATTTGGCGCTCCTGTCCGGACCCGGTTAGTGACGCGACCTGCGCTGCCCCGCACCAGGCGCTCTGGCATGAATCGCCGATGCGATGGGATAGTATCGTTGAGTGCTGCTGGAGGGTGAACGATGGACAATGAAGGTGCGGGCGTCAATCCGATCGAAGAGCGGCATCGGCTCGACCTCGACAGCCTGTCGCGATGGATGAAGCTCAATGTGGAGGACTTCCGCGGGCAGCTGAGCGCCCAACAGTTTGGTATCGGCCAGTCCAATCCCACCTATTTGTTGGAGGCGGGCGGACGATGCTATGTGCTGCGGCGCAAGCCGCCGGGCGCGCTGCTGCCGTCGGCCCACGCGGTGGACCGCGAGTATCGCATCATCAGAGCGTTGGCGGACAGCGACGTGCCGGTCCCCCGCACCTACGCGCTGTGCACCGACGACGACGTCATCGGCACAATGTTCTTCGTGATGGAATATCTTGAGGGCCGCATGTACCCGGATACGAAGATACCCGGTGCGAGCGCGGAAGAGCGCGCCGCAATCTACGACGCGATCAACGACGCCGCCGCGCGCCTGCACAAGGTTGACTACGCCGCGCTGGGGCTGGCCGATTACGGCAAGCCGGGAAATTTTTTCGCCCGCCAGATTGACCGCTTCACGCGTCAGTATCGCGCCGCCGAGATGGAGAAGATCGCGGCTATGGACCGGCTAATCGAGGCGCTGCCGCGTTGCATACCGGCCACCGAGGAAACCGCCATCTTCCACGGCGACTTCAAGATGGACAACATGATCTTTCATCCCACGCAGCCGCGCGTGCTGGCGGTGCTGGACTGGGAACTGTCCACGCTGGGCGACCCGCGCGCCGACTTCGCCTACACGATGATGATCTGGCGGCTGACTCCGGATGAATATCGGCTCGGGATCGCCGGCCTGGAGCGGCAGGGAATCGGGATTCCCACCGAAGCCGACTACCTGGCGGCGTATTGCCTTCGCAGCGGGCGCAACCGGATCGAAAACTGGGACTTCTTCATCGTGTTCAATCTGTTCCGGCTCGCATCTATCCTGCAAGGGATCATGGTGCGCGCGATTAAGGGCAACGCCTCCAACGCGCTGGCCAGCGAGTACGGCGGCCGCGCCCGCGCGATCGCGGAGATCGGCTGGCGCGAGTTCGAACAGATGGAGCGCGGCTAACCGCGCTATCACAGGCAGGCTGCGCCACTATGACTGACGAACTGAACTAAGCATCGGGGGAGAGGCTTAACAACCTCACTCCCGCCGACGTCTAGTTCGGTCTGTGAAACCATCTTCAGACGGAGGTCGACCGTTGTGCAATGGCGCCGGCGGCAGCCACAATTTCAACTCAGGTGGGTCAGATTTTCTCTTAAACTATTGCTAACCTATCTAGAACGTTCTAAAACGATACAACGAGTCGATATTCGCGGGCGCTGGTGCGAATTGAAACAGAAACGAAAATTCCGGAGAAAAGGTTAAGCAATGGAGGTGCGCGGAAATCCATCAGGGACCGGGTGGTTAAAAAGCTCCATTCGCCTACGTTTTGGTGGATCAACATGAAAGTTGAACTGAATAGTCCCTTCCTGACCAAGGACGCGCTCTACTACGACTATGCCTCGTCTGCGAACCCGATTTACCAGAAGATCATCAGCCCCGTCCCTTGCCGGGCTTTTTCCCCTGAATTCTTCGATTCCGGCCCCACACGCGTCCAGCCGCTCGACTTGAGCGAGGAACTTGGCTGCCCGTCACCCGCCACCAGTCCGGCCCTGTGTGCCAATTTCATCCGCATATCCAAAGGTTCGATCCAGACCTCCGTCGAGGCTACCAGCCAATTGTTCTTTGTCTATCGCGGCGCGGGCCGAACCGATGCCTGCGGGCTCTCGATCTTCTGGGAAAAAGGCGATTTCATCGTGCTTCCGGCGCACGACCATGCGCTTCATCACAGCGACGGCGAGGCCGGTCTCTACTGGGTTCATGATGCGCCGCTGCTTCGCTACCTGGGTGCCGCGCCGACCGTTGAACGCTTCGCCCCGACCCTTTTCCAGCATGAGCGGGCGCAGGCCAAGCTGGAACAGATCGCCAACGACCCGGTAACATCCAAAGCGAACCGTGTCAGTGTGCTGCTGGCCAACGGGCGGTTTCCCCAAACCAGAACCGTCACGCACACACTTTGGGCGATGTTTGGCCTGCTGCCAAAAGGCAAAGTACAGTTCCCCCACCGCCACGAATCCGTGGCGCTGGATTTCGTAATTGATTGCAAACCTGGCTGCTACACTTTGATCGGGACCGAGCTTGGCGACGATGGGATGATCAAAAACGCGCACCGCGAGGACTGGAGACCGGGCGCGAGCTTTGTCACCCCACCGGGTTATTGGCACTCCCACCACAATGAGTCCGGCGAGAACGCGCACGTGCTGCCAATCCAGGACGCGGGGCTTCACACCTTCCTGCGAACGCTGGAGATCACCTTCAGCCACCCGGACCACGATCGGGGTACATTCATCTCTCAGCGACCGTGACAGCAACTGGCGGTAGCCGCGTCCCTGACCGCTGCTACTCGCGCGCTCCCGGCGACCGACAAGGTCTTTTCGGCGAGTCTCCACGACCTGGCCTTCGGCACCCACGCTGCACATCAGTGATTACCCCCCGCTACTTCCGGCTCGCCCGTAGGCAACGATCTACCTCTCCGCAAACAGACCAGATTTGCGGCAGCCACAATCGCGCGGCTTTCAACCCTGGATTTCTGGCAGTTGCATACGCCCTCCGTTCCATCGAGCGGATGCTTATGGAGAGAGCTAAGACTGGGCAAACTGCCGAGCGATATGAAGCGTGAGTGTGGACTGGCAATCGGGCTTGGCTTAGATAAGGCTTGTAGGAGCGGCAAGTATAATCGGCTCGTGATGCTTGCCTGCTCGACCGCACATGAATAAACCCGTGTTAACCGTGCCCGCCCGGTTCGGACCTTTGTAGCAGCCTGGCGGCGGTAACATGTTCCTGCAGTCTCGTTTATGCTAGGAGATGCGTCCGGAGTTAATCCGAGTGTGTCCCGGTGAGAGAAGAACGCGGATGTAATGTCGGAAAAGCCTTCCAGCCAACGTTCAGGCCCCGGCGCATTCGTCGGACGTGAACATGAACTTAGGGAACTGGACGCCGGTCTGAACGATGCCCGCTTGGGCCGTGGGCGCTTCTTCCTGATTACCGGCGAACCCGGTATCGGCAAGAGCCGGCTGGCCGATGAGTTGGCGGCCCATGCCGTATCCACGGGGATGCTGGTATTGCGGGCGGCATCCGGGGAGGGAGGCGGCACTCCTGCTTACTGGTCGTTCATTCAGTTGATCCGCGCCGCGCTGGGCCGCGCGGACCGCGACAGCCTGCTCAAGCGGTTGAGTGCAGACTATGCGCCTCATGTAATGCAGGACGTCGCGCAACTCATCCCCGAGTTGCGCCAATCCGTTGCGGCTCCAGTACAGCTGTCCGCGCCCTCGCCGCCGGAGCACGAGCAGGCGCGTTTCAGGCTGTCTGAATCAATCGCGATGGTGCTCAAGGCCCTGGCCGGCATCACTGCGCTGATGCTGGTTGTTGAAGACTTGCATGATGCCGACCAGGCTTCGCTTCTGATGCTGCGATTCGTGGTTCGGCAGCTGAAGGATGCGCCGGTCCTAATCCTCAACACATATCGTGGGGTTGAGGTGGAGCGCTCGCCCGCGTTGTCTCACCTGATTGGGGACCTCACGCGCGAGGGTATCCAGATTCCGCTTTTTGCCTTGAGCCGGGCGGACACGGCGCGGATGATCGAGGAGCGCGCCGGGGCGCCGGTTCGGCCCCGATTAGTATCGGACATTTACCAGGCGACGGCCGGCAATCCACTTTTTATCAGCGGGCTGGTCCGGGTCCTCGCCGCCGAGGGAAGACTGCGCAATGCCAACCGGCTGAACCTCGCCGCCTTCAGAATTCCGGACGGGATGCGGCAAGTCATCCACCGCGGGCTCGCGCTGCTTTCGGATCGGTCAGCGCTGGTCACCGCGGCCACCATCGGGCAGCAGTTCGAATTGAGATGTCTGCAGCGCGTAACCCAGGTCCCGACCCCACAACTTCGGGATGTGCTACGCGAGGCCGCGGCCGCGGGAGTTGTGACCCCGCTTTCGGACGACGGCAGTTACATGTTCGCTCATGCCCTGATCCGCAACGCCCTTTGTGAAGAACTCAATTCCACCGACCGCGCTCGGCTTCATTTGAAGATCGGGGAAGCTCAAGAGGAGCTTTATCAAATGGATGTTGAGACGCACCTGGCCGAGCTCGCCCACCATTTCCGCCAGGCTGGCGAGACCAGGCGCGCAATCGCCTATTCGATCCGGGCGGGCGAGCGTGCACGGGCAGTGTTTGCTTACGAAGAGGCGGTTGTGCACTGGCAGCAGACGCTGAACCTGATGCCTGACCGTGGCGAAGATTCGCAGCGCCGGGCCAATCTCCTCGAGCGCACGGCTGAGCTGCTTGGTCTAACCGCTTCATCACCCGAGGAACAGTTCAAGTGCCTACGCCAGGCGTTGAACCTCTATAGGGATCTTGGACACACGGAAGCGGTGGCCCGAGTTGAAGCCCACATCACCGGCTGGCTCATGGTGCGTGGTTCCGGCGGAAATATTTCGCGCAGCTTCGAAGACGACTCGAAGACGGCGCGCCCGGAGCGCGAAAGTGCCGAAGAAGGGACCTTCGCGGTGCGTTTTCAAATCCAAGCCGCCGCCGCGATGGAGGCTTTGCAGGTTGAGCAGGCACTGGCTCTTTCGCAGCGGGCGATGGAGATGAGCGAGCAGCGCGGCGATTGGGCAGTTTGGGCGCACTCAGCCCTCTCGCATGCCGTTGCTTTGTATGCCAGCGGCCGGTTGAAGCAGTCATTGTCACTGATTCGCCGGGCGCTGCCGGTGGCCGAGCGGCTTCATGACAGCCTCCCCGGTTCGGGACTAGCCATGCAGTTGGGCTTTGAGCTGTTCTGGTTGCGCGATCCCGCGCAGGCAGTGGCCCCACTGGAGCACGAACTGGCCCAGCCGCGCCTTACCGAAGCCGCGCTCCTTCGCGATGCCATATTCGATCTGCTGAGTCTCGTTGAGGCTCTACGAGGAAACCTACCTGTAAAGAAAGCGCTCATCGGCCAAGCGCAGAGGGTTTGGCTGCAGTTTGAAGGTGTGATTGCCTTTTATCAGGGTGAATGGGAGCTTGCCGATCAGGTCCTGGCCCAGGCCCTCAACAAGGCACGCCAGGCCGGGAAACACAATCCGGCGTGCGGCTATCGGGCTTGGGTGGCCAGCGTACGCCGGGTGCTGGGCCAGTATTCGGCGGCCGAGACGCTCCTGCAAGAAAACCTTGCCATCGTGATAGAGGGCCCGCACGTCGTCTATGAAGTGCACGTCCGCCAGGAATTGGCCCTGATCTATGCCGATACCGGGCGGCCCGAGCAAGCTCATCCCCACCTGGCGCGCTGCCGCGAAATAATAACGGGGGGGGAAGACTGGCGCGGACTGGTCGGTCATATCGCTCGCGCCGAAGCCACGATTGCCGCGGCGGAATCCCGCTTCGAAAACGCTCAACCGCTGTTTGCAAAAGCCGTGGAAATCCACCGCCGCTATCACGTGCCGTTTGACGAGGCTGAGACGCTCCACTACTGGGGCCGCGCGCTGCTCGCGGCCGGAGAGCGCTCCGCGGCGTTGGAGAAGCTGGACGCTGCGATGGAACTCTACCGGCGTCATGGAGCGGGGGAACGCTGGCTGGAGCGAGTGCAGGCAGACCGCTTGCGGGCACAAGACGCCATCCCGGCCGCCGCCAGTGAGGCTCGCGCGGCACCCGCCCAATCGGTCGCTGGCGAGCGCGGAGAAAAGCCGGGTGAAGACTCGGAGCTGACTGGCAGCTTCCACAAACAAGGAGATTACTGGACTTTGTCCTGGGCAGGCTTTGAGTCGCGGCTGAAGGGGCGCAAAGGATTTCATTACATCGCCTGGCTACTGCGGCACCCCGGCCAGGAGTTTGCGGCGCAGGATCTGATTGCCAAAGTGGAACCCGCCGGTTTGCCGGCGGCGAGCGCAGGCGCGGGCAACCCCGAGCGTGGGCACTCCCCTACCATCACCAGCGGTCTCGGTGACGCCGGCCCGGCTCTTGATGCGACGGCGAAGGCGCAATACAAGCGCCGCCTTGCAGATCTCGGCGCGGAACTGGAGCTTGCCGAGCAGCTCAACGACCCGGGCCGAGCCGGCAGAGCGCGCGGCGAAATTGAATTTATCGAAAGGGAGCTCGCCGCTGCGGTCGGATTGGGCGGACGCAGCCGCAAGATCTCCTCACATACTGAACGAGCCAGGCTGGCGGTAACCAAGACGGTCAAAGCCGCGCTGAGCCAGATTCGCCACGCCCATCCCGAACTCGGCAGACACCTGACCCTGAGCATCCGGACCGGAAATTTCTGCGCCTACTTTCCCCAGCAACCGGTCGCCTGGAGACTCTAACCGCCGAGGTACAATTTGTACCCGTTGCAGGGTACGCTCGTACCGCCGCTTTTCACGCCCTCTTCATGAAAGACATCGGGGACCTCCGACCGGACCCCGGTATCCGGGGAAAAATGCCTGAGCTCAACTCGTTTCCGTGGGTCGAACTGGGGGTGCTCGCTCCTGGCCAGTCTCATTATTGGTTTTTCGATCAACCACACGAGCTTCGTGGATGGGTGTTTCAGGCCACTGCCTACCCGGAAGCGCCGGACTCGGGCGAAGAACACACCTGGCTGGCGAGCCGGGTCGAAGTCACCGAGTTGTTCATCATGCGCCCCAGCCAAATCAATATAACGGTCACCAATTGCGACGACCGGTGGGCAGTATATTCACTGTGGGTGGTTTCCGTCCCACCCCGAAACTTGCGGCACCATGCCCATCGTCCCTGACCCCTTAACCGGTAAATCCGAGGGCTCAAGCCGCGCTGCCGAATGGAGCCAAGAACAGCCATGAAAATTCTCGTCGTTCATGACGTATACGGAAACATCAAATCAGCCGCAGTTGTTCCTGATGAACCCAATCGGCGAGCGGGGTTGCGGAGCCAACGCGGCGAGTCCGTGACAGAAATGGAAGAGCGAGCCCTTGAGCTGCAAGAACTTCGCCGCGGTCCGCGCGATTTCTGCGAAAATTACCGGGTCGACACCGCCAGCGGCGGACTGGTGCGGAAGAATCGCTAAGACCTCCGCACCAACTGGAGCTTCGGGCATGGCCTGTGCCGGATTTTTTCAACGCCATCTGATGTCACCAGGCCTTGAGGCGGGATGGGGTGGAGGAAGCCTGGCTTGCATTCGGATAGTGAGCAGAACAAGCCTAATTTTCCCAGCTAGCCCTAAAGCGAAAATAATTTTTGGCGCTCACGCCTGGCCGCTGCTCGTAACCCCTTCGCCCGCTTAGTTGCGGGAGAGGGCAAGCGGCGCGGCTGTTGCGATTTTTTTTTCAACAGCCGTGACGCGCGGGTGAAAGTGCAGGTAACGGCCGCAATCGGAGATTGCCATGCATATCCAGTAATTTGTACCGATTTTTATCTTCGCTTTAGGGTCAGTTGCCCCCGGTAAGGCCGGTGGGAAGATATTCGACCCTTAAAACGCGATGTTTATTTATATGCATGCTGGTTATGGCGGCGTTGCTATACAGGAGCGCGGATGTCGACTCAGTCACGACGCAATCGCGGGCCCCTGACGCGGATGCCCCGATGGCGGTGAGATAAGTCCTGCCAACCAAAGGGGGCCAAGGTGATCTGTTGAACCTCGATTAGTTTTCGAGAGAGGCTCACGGGGAATCAGTTTCGAGCGATCCGGATGACGACAGGATATTATCGCGCCGCAATCTCTTTTATTACTATTTGCCTGTAACGGCTGAGACAATGTAGCGATTCTGTATGGGGCTCGCGGTAGGGCCAGTTAATTCTTTTCGGGCGCTCCGTGGTATCGGATCCGCCAAATGCATTATCACTTACTACTAATGTCGACGTTCAGTATGTAGGAGTTACTTCAAAGTTCAGTTCTCTATCTGTAGGACAGCCCGGTCACCTGGCTGCTCTAACCGACAAAGGGACAATTTGTACGCTTGCCAGGGTACACATGTACTGCCGCTTTTCACGCCTCTGTTTATGAAAGACAGCTCGGGTGAGGGGCCGAACCCTCCGGTGGCGGGGAATACGGAGCATCAGGGAAGCAAGCCCCTGGCCTGGAAACCTTTGAAAACCGAGAAAGATTGGAAGTTTCAGGCTCAGAAAAACCTCTACCCCAATGGCCGCTGTTGTATTCCCTCATCTATGGCCATGGGTAGCGGATCAAGCATCAGAGCGATGTTGCTTTGCTGTCCTCCAGAATCCACCGCCTAGCAGCAGGAAGGAGATATACAGTGGTTCAATATCGCTAATTCCAGAGATGCCTAGATTAGAAAGAGAGTCATATTTAATCGATAGACTGGGAAGATAGTGGAATGCGCGGGAGCGCGTCATCTCCCAGACAAGGAGGATGTCCCATGAGCTTGCGAGTGAGTTTAATAGCGGCAATGTTGATCGGGGGAGTGTGGCTTGCGACGCCCGCCCGGGCGGCACTCTTTTTCTTCAACACTGGCAACCCCGACGGCCGGCTCGGGGCGTTGTCCCGGCGTCCGAGCTCCGGGAAGTTCGAAACCGAGACCGCCGATGACTTCATCCTTTCCCAGACCACGAGTATCGATCATGCCACGATTACCGGCTTGATCCCTCTGCGAACACCCTTGTCGGATATTACTAACGTCGAGGTCGAGTTGTATCACGTGTTCCCTAAAGACTCGGTCGAGCCCCCGGCCGGGAACGTGCCGGCGCGGGCCAACTCCCCGGCGGATGTCGAAATTGGCTCGGCCACGCGCGATGGAAGCCTGGGAACGCTCGGATTTAATACCAGCCTACTCAGTTCGAGCTTCACGGTCTCCAACACCGTAGTGAACGGAATTATTAAGGCCCCCAATAATGTTACGAAGGGCGAAGGGTCAGCCAGCGGCGAAGACGTTCAGATTGCGATCACCTTCAGCCCCCCGATCCTGCTCCCTCCAGATCACTATTTCTTCCGCCCGGAGGTCTTGGTGACCGATGGCGATTTCCTCTACCTGTCGGCGCCGAAACCGATCGTGGCGCCCGGAACGCCGTTCATGGGCGACCTGCAAGCCTGGATCCGCAACTCGAACCTGGCGCCGGACTGGCTGCGAATCGGCACCGACATCATTGACGACACCACGCCGCCGCCCACGTTCAATATGACGTTTTTTTTGGCCGGCAATACAGTTCCAGCGGCCGGCACGCCAGGGCAGGCGAACTGTCACGGCAAGAGCGTCTCCGCGCTGGCCCACCAGTTTGGGGGTCTTGATGGTGCCGCATCAGCCTTGGGGTTTTCCAGCGTGAACGAGCTACAGGAAACGCTGGGGGAGTTCTGCCGGCTATAGGCTGTAGGGAACGGTGGAAGGGGACTGCTTCCGACCTGGAACAGCCGGGATACGCCTGGGTTCGGCGCCGACGCAGAGCTCAGGCGTACCCGGCTCGGCAAACCAGCCCTGGCGCCGGGAAGAGACCAGCCGATGCCGGTCAACGCGTGCTGGCCGCCAGGCAGCCGCGGGCCAGTGGATTAAAGATCTCTGATTTCCGCTCATCCGGGTGGATAGACCAATAGTCACGGGTCCCACCGGGTAGAAACAGCGCGGCAGTAGACTCCCGACCTGCCGCCCAAAACCAGTAGTGAGCAGGAGACAGTGCAAGACTACCGCTCACCATTACTCGAGGAAGAAAACGTGTACAAGAATGGATCATCTCCTTCAAAGAAGACCTTACGGCGAGGTCTGGTTCTGACCTCCGCGATCGCGGCGCTCGCCTTGACGGCGGCCCCGTGGATCGCGCGGGCGGAGCAACCGCCCCCACCGTGCCATCCCAATCCCCTGGCCGCGCAGGATGAGGCGACGGTCCGCAACCGCGGCGATATAGTCAACCTGCCGATGCCGCTGAAAGACCGGCTCGCGCAATTGGCAAACCGTCCGCATAGCCAGTTGCCTACGCAGGCATACGCGGAAGCCGACAAGTCCAGCCAACTCTTCCAATACTATCTGTTGGATACCAACGGCTTTCAGCCCAATGTGTTCACCAGGATTTTTCCCGGGATCAATGATCAGGCGCAGCTGAGCGTAACCGGCGGAAAACTGCGGACTGCCGACAGTGGGTGCGGTGCGCCTCGTGCTGGAGCCCAAGCCCGGGCTGCCAACGGATCCTAACGATCCGAATGCCTTCATCGACGTCTTCACCGATATTTCCGGCCTATTCGTCATCAACAACGAAAGCGGATGGTACGAAGGCTGGATGATTCATGACCTGACGGTTCCAATGGTCAATCCAATGCCACGGCCCGACGAGCATGCCAAGTTTGGCATGATCCTGCCCGCCGACGCCGAAGAGTTGAAATTGATGGGCTCCCAGCACCACAACAACGTTCCCGGCGCCACTTTTACGACGGACGGGGAGCCTCCTCATTTCCCCAGCGCGTCTGATGAGTTTCCGAAAAGGCTCACTAATGTAGTTCCGATCTACCTGAGCATGGGAGCGTACAACGCGTTGCAGCAGATGGATACTCATCCGTACTGGGAGTTCAACTACCTCGGTACCAACTGGGTACATCCTTTGTATGAACTGCCGTTCGCAGGCGGATTCCCCGATAACTTCGGCGAAGCGCCCGACACCTTCGAGGACGGCGAGATCGGGCGGCTCCAGTCGATCGTTCCGGGATCGGGACCGCGCGGTATCAGGAACAATCCGGTCGCGGTCGGCGACAACCCCAACCTGCCGCGTGACCCCGACAAGTTCGATGGCGACATCAACTCCCAGCGCGAATTTCGCCAGCGCGGTATTCCCAGAGGTCTGGCCAACGAGGTCTACCTTGACGTGTACGTGCGGCCCGCTTCCTTCGAACCTCACGAGCACAACCTGCAGCGGCGCTTGTTCGACGCGTATGCGAAAGAAGTGTCCCGCGTAGATCAGAATCACGACGGCATCATCTCGGCGCCGGAAGGCGATATCGATACGCCGTCGGACGGCTTCGCGAACAACACTCGACTGTTCCTCCCGGCAACAGTGTTCGGTCGCTTCGACGTGACCCGTGAGATCAATGACGGACTGCTGGCGCCACGCTTCGCACCCAGCGAGCGCGCCTTTGTCCTGGCTGGAAAGAAGGTCGCGGTAAGCCCTGCGGTGGCCGCATCGGCCGGCCGCGACGGCGACGATCGTTAGCCAAGCAGGAGGCAACGAATTCGTCAGCAACAACTGAACGAGCTGAATTGTAAAGGAGAAAAGTATGAAGAACCACAATGCGCTGGAGAATCAAGCCACGCGTCGCATCCTGCGAACCGCGTGCGCCACGGCTCTCGGCGCGGCTCTCATGGGATCGAGGCCGCAACCGGCCCGCGCCGCCGCTATTACACCGCCGCCCGTTCCCGCCAACATTCAGGTGCGAGCGGGGAACAAGGTGTTCCTCGAGGGTCACGGCGTCGGCACCCAGAACTACATCTGCCTGCCTTGCTCAATCTCGGTTACGTGTCCCCTCGGTTTCGCCTTTTCCCTCTTCACCCCGGAGGCCACCCTGTTCAAGGACAAGGACAATGATAAGCAAGTCACCACCCATTTCTTCAGCCCCAACCCGTCTGAGAATGGCGCGATTCGCGCCACTTGGCAGGACTCGAAGGACACGAGCATCGTTTGGGGGGGCCAGGCGATCTCCTCCACCGCCCCTGCTTTTGTCGCGCCGGGTGCCATTCCCTGGCTCCTGCTTCCAGCAGCTGGAGTCCAAGAGGGACCGACTGGAGGCAAGACTCTGACGGTGACCACCTTCATCCAGCGGCTGAACACCTCTGGAGGGGTCGCACCGTCGATGGGCTGCGCCTCGGTTATGGACGTCGGCGCGAGGGCGTTCGTGTCTTACACGGCCGACTACTTCTTCTACAAGGACGGTGACCGAGATGCGGACGACCGCAACTAGGAGCTCTGTGCAAGGGCCCGCTCGCGGTCCGCCGGTTCGGCAAACCCATACGTCAAGCCCCATTCTGAATGGAGACGTTTCAAACCGAAAACCAGAATAAATAACAAAAGGCAGCAAATTATAACCAAATGAAAACCTTAATCCTTACGTTTTTTCTCATAGCTTGCGCACCCTTCGTCGCGATGGCCAACGGTTCCTCGCTCAACCAGAACGATGCCGACCGCGATCTCGAGTTTAAAGGGGGCATAGCAGTCGACCCCGTGCTGAATATTGCGGCAATGACAGGGTTGCCGAACTCCAACACCGTCTGCGGTGTCCCACCTGGGGCCACTCCCTGGCGAATCGACAGCCTTCGGGCGGAAGTGGACTCTGATGGGCGCATCAAGGTGAAGGGACGCGGCCTGCTCGTCGCTGGCGGCAACTCGATCGGAACTAACGCTGGCCAAACGGTCCAAGCCGAGCTCTTTTGCAACGCGCCCATGGGTACCTGCGGCACCCCCTCCTTCACGAGTTCGAGCGGAGTGCCCCTCGCGGCTGACGGCGATTTTGAGATCGACGACACTCTGTCACCAATACCGGCCGTCCCGTGTACGAACCCGGTGCTCCTGATAACCCAGATTCCAGCCAAGGGTGGACGCTGGTTCGTCGCGGGCATTCCGGCGAGTAAGTAGTGAGCGGCAGAACGCCACGTCTGTCGTCGTAGATCTGAAGTCCCGGTAGTAAGTGGAATCAGCCAGGAGCCCCGGCGCCGACGCTGGGGCTCCTGAAACCATCGGTTGGGATCAGAAATACTGCCACCGGTGCCTTCGCGGTCTTTAGCAACAGCACAGGCATCAGAAATACCGCGATCGGAGTTGCCGCGCTCGTCGGCAACAACACCGGCAGTGAAGGATGTTTGATGAGGTTAACAGAGGACAAATTGATGAAATGGTTTTTGTGCGTTCCCATGGCTGCCGCATTTTTTGCTGCCTCGCTGCTTGGCACGGGCACGGTGATAGCTGGTCCCACGCAGAACACCATGTTCGGAACTGGAGCGCTGCCGGATGCTAGCGGAGATTTCAACAGCGCGTTCGGATTTAGCGCCCTCGGAGCGAACAGCACAGGTTTTGAGAATACCGCCGCAGGCTCGAACGCGCTTCGGACGAACAGCACGGGCGACGAAAATACCGCCTTCGGGGCGTTCACACTCGCGGACAATTCCACGGGTTTCGATAATACCGCCACCGGAGCCGAATCCCTCCTACACAACACCGACGGCAGCGCGAATACCGCCACCGGAGCTGGTTCCCTCCTAAGCAATACCACCGGCGACGGTAATACAGCGGTTGGAGAAGCGGCGCTTCACGATAACACTGTGGGCAGCGACAATACCGCCACCGGACGCAACACCCTTGAGGCCAACACCGCGGGTACCGACAATACCGCCAGCGGAGCGTTCGCCCTGTTTTTAAACAGCGGGGGCTTCGCCAATACCGCCGCTGGAGTGGCGGCCCTCGAGCAGAACACCATCGGCAGTTTCAATACCGCCACCGGGGTGCAAGCCCTCGTCTCTAACACCACCGGGTCTTTCAATACCGCGACGGGGTGGAGGGCGCTCTTATTGAACACCACGGGCAATCACAATACCGCTACCGGGCCGCTCGCGCTGAGCCGAAACACCACCGGGGTGAACGATACCGCTGCTGGAGCGCTAGCTCTGCAGAACAACACCACGGGCATCAACAACACCGCCAGCAGATTCCAGGCGCTGCCCTCCAACACTACCGGAATCGACGAGACTGCCACTGGAGCGCAGGCTCTGCAACACAACACCGCTGGCCAATTTAATAGCGCGGTCGGATTTCAGGCCCTGACAGCCAACACCACGGGTAGTCTAAGCACCGCTGACGGGGTCAACGCGCTGTTGAACAACAACACAGGGGGACAAAACACCGCCGTGGGTGTGAACGCGATGTTGAGTAATACGACCGGCAGCAATAATACCGCTCTCGGCTATCAGGCGGGCACGAATCTCACCACGGGAAGCAACAACATCGATATCGCCAGCCTGGGTCTCGCGGCCGACAACAACGCCATCCGCCTGGGCCGGCAAGGTGTCCAGACCGCCAGCTACATCGCCGGTATCAGCGGCGCATCGGTTATAGGTAGCGACGTGGTGGTAAACAGCGCCGGCCGGCTTGGGGTTGTGGTGTCCTCGGCCCGATTCAAGCGCGATATCCGGGATATGGGCGAAAAGAGCGCGGGCTTAAAGAAGCTGCGCCCGGTGACCTTCCGCTACAAGGACGATCAGACGGGGACGCTACAGTACGGGCTGGTAGCAGAGGAGGTCGCGCGGACATATCCGGAGCTCGTGACCCATGGCGCCGACGGAAAAGTCGAGACGGTCCGCTACTCGATGCTTACCTCCATGCTGCTTAACGAGCTCCAGAAGCAGACGATCGACACCCAAAGACAAACCCATCAGCTTCAGCAAGAGACGGAGCAGCTTCAACGGCAAGAGACGCAACTCCGTCGCCAGGCGGAGCAGATCAAGAGGCTGGCCGTTCAGGAGTCCGAGGACAGGAGGGAGCGAATGGTTTTCGAGGTGCGCTTCACGATTTTGCGTCACGCGATGCACGGGCGAAATGGGGCCTCTAATGTGATGACAGCTTTCGACAGGTAGGAATCGCGACAATCAGTGTTTCCGGACGTAAGATCACGCCGCCTTAGCCTTAATCCGGGACACGCGTTCTTCCGCATTAGGACGTATTCATTATCCACTGCCAATAGAGCGGACCGCTTGGGTAGAAAGAGATACGAGTCGGTTGCAAATAGATTAGTGATCCGGCGGTCACGCTCCCTCGCGTGCGGCGCAACATCAAAACGGTGAGGCTTATCGATTTTGGAACTTTAGGGTCCAATTCTGGATTAGACATAAGGTGAGGAATAGCTAATGAAACGGACTGCTCTAAACTTTCTCCCATTGTTGGCGGCGATCCTGGTCGTGTCGCTGCTAGGCACGGGCCCGGTGATGGCCGCGCCACCGGCGGGAAACGCCGCCTTCGGGACAGGAGCGCTGCCAAATGCCGCCACGGATGGTAGCGGAAATTTCAACAGCGCGTTCGGATTTAGCGCTCTCGGAGCCAACAGCACAGGTTTGGAGAATACCGCCACCGGAGCGGATGCGCTCGAGGACAGCACCATCGGAGATGAGAATACCGCCACCGGAGCGGCAGCCCTCGCGGCCAACACCGAGGGCTGCGACAATACCGCCACAGGAACGGCCGCCCTCGCTCACAACACCACGGGCAGCAACAATGCCGCGAGCGGAGCGTTCGCCCTCAATCAAACCTCCACTGGCAACGAGAATACCGCCACGGGATCCATCGCGCTTCAGATGAACAGCACGGGCAACGACAATACTGCCACCGGCTTTGACGCCCTCCTCTCCAACACCACCGGCATCTTCAATACCGCCGCCGGAGCGGATGCCCTCTTCGCTAACACCACGGGCTTCGACAATACCGCCACCGGTGCAGACGCCCTCTTCACCAACACTACCGGCGCACAGAATACCGCCACCGGAGCCAACGCTCTTTTCTCCAACACCACGGGCTTTGCCAATACCGCTACCGGCGTGAACGCCCTGGATTTCAACACCACGGGCCGCGAGAATACCGCAACCGGATTTGACGCTCTTGATACCAATACTTCCGGCAACAACAATACTGCGGACGGATTTCAGGCGCTCTTTCGCAACACGACCGGAGTTAACAATACGGCTACGGGAGAGCTCGCGCTCAGCCAGAACACCACCGGGGTCGACCAAACCGCCGCCGGAGCGCTGGCTTTGCAGCACGACACCACCGGCCAATTTAATAGCGCGGTCGGATTTCAGGCTCTGACGGCCAACACCACCGGTAGTCTGAATACCGCCGACGGGGTCAACGCGCTGTTGAAGAATAACACGGGTGGGCAGAACAGTGCCGTGGGCGTCAACGCGATGCAGAATAATACGACCGGCAGCAACAATATCGCTGTCGGCTTTCTGGCGGGCATGAATCTCACCACCGGAAGCAACAATATCGATATCGGCAGCCTGGGTATCGCGGCCGACAAGAACGCCATCCGTCTGGGCCGGCAGGGTATCCAGACCGCCGCCTTCATCGCCGGTGTCTTTGGCAGCTCGGTAACCGGCGACGCAGTGGTGATCAGCAATACCGGGCAGCTCGGTATCGTCAAGTCATCGGCGCGTTTCAAACGCGACATACGGGATATGGGGAACTCCAGTGACGCGCTGATGAAGCTGCGTCCGGTGACGTTCAAATACAAGAGCGATCCGGAGGGCATCAAACAATATGGCCTGGTCGCCGAAGAGGTCGCCCGGGTTTATCCGGAACTGGTTAGTTATGGCGCCGACGGCAAGCTCGAGACGGTCCGCTATTTGACCCTAATCTCGATGCTGCTCAACGAATTGCAGAAGCAAGCCCGGCAGAATAACGGACAAACCGAACGACTCAGCCGTCAGGCTCAGCAGATCAAGTGGCTGAACGCGAAAGTCACTCAAGTCGAAGCCTCGGCTCAACGAGAGCTTGGATCGCAGCGGGCGGCTTTCGGGGAACGCCTTTCGGCGCTGGAGAACTCAATGCAGGCGCAGAAGCGAAATCGCAACCTGACGGTAGCGTTCAGAACCGCAACACGTCTTCAAAGGGATGCCGCACGCAATTGATGAGCGCCGCATCGGCAGGAACTTTAGCCAGACTCTGCGGATCAACTCCCGGAGGAGAAGAGGATTAGTGCCTGGAAGTCACTTCAAGCGAACGCGATTAACAAAATCCCCGCGCGCGTGTGAAGCCAGCGACGCGCCATCAGTAGCTCGGCTTGTTCGGAAATGGTGTGAGCTGAAGCTCGTGCGTCCAGCACGACCGGTCCTGGGTATGCAGGTAATAGAATGCCTCGGCGATCTTTACCGGATTCATCACGATATCGGGTCGCTTCTGAGCCATCGGCAGCGCCCGGGTTCCGGGTGAGTCGATCAAACCGTCGATCACCACGTTGGCCACGTGGACGCCGTGCTCGGAGTACTCCTCGGTGAGTACTTGCGCCAGAGTGCGCATCATGACCCTCGGATAGTAAAGCGACTGTCCGGTCATTCGCTTGCGCCCGCGCAGCGAGCTGGGATTGTTGCTGAAAAAAAACGACCCTTGTCCTTTCTTCCGCATCGCCGGCAACACTTCCCTGGCGACCAGAAAAGGCCCCCGGCTGGAAATGTGGTCCGCAGTATCGAATATCTCCACCGGGATGTGTTCGAGCAATTCCTTCTCAGGCGGGAGTTCACGGCCTTCCAGGTAACCCGCGTTGTAGACCAGAACGTCGGGATCGCCAGCTTCGCGGCGGATCGTGGCGAACGCGGCGGAGATTGACTCCTGCGAAATGAGATCCAGCTCCACGATCATACATTCACCGCCCTGCTCCCCGATGGCCTTGGCTAATGCTGACGCGTTAGCTTCCTTGCGGCTTGTCAGTACGACGAAAAACCCCTCCTGCGCGAACTTCTGCGCGATAGCGCCCCCGACGCCCCAGCGCGCGCCGACCGGCAGGCCGCTGTCGTCCACCGTTCTGCCGTGCGCCAGTAAGGTATTACGCCCATCTGATTGCCACTTGGAAGTGGCGCCGACCACTACGGCAACTTGCTTGCCCTTCGGGTTCGTCTTGCGATTTTGGCTCATTGGAAAACCTTTACTTTTCGTTTGCAGCATTCGGACGGATGGAGAAGAACGTTTCGCCGCCTGGTTCAGAATCAAGAGACATGAGAGTCGCTAAGGAAGCATACCATTTCAAGCCCATTTCGGGCCTTACAGTTTGTCAAACGTGCGGACGCCAGTCGCTTGCGTCGTGAAAACCGTTGTAATTCCGAGCACTTTTGCTGGCGGATATGCCCCGGCCGGGAGTCGAACCCGGACTGAAGCGAAGCGCAACCGGCGGCCATAGGGGTCACGGCATCGAGAATTGGCTTGCGCGTGTCTTCGCTCAGCCAGGGCTTCCCGCTCCGGAGCGACAAAGATTCAACGGGGGGAGCCAAATAGCTTAGGGCCAACTTCCTTAAGGTTTGCCAGAAAGGGATGCCGCGTCTGCTTGGGAATGACGGCGGTTTTGATCCGGACGACGTCGCGTTTTTGGTGAGTTCCTCCTGAGCACTGGCGCCTCGGCACAGTGGGCGAGCGATGGAGCCTGGATTCCAGAACCTGTTCTCATGTTTCAATCTCTTTGTCAGATAAGACCCTTCAAGATTTGGGCGGGGAGAATTTTTTTTTTGCGGTGCGGCGCGGCCTGCACGTGACGGTGAAAATTAACTGCCCTACATCATGGTCTGCTCGCTCTGATCTTTTTGGTTTTGCCTACAGCACACTGGACGTTATTTATTTGCTGTTGTATTTTCCGGGAGCATCCCGGCGGTCTTCAACTCGCTTTGACGCGGCGAGCGCATGCACCAAAGCGCTAGAGTGACAACCCGCTGGTGGATGGCAGCCTAGCTGAGCCGGGGGTGTTTCAGTGACGGCGTCATCGGGGATAGGCCCTGACATCAAGTTTTTCTACGGAGTCGGAGCAGTGCCATACGGGGTCACAGGCATGGCGCTCGGCCCGCCGTTGATGCTGTTCTTCAACCAGGTAGTCGGTCTGCCGGCGCCCTGGGTGGGCGCGGCAATCATGATTTCCCTGATGCTTGACGCACTGTGCGATCCGTTCATCGGTCAGTGGTCGGACCATCTGGAATCGCGGTGGGGGCGCCGCCATCCCTTCATGTATGTGTCAGCGGTTCCCGTTGCACTGGCGTTCTATCTTCTGTGGAACCCGCCGCGCGCAGGGTCGCACCGGTTCATTTTCGCTTACCTGGCAGCACTTTTCATTGCGACAAATTTATTGTTCAGCCTGTACGAGGTCCCCAGCGACGCCTTGGCGCCCGAACTAACTCGTGATTACGACGAACGGACCAGCCTGCTCAGTTATCGCTTTTTCTTTGGCAATCTCGCGGGAACGGCGATGGCCCTGCTGACTTTTCGGATTTTTCTGCGCAAAACCGCGGCGCATCCGCAGGGAGTACTGTTCCGCCCTGGCTATGAGCACCTGGCCGTGGTTGGGGCGCTGGTGATCGTGATCACGGTCCTGATTTCCGCGCTGGGTACGCACGGAGGAGGCACGGCGGCAATCAGACCGTCTAAGCAACACTTCAGAATCGGCGCCAGGCTGCGGCAGATCATCACGCCTTTTGGCAACCGATCCTTCGTCTCTCTCGTGGTCGCCGGTCTTTGCGGCGGGCTGGTGGGTGGAGTAGTCGCCGGTCTGGATCTGTATATCGCCACTTATTTCTGGGAACTCTCCTCGACCGAGATATCCTACTTCGCCGTTGTAGCCTTCGTTTCCTCGTTACTTGCTGTGTTCCTGGCACCGACTGTCGCCAGGCGAATGGGAAAGAAGAAGGCCACCCTCCTCTTGATGGCGTTATCGATGTTGGCCATCCTTCCGATGCCGCTGCGCCTGGCCGGACTCATGCCGGAGAACCGTTCTTTCGCCCTTCTGGCGCTGCTTTTGCTCGTTGCATTCCTCCAGAACACGCTCAACGTCATGGCGTTCATAATCGGAAGCTCGATGATGATGGACGTGGTTGAGGATGTGGCCGTAGGCAGCGGGCAGGACTCAGCGGGCGTGCTGTTTGCCGCCAACGGCCTGGTGCAAAAATCCGTAGCTGGGTTCGGGACGTTCGCGGCCGGATTGGTGCTGCAGTTTGTGCGTTTTCCGCAAGCGGCGACACCGGGTCATGTTGACGCGCTCATTATGCGCCATCTGGCCCTGGTCTTCATCCCTCTTGTGGTCGGGTGCAGCGCCGCATCGATTGGTTTTCTAACCCTCTACCGCATCGATCGCGCGGGCCATCAACGCAACCTCGACCGGCTTCGGGAAGCGCCGGCTGTGGGCGACGGCGGAGAGGAATCCGCGGCCGCCCACAGTCTTTCCGCTTCTGCGGCAGGTCCGCTGGCTCGATAAGGGGAGCGAACCAAGGAAGACAGAAAATGGCGGCTCAAGAATCTGCTCAGAGCGGCCCATCACGCGGCGCCGCCTTCGTCGGGCGCGGGCGTGAGCTGGCGGAACTGCAAGCCGCACTGGACGATGTAGGCGAGAGCCAACGCCATCTGTTCCTGGTGTCCGGCGAGCCTGGCATCGGGAAAACACGCCTGGTCGATGAGCTGGCGGCCACTGCACGCGCGCGCCGTTTTGGGGTGATGTGGGGGCGATGCTGGGAGGGGGGCGGCGCACCCGCCTACTGGCCGTGGATCCAGGTCGTTCGCGCATGCTTCACGGCGGTCGAGCCCGAGGAGCGGCGGGCCCTGCTCGACTCCGAGGTTGCGCCCAACATCGCCCATGACGTGGCCCAAATCGTCCCCGAGCTGCGTCACGCGGGCATGGAGCTGGCGCGGTCGACCCCGGCCGCGCAGCTTGACCCCGAACAGGCGCGCTTTCGCCTGTTCGACTCGGTCACCAACCTGCTCAAGAACTTCGCCCGCTCCCGGGCGATGCTGATCGTGCTCGACGATCTGCATGACGGCGACCAGGCCTCGCTGATGATGCTGCGGTTTTTCGCGCGCGAGCTGGCCGGCGCCCCCATTATCGTGGTCGGCACTTATCGCGACCTCGAGGTCCGGCGCTCCCCGCCGCTGGGCAAGATGATCGGCGAGTTGAGCCGCGAAGCGCGCTCGATTCCCTTGATGGGCCTAAACGAAGCCGAAGTCGCGGACCTGGTTGAAAGCATCGCCGGGCAGCGCCTTGACCCCAGGCTGGTCACCCGGCTGTATTCAGCGACCAACGGCAACCCGCTGTACATCGACGGGATCGTCCGGGTGATGAATGCGCAAAAAGGCAGGGCGCCCGCCGATTTATCCGATGCTCCGTTCAGCATTCCGGGCGGCGTGCGCGAGGCCATCCACCTACGCCTGGGCCGGCTCTCGCAGGAAACCGGCGCGATCCTGTCGGCGGCAGCGGCGATCGGCAATGAATTCGAGGCGCGCCGCTGCCAATTGGTCGGCGATGCGTCGGCCGCCCAGATTCATCCGCTGCTCGACGAGGCCGCCGTTGCCGAAGTTATCACCGCCCTGGGGTACGGCCGCTATCGCTTCTCTCACGCGCTGATCCGTGAGGCGTTGTACGACGATCTCGACAGCAACACCCGCATCCGGCTGCACGGGAAGATCGCGGCGGTGACCGAGGAACTCTACCGCGACGACCTCCAACCCCACCTGGCCGAACTGGCGCATCACTTCGCTGAGGCCGGCATTACCGAAAAGGCCATCGACTATTGCATTCAGGCGGGCGACGCCGCGCAGGCGGTGTTCGCGTATGACACTGCGATATCGCACGTGGAGCAGGCCCTGGCGATGGGCGAATCTCACGGCATCGAGCCAGCCAGACGGGCAGCCGCGCTGTTCCGCCTAGGGGCCTGGCGATTCCACTTCTTCAACGATCCCCCGGGGCTCGAGGACATGGAAGCGGCTCTGCGCGTCTATCAGCAACTCGGGGATGTTGTGAACTGTCTGGAAGTTCACGCACAGTTGGGCGTTGCATTTGCGGGGCTGGGACACTACACCGATTTGCCCCGCGCCCAGAGGCACTACCGGGAAGCCCAAGCGTTGCTGCGGGACGATACCGACCCGCAATTGGCCGCGCGCATCAATTACGGACTGGCGATCACGGGTTGCGCCTTGGCCCGGTATGACGAGGCCCTGTCAGCCTCGGCCCGGGCGCTCGAGCTTTATGAAGGTATTGGATTGGGCGGCCAGAACGCCTGGGTTATCGCCGCGAAAGATTGCTTCTTGTTCCAGATGTTCCTGGGACGGCAGGCGGAAGCGATCGCGATGTCAGGGCGTGTTTTTGACGCGGCGCGCGCGCAGCCGGATCCCGATACATATGCCTGGACGATGTTAACCATCGGGTTGTATCGCATCCAGATGTGCGACCCCCGGGAGGCGGAACGGGTTATCCGGATCGGGGTGGAAAAATCCGGTATTCCTGAGCGCATCCGCGAGTACCTCAATGATTTCCGCGCCCTGTCGATGCTGGAGATGGGCGATATCGCCGCGGCGGAACGACTTTCCCTCCACAGCCACAACACCATGAATCGGGGACTGATCGCGCTACGCAAAGGCGATTTGCAGTTTCCACTGCAAATAATGCGGGACACCCTCGCATGGACGCGCAGGACTGGAAATCGCACCGACGAACTGACGCTGCTCACGGGCCTGCTCGACGTGCAGCGCGCCATTGGCGACCACGAAGGAGCTGCCTCCACCATCGGGGAAATCCTGGCCATCTATGATCCCAGTGCCCTGCGCTGGGAAATGAGCACCCGCCCCAAGGCCGCCTTGGTCGCGGTGGACCTGGGCCGGCCGGAGCAAGCCGGTGAGCACCTGGAGCGGTGCCGCAACATTCTGGCCGCCGGCGAGGAATGGCTGGGTCTGGCGGGCTGGGCGGTGCTGGCCGAGGCGGTCGTGGCCGCGGCCGTGGGTCGCATGGTCGAGGCCGACGCTCAGTTCGAAAAAGCGTTGGCGATCTTGACCCGACACAGATTGGCCTGGGTGCAGGCGGAAGCGTTTGACCGTTGGGGAAAAGCCCTCGTGGCCAGCGGAGATCACAGTCGGGCGATGGAAAAATTCGACTCCGCGATCGGTATCTATCGGCGCTGCGGCGCCGGGCAGGTATGGATTGATCGCGTTGAAGCCGGTCGGCCGCGAGCATCTCGCGCCCCCATCGACGAGCTCGCCCCGCCATCCGCGGTGCCCGGCAATCAGCCACAACCCGCAAAAGAGGATGCCCTTTTCCGCAACGAAGGGATTTCTGGACCGTCACCTATCAAGGAACCACCAATCGCTTCAAAGACTCCAAGGGACTGCGCTATCTGGCACATCTGCTGGCGCATCCAGGCGAGCGAATCCATGTCCACGACCTCGTGATGATCGTCGAGGGAGACGCTGGCGCGGGCACCGCTGGCCTCCAACCCGCCGCCCACGCCGGAAGCGCAAATCTACGGATCACGCGCGAACTTGGCGATAACGGGGGCGCGCTCGACTCCCGCGCTCGCGCCGAGTATCGCCGGCGGCTGAACGAGTTGCGCACCGAACTGGCGCAAGCCGAAGAATTCAACGACCTTGCGCGCGCGGAGAGATTGCGCGCGGAAGTCGATTTCCTTACCAGCGAACTGTCCGCCGCCTCCGGACTGGGCGGACGCAAGCGCAAAAGCGGCGCTCACGCCGAGCGCGCGCGTTTGATGGTGAGCAAGAACATCCGCTCCACGATCGACAAAATCCGCCGGCGCGACCCTTCGCTGGGCCATCATTTCGGCGCCTGCGTAAAAACCGGTTACTTCTGTGCCTATGTTCCTGAACCGGGGCGCCCAGTCTCCTGGCAGCTCTGAGCTGGTGGCGCCCTGGAAACCACGTCTGGGGGTGTCGTGAGTTCGATGATCTCGCGGGTGACAGGCTTACGGCGGACGATGGTGATGGCCTGGTTGGCAATCGCGCTTTGGGCGGGTCCCGGCGCTCTGGTTTGCCGCGCACAGCCGGCCCAGGGAGGCGAATCGTACTTGCTCAAAAGCCTCAGCCTGAGCGGCTTCCTTCAAACCACCTCGGCAACCTGGATCGACAGCCAGGCCATCGAGTACAACCCCTCCAAGAATTCGCTGGCCGCACAGCGCCAACTGCTCCAGATAGACGTCAACGATGACCTTACGCCGAACGACAGCGTCTTCCTGCGCATGTGGGGAGTGTACGAGCCCAGCTATCCCTACGAAAACGCGTGCGGCGATCCCAACTTCGAACTGGTGCATTGCAATTCGGATTTCTATAACGATTACGGTATCCGGGAGTTCTGGCTAGGGCATCGCCTGGGGCCTTTACAAATCTTTATCGGACGCCAGATCGTAACCTGGGGGGAATCGCTGGCGTTCCGGGTCACCGATCAGATCAATCCCCAGGACTTCAGTTACACCTTTGGATTCGCCAACCTCGAGAGTTCGCGCCTGCCGCTCTGGATGATCCATCCGATTGTGCATCTGCCCGCGGCGGGTCCGCTGACCTCCAACTTTGCCGAGCTGGTTTATGTCCCTGGATTCGATTTCGGCTACACGCACGTTGACTACACCGACGACCTCTATGATGGCCAGGACCAGGTGGCGGGACGGGTCGATATCAACCCGCCCAATGGCGGCCGCTTCGCCCCCCGCCCCGACGGGCGCATTATTCCCGCCCCTTCGGGACCCTTTGACGAGCTTGTGAGTGCGCCACCCATCCACCTGGTCCGAACCATGCCCGGATGCCCGCCGCCGGGTCAGTGCCTGGTAATCGCAGGCGGGGATAACGACAGATTCGGCGTGAGTCTCGCCATACCGCGCGCCACCTGGGGCAACTCTCAGATCGGCGTCCGGCTCCACACACTGGCCTACAACACCGAGATCACGGCCCTGTGGCTGTGGAACCATGACTATGATGCGGTTATAAACTGGACTCGAAACAGATCACCGCACCCTTCGGCGCGGACGCCCCATTCCGCAAGGAACGGGCGCGGCTTATATTTCCGCAATACATGGGCGCCGGGGTGACGGCCAACCGTCCCGTCTATCTGCCCGGATGGCTTGAACGATTACCCTCGGTCATCAGAACCGAAGCGTTTTACAAGAATCACGCTACTTTCAATACGCTCGATGTTCCGGGCGACTTTTTCGTCGGCTTCAACCCTTTGGTTGGCACACCGAGCGCGCTCTACCATTCCGACGAGGTTCTGTGGCTCATGTCGTTGGACGTCGGTCCCGGCTTCGTGCCTTTCGTAAGCGAGACCGGAAATATAAGCGCGAATTTTGAGGTTCAGGGAACCACGATCCTCAGCTACAGCCATCGCCTGAATGCCGGCGGATATTTCGAACGCGTTAATCACAACGACGTCAACCTGCTGCTGAATATAACGACATCATGGTGGTGGGGCGCCGTCGCTCCCGCCTGGGTCACCATTTACAATCCCGACGGACAGACCTTTCTCTTGTTCCCGTCCCTGCAGCTCACTCCTCCGTGGACCGACAAGTACCTACTGAAATTGCAGTGGATCGAGGTCCTCGGCACCAACCAATTCGGAATTGATGGTGGCGTGTTCAAAGGCAAGAGCATGCTCGTGGCACAATTCCAGTACAACTTTTCTTTGTTTTGAAAGATCATCCTAAGGATCGGCGGCAGGAGATATCGCATGCGTTACCTGATAATAGCATCGCTGCTGGCAGCCGCGCTGGGGTTTGGCTGCCCAACGGCAAGGGCTGCGGAAATCTATTTTGACCCGAGTTCTTATACCTCGCTGGCCGCGGCCGGATCCAAAGACACTATCGCGCCAGGCACGCAGATTACGCTGCGCAACTGGCAAAGCTACAAACGCTTCCTGCCATTTGGATTGCAAGCCCTGTACAGCGGTCGATACCTGTGGCACGTCGGCTCCGGCCCCGAATACACACTGACAGTGGGAACCGCGTCGCATATCTCGCTGACCAGGCAGTTTGTGCTGGATACCGAGAAATACAGCAGCCAAAGCCATCTGGAGAAGGCCGCCAGCGGCGGCTTCACGTTGCGGGGCTACATCGCCGGACTGCCGTTTCCCAACCCCGGCGAGCCTGAGAAGGCCGCCAAGATCCTCCTCAATGCCCGCAACGTTTACTACTGCGCGTTATGGAAAAGTTCGAACCGCAGTTTTCTGATCGATCGCTTTCTGAACGCGACTCCGTTCAGGAATATCGGCGTAACGTGGCGGCTCGCCCATCTCAGCTTCCCCGGGAAGCCCGCGAATCCCCCCTACGGCAGGAATTATCTGCAATCCGCTCGCTACGAGATTAAGGCGCCCATCCAACAGAAATATTTGACCGTGATCTTCCTGCAACCCGAGGACCCGGCCGCCTTTGCAGAGAGTTGGGTATTCGTTCCCTGGTTGCGGCGCTCGCTCCGGCTCGCCACCCGCGACGGCTGTGCGCCGAATTTTGGCGACACGCTGTTCGACGACCAGGGCAATTTTTTTCTCGTGCCGCTGGCTAACTTCAAGATTAGCTTCCTGGGCGAGCACAAGATCCTGCATCTGACGCATGCAAACACGGACCCGCGGTCCGCTTCAATCCGGACAGCATCATTGTCAAAGGTTCGGTGCCGGGCTGGCCCAAACCCGAACTGGGACGGTGGGAATTGCGCGATGTCTATGTGATTGACGTAACGCCGTTGCCCGTGATGGGCGGTTATTGTTATTCGCACAAGGTTTTCTATATCGACAAGGAAGGCTGGTTCCCGGAAGAGCTCGAGATGTACGACGCCGAGGGGAAGCTGTGGAAGACCACAATTTCCGCCATTACCTTTGCCGGCGTAAACGTCGAAGGGAACCCGGTGCCGATCGCCAATCATGCCGCGATTCTGGACCTGCAAAAGACCCACGCCACATTTAATCTGCTGGGAGATATCAGCATCGACAACGAGGTCTCTCCCGCTTTTCAGGATGCGGCGATTGCAGCATTCCCCGGCGGCCTGGCGAACATTATGAAATGATCCGGGCTGCGGTCCTCGAATCGAGGTCAGCAACGAGCATCGGCGGTTGCAGCAATCCGGGCAATGTAATTTTTGGCGTCCAGGACATTCGCTCCTGCAAACCGCCGCCGACCTGATCAGTGGAATCACGTGACGGCAGGACCAGGGCGATTAAGCAGAGTTCGTGATTGGTTAGCTTGAACGGGTGACTCGAACTTCCTTCCCTCGCCTCCAAGAGTTCTGAAGACGGATTCAGGCTCTTCTGCTTTTTTGCCCTGCCGAGGCCCATTGGGCCGAATTGTTCCCAGCGATCGCACATTGTTCCCACGGTTTTCCCGCCAGACCTCCTGACAGAATGCGCGCCGCGCAGGCGCAGCGCTATCTGAGAGGAGGAACGTACATGATTCAGCCGTGGAAACAGTTCAAGCCCGTCGTACGGGCCCAAGCCGCGGCCGCGCTAAAGGCGCCAATGTTGAGGACGCTGTTGTATTCGGTGCTCACGCTGGGGCTTTTACTCGTGGCCGAACCACGCGCAGAGGCGCAGAACCCGGTGATCGATTGGGACCAGATTACGTCCACAACGGTCATCACCAATGCCAAGCAGCCGCCGGGCGCTTCCGGGATCTGGTTTGCCTATGTGCATTTGGCGGTCTATGACGCGGTAAACGCCATCGACCATCGCTTCCAGCCCTATCTGTTTACCACCGACCCGCCCGCCGGCGCCTCCCGGGACGCCGCCGCGGCGGCCGCGGCCCATCGGGTCCTGGTTCACTATTTTCCCACCCAGCAGTCCAGTCTTGACGCGCAGTATAGCGCTTCGGTGGCAGCCATTTCCGACACTCCCGCGAATGTTTCAGCGGGTGAGACAGTTGGGGAGGCGGCCGCGCAGGCGCTGATTGACGCGCGCGTCAATGACGGCCTGCTCGCCAATGTGCCATACACGCCTCCGGTGGGCCCCGGATTCTGGCAACCGACCCCGCCGGCGTTTGCGCCCCCGGCAACGCCCTGGCTGGGGCAGATGACGCCCTTCACCATGACCGGCGCATCGCAGTTTCTTCCCGATGAAGGTCCGGACCCGCTGGGCAGCCGCCAGTGGATCGACGATTACAATCAGGTAAAGACGCTCGGCGCTATCAACAGTACCGTCCGCACTCCACAGCAGACCGAGATCGGGCTGTTTTGGACGGAACATCCGGTGCAGCAGGACGCGCGCGTCTTCCGCAACCTGGCCGCTTTGAAGGGACTCGGCACCTCCGACACGGCCCGTCTGCTGGCGATGCTTTGGGCGGGCGGCGCCGACGCCACCATCGGCTGCTGGAACGCCAAGTATACTTTCAGTTTCTGGCGCCCGGTGACGGCGATACGAGCGGGCGGCGGCAATCCACTACTGAGCGCCGACCCATCGTGGACGCCGCTGGCGGCGACTCCGCCCCATCCCGAGTATCCGGCCGCGCACGGCTGTTTCACTGGCGCCGTCTCGGAGATCATCGCGGGCTTCTTTGGCACCAAACACGTGCACTTCTCCGCCGACAGCCTGGTAACCGGAACGGTGCACACTTACGACAGCACCGATGACCTGCTGAGCGAAGTCGAACGCGCCCGAATCTATGCCGGGTTTCACTATCACCACTCTGTGATCCAGGGGAAAGTGCTCGGCGGCAAGGTGGCGCATCAGTTGCTCCGCGATTTCTTCCAGCCGGTCCGAATGAAAAAAGACCGTGAAGATTAACCGCGTCCGAATTGGGATTGCATAACTTTAGCGCCTCGGGGCGCAAACCAACAAAGGAGTATCCAATGAAGTTCAGCAGACCTATTGCGATATTGGCTGGAACTATAGCTCTGGCCGCAATTTTCGCAAGCCTGCGGCCGCTGCGGGTTCAGGCCGGCAGCCTCAGGCCAAACCCGCTTGACGCCACCTTTGCGCGGCTGAGGGCGCTTGAGGGCAAGCTGCGCAAGAGCGCCATTTTGGGCGGGGGCGCGCAAGGCCTGTTTCATCTTGCCAACAATTGGGACAAGCTCAAGGCGCGGTCAGCCAATCTGCACCATGCCAGCCCGCAACTGTCAAGCGCTTCTCAATTGCCTCCCGGCCAGATAACTGCTCCGCCTTCCACGGGACCGACAGCGATCAATCCTTCACTGTTTCGCGGCTTTCTGATGAACGGGAGCACGACTGCCTGGTGCGGCAACAACGCGGTCGTAGTGTATAACGACATGGAAAGCGAGTCCGATAGTTTTTTTTCCACTACTACTTCTGACCGCGAATCCGACCTTGGATATTCGGTATCGGCGAACAGGGGCGCTACGTTTACCGACATGGGCTTTGTGCCGCTGCCCACCGAGCCCGCTATTTTGGGCCTTGATCCGGATGTTACTTGTACCAGCGCAAAGAACTTCTACATTTCATCGCTCTACAACAGCGTTACACAGAATGCGGTCGCGGTTTCCACATCGACGGACGGCGGACAGACCTTTGGCCCGCCGCAGGTGGCCTCCGGCGCCAGCAACACCGGGCACTTTTTTGACGCCGACTGGATAGCGGCAAATCCCGCCAATCCGAATCAGCTATTCATCAGCTTTGTCAACGCCGAATTCACTTTTGGGGTCTGCCCGGGCGGGCTCGGATTCTCGATCGAGGTGGTAAACTCAAATGACGCCGGCAACACCTGGAGCAGCCCGGTCACCGTGGCGGACGAGGTATGCCTGGATGATGCTTCGCCGATCAAAGGCGTAGTCAATATTCCGAAAATCGCTGTCGACCCGCGGGGAACCGAAGTCTATGTAACCTGGGAGAAGTTTGGCGTCGGGTCGCTCGACCGCGAAGTGGATATCTCCCACGCCACCATCCCCTCCACTCCGAGTCCGATTCCACTTGCGCTCTCCTTCAGCAGCCCGGCCAAGGTCAGCAGCATGTTCTTTGCCGGTACCCTGGACGGTCCCACTTTCGGCAGCGCCAATGGTCAAACTATGGTTCAGTTGTTGCCGGGCAGGATTATGACTTTGGAGCGGCCGCAACTGGCGATAGGCAAGGGACCGCAGAACAAGGGCGTTCTTTACGTGACCTGGACGGGCGGGGCCAACGCAATCCCGGACGGCCACACCGATTTCTATGTTTTCACCGACATCCTGGTGACCAGCTCGAGGGACGGGGGAAATACCTGGACGACGCCGGCGCGGGTGAACAACAATCCCGAAGACGGAACCACGCATCCGTTTACCGACCAGTTCCATCCCGCGATTGCAACCGACCGCACCGGCGCGATCGCGATTTGCTTTTACGACCGCCGCAACGATCCGCTCAATTTCCTGATCGGACGCTACTGCGCGGTTTCGTTCAACGGGAAGAACTGGGCGAATTTTCCGATTGACCCCAAGGGTGGTCCGTCGGTGGTAAACCAGGACGACTTCGCGCTGCCGGACTGGCAGGGCGATTACGAAACGCTGGCGGCCGACGGACTGGGCATCATCCCGGGCTTCCTGGGTGGATACACCGACTCCTCCGCCGGCTACCAGAACATTCGCCGCAACCGGTTCTAGCCCTAACTAAGCAGGTGCGGAAAAGGGATTTTCCGCAACCTGCTCTAGGGCGGGCCAAGGCCCGGTCCACGGCGAAAGGCGTCGCGGCAGTCCGCGATCTGGCAACTGCTGAGATCGTCCGAGTTCCGCCTAGCATTCGCGCGTCAGTGAAATGCGTTCTCGTAAAATCCCAGCCAGACGTGGAACCCGTGCTCTTCAATCCGATCGGCGGGTCCTCTTCCTGACGCCCGCTGCCCCAAGCCGCCAGCCAACCTGATAAACGGTGATATTGTATTTTCGCGATGCTCGGGAGGGCTCAGCTCGAAGGCTGCAGCGATTGAAGCGCACGCGCCGCCAATCGCCGCCACCTTAATTCGCTTGTCGTTCGACGACCAACCATCTGGTGCATTTTATTACAAACAGTAAGTTTCCACCGACGGACCCTCTCGAATCAAACAGGAGTTCGAAACTTTGTCATGTTTCCCTTGGTGCAGCGGGTGATTTATTCAGCCGTTTCGCCATTTCTGTAGTCTCGCCGAACATTGAGGCCCGTATCACGGACTTGAGCACAGTTAGCCAAACCGCGTGCCGCAGTGCTCATGAGCGCTTCGAAAAAAGCCCGAAATTCGGCGGACATTTTGGAACAGTGTGCCCCGGCCGGGAGTCGAACCCGGATTGCCGTACGGCGCAAGCAATACAAAGACCGGCAAATTTCCCCGCACAGATACAAGGGTTTCGCTCGCCACGTTTGTTCCATTGGTGGTCGAGAAGTACCGTTTTGCCGCTGATTCTGCCACAAATCTGCCACAAATTTTTTGGCAGTATCGAGCAGGGGGGCCCTTCATTGCAACGGTCGAAACCAGTTTGAAGGGAATAAACGAGCGACAGGTCGCAGTGGACACATTGCACGGAATGGGACCTGGGACGTGGAGTTCGAGTAGGACCCGAAAGAGGCCGAAGCGAACCGGCGCAAGCATGGAATCGAATTCCTAGATGCCGTCATGCCTTACGACGACGACCGCGGAATCACTCTGCTGGATGAGAACCCCACGGAAGAACGCTATGTGGTCGCGTGGAGCCCAGAGACGCGAAACCCAGGCACCGAGAACCGCACCAGCTAATTAAGAGATAGCTCACCGCCACAGCGATGAGCGCAGCATAGGCTTGCGGAGCGCGGCACCAGCGTAGGCCGATTGTACAAGGCTCCCGAACCCGCCAAGAGGGCGGCAAGAAAAGCAGCGAAATTCACTCATCGGAACCGCGGATCTGTCAATGACGATCAACCGAGAGTGCGGTCGTCACCTGTCGCGGCCATGCAGCCGGCATAGCTGGAAGCCCTTGCGGTGCCAACCAATCAAGGTTTTGGGCGTCACAAAGTCAGTGCGTTGCGCCAATTGAACCAGCGGCTGAGCCATAGGAGGGTCAAGCGTACTGGATGGGAGGTCCGGCGGGGCCTGATTCTGCGTTCCTTGTAGAACGCGAGCTGTTTGCGCAGGAAGAGATTCTCGGCCGCAAGCGAACTCTTAGATCGGAAACCGAGAACCACAAAGCGGAGCAAATCGGGCAAACAGGTTAAGCCAAAAGCAGGCAGAATTTGATCATGGACCGATGTCCTTTGTTTTCGCTCCTCCCTTCAAATTGGTCACAATTTAGCCCGTTTCAAGTCAAGCAGGTAATTTTTGCGGAGGACAGATCCGAATTGAGAGATTTTGTGACTAGCGTTCAGGCGACCTTCACTATTCTGCTGGCCAAGATACTCATCAATGTGAACGGACGGGCATCAGTTGGGGCGATTAAGCCCTACTTCGCAAGAAAATAAGTTTTATCCCTTAAGTTGACCTGGGTTTTCGGCCCGGGCTTTGGTATTGGTGCGGTAATGAAGATCGGCCTAATGATGCCATTCAATCAGGTGACTGTCAGACCGTGGGGGCCTTTGCGCAGAAGGCAGAAGAGCTGGGCTTTGAATCGATCTGGGTGCCCGAGCATGCCGTTATCCCTGCACGAGACCGTCGTTTCATGTGAAGCGAAGGCGTCGCCGACGCATACGAGTTGATGGGCGATTTATTCGTCGCATTGGGAATGGCAGCGTCGGTCACCAAACGTATAAAATTAGCCACCGGCATCTGCGTGCTGAGTGATCGGAATCCGTTGCTTACCGCCAAGGAAGCGGCCACCCTGGATCTCTTTTCCGACGGCCGTTTGCTACTGGGTGTCGGGGTGGGTTCGCTGCATGACGCGAGCGCGATCATGGGAATAGACACGCGCCGTCCGTGGGGACGCATGGCCGATTACGTTGGCGCGATGCGCCGTCTTTGGACCTCAGACGTATCCTCTTACAAGGGGGAATTCGTTTCGTTCGAAAACGTCCTCTCCTATCCGAAGCCGCGGCAACCGAATGGACCTCCGGTGTTGATCGGCAGCGTATCGGCGTCTGAATCACTTATGCGG
>DASZGF010000120.1:0-3902 GCA_035939115.1 Binataceae bacterium (SeqCode)
CGTTTCGGGTCATGGACTGCCGACCTCCGTCACCGGCAGTCCCACACATTGCTCTGTGCCAACGCTGAGTCGAGTCGAGCTAGGCGTGCGGCGCTACCCTTAAGCGCAGGCAGTTAGAACCGTTTTGTCTCAATCTCGACCGCGTTACCTCGGGATGCTACGTCAGCGCGATTGAGCGGACCCGGATAGCTTTGAAAGTGTCGAACCGATGGCGAATAAATTCTCTGTGAGAGGTTTCGGAGAAGCTTCGCAAAATAGTGGGCCGACCTCGCGGAGTTTTCAGCAGCCCACAGGCTGAAGGGGCTCGGGGGTTCAAATCCCCCTCTCTCCGCCAAGCAGGCAGCGATCTATGGCATTCTCTGGAGGAACCCCGCGAGATTCGCGCTTTACGCAGTCGTCAGGGCACCGGAGAGCGATCTACGGGCCCCTCTGGAGAACCCGGCGAAATTCGCACGTGTGCCCGGCTTCCCGCAGTCGTGAGGGACCGGAGAGCGATCGTATCGGCCTGTTTTGGGCCCATTCTGCGGATTTCTCTCCGCGGCGAGGTGAAGCGGGCCCCTTCGCCGATGCCGGCCCCGATTTCGCCAGGCCGCTCAGCGCCCGATCGATGACCGCGCGAATCGTGGCACGCTCGGTTTCCCGCCCCACAAAGGCAGTTCGCTGCGCGAGCCAGAACGGAGAAACGTCCTTCTCTCTGCCAAGCAGGCAGCGATCTACGGCATTCTCTGGACAACCCCGCGAAATTCGCACGTGTGCGCGCTTTACGCAGTCGTCAGGGCACCGGAGAGCGACCGTATGGGCCTGTTTTGGGCTCATTCTGCGGATTTCTCTCCGCGGCGAGGTGACCCGTGCCCCTTCGCCGATGCCGCCCCGATTTCGCCATTGAATCGCCGACCGCCGGAACATGAGGCCACGGCGTCAGCGCTGAAGCATCAGCTGGTGGTCCTTCCAATCCGCTGGTCATTCCAATCCGGCGGTAGCGCGAGGCGTATGGCGTTCTTGATAGCGAATCCTGCGACGCACGCAGTTCATGGCACCCCCTGCATCTTGTATGACACGCAGTCCGAATCGGGCGGCGCGCCGTTCGCTTGAGCTTTTCCTGGAATCATTTGGTGGTGAATACAATGGGAATCAGGCGCTCCGGGTTTGGGCCTAACTTTGGCGTTCTCGTCCTGTTCCTGGCGATCGGGCCTATGATGATAACCGGGTGCGCGGTTTCAACTCCACCGATCGACGACGCGCCCAGAGTCGGGATGACCCCGGTCAAAGATCAAGTCATCATTTCTGCTTCGCCCAGCAATGTTGTTGGACACATGGTTCCCGTTAATGAGTTCAGGCTTTAGCTCCAGCTTTGTCAAGCGATCGAGCGTAACGGCCACATCGCCCGGATCGATCTCGATGCCGAGGCAGACACGATCTAGCTGGTGCGCCGCTACGATGGTCGATCCTGAGCCGCAGAACGGATCTAGTATTCGTTGGCCAGTATGGTTGCTGATTGGACGTCCCATGCACTCGGGCGGCTTCTGAGTGCTGTGGCCGGTTGGCGCGTCTTCGGCCTTGCCGCTACGGCCCAAGCCGGACGGCGCCGCGATCTGCCAAAAGGTTGATCGCGTGCGGTCTAAGTTGATCGCGAGTTCTTGAGGATCAGGACTGCTGACCTGGAGAGCAGGGCGGGTTTCTTCCCGGCGCAGCCCTTTGCGGGCCGTGTGCTAAGCTCCGCCCTCGGCTGGTTTGTGAGTCTCGCGAAGCGAACGAGATTTCTCAATCGGATAACGGCCGGATGCGTCATGCCGACTGCCAGCGAGTAGCAGCTGTAATCCATGCCGCGGGCACCGAGGACTCGGACCTCGCGATTGACGATCTGATCGGAGACCAGATCCTTGACGGGATTAGCGCCCTGAGCCGCGGCCAGGACCACCTGCCGCCGGCCGCACGGCATCGATCGGCTGGACCGCGGTCCGTGGATGATCCTATTCCTGACGAGAATAGGATCACGCTTCCCGCTGGCGGGTAAATGTCCCGACGTCGGGACATTCCTTCGGCGCCGAAGGAATTCTCCCGGCGCCGGTAGAATTCGGGTGGCGGCGGCCGGAAATTAAATGTACCAGGGGTAGTACATTTTCCCGACGCCGGTAAAATTCAATCCCAGCTAGATTGTTCCGACGTCGTAACAATTCAAACCGCCCCGCTGGCGGATGAAATTCCGCCCATAGGGGCGGAATTTAAGGGTGGTGGCGACCTAAAAACGATGGTAGGGGTAGCACATTTTTGCCCCGGCCAGAGAAGAATTATGTAGGGAGTAGTATAATTCTCCTGTCCGTGAGGCTGGACCCGATGAGCGCCGTGGCAACCCGAATTTTAAGCCGCGCCTAATTGTACAATATATTGCACAATTGAAAAACGCCGAGGAAAACCTCCCGACATTAATTGAGGAAAAGATAATTGTGGGCATTCGCGCACATTTTCACGACGTCGTGAAAATCGTGATCATGATGTTCTCGTCAGGAACATCATGACCCGGCTTCACGTGGTGCTGTACGCCAAGGGATAGTGCGCGCGCCAACCAAGGCCGCACCGGGCGCACGGAGCCTTGCGGGCCTCGCGCCGCTCGTCTGGGCCGTAGTCAAGGTGTGCCGCAGGATCCGGGTGCAGGTAGAACGCGCAGGCGTCCTCGGTTTCGGTTTCGGTCATGATTACTCGGCGGCGTCGGAATTGTCGGTAGCCGGCTTTTCGGCGATCCAGTAGACGATATGCTCGAGCGCGTTGACTATCTGATCGTCGGTGATATCCGGATAGCGAGTGCAGTAGCGGTTGATTGTACGGCTGACTATCCCGATCAGGGCGTCGACGACGCTTTTCTCGTCGGGAGCGGCGCGCCTTGACATTCGCCAGCCTCTGATCACGTCCACACTGGCGCGCGTTTTCAGCTTAGCTTTGCAGATAGATTCCGCCAATTTTCGGGTGTGTTCGGGACCGAACTCAGCCAGGACGCGGCCCAACTCGATTAGGATGGTGAGACGGCGGCCGTTAGCCAGCGCTTCATTTGACAGGAGCCAGGACAGGTTATCGTCGCAGGGGACGCGCTTAAGGTCGTCGTTGTTATCAAACGGCCTGAACAGGTCCATGACAGTTTCGGCGTAGCGCCGATTGACGGCGGTACGATTAGAGACGCCCACCCTGGCATGACTGCCGCACCCGATGAGCGAACCTAACGTGCTTATGGCGGGGTGTTCCAGGCCATCCTTGTGCAAGCGCATTTGTTTGAACGCGGGCGGCCGGCCACGGCGACGTTTCGCATTAGGATTGCCGCAGTTATTGCAGTATAGCCCGATACTGCCGTCGTCCCATTCCAACTCGGCGACAGGATCGGGACCGCCGCATAACTCGCACCGCCCTGGCGGACATGAGTGTTTGAGCCAGCCGGGGCGTTCCTGAACGTCCTTGTTCCAGCATTCGAGGCAAACGTATAGGCGGAGGTTGCTGCCGTCACTCAGGTAACCGAGGCTATCCGCATCTACATGGCAAAGGCTGCACTTTTTCACGCACCGCGGGCAGTACGGCAGGTTGCCACGCCGGCGTGCGAGTGCGACATCATCACCAGCCCTACCACAGCCAGCACATTGAATATTGGAAACCGTTTCCATTTATCGGCCGCCTTCCTTTTGACAAATCCGCCAACCGGTGGCGGGTGTTGCTGGTATCGGACGTTATCGGCACCAGCGTCTGTCCCTTAGTCACTTCAGCGCGGCTAAAAATCGACTCCCACAATCTCGGCGGGCCCACCCTCCGCGCAAAGCGCACAGACATGACTATCGGCGCCGCGCTGCCAATGCTTAGTGTTGGCGCAGGTCGGGTAGGCCGTTCCCGTCAGGTACGGCTTGTTCTCGGTATCGGCCGGGGTC
>DASZGF010000121.1:0-46810 GCA_035939115.1 Binataceae bacterium (SeqCode)
TCTACTGCGAACGTGCTGCAGGATTCTGCAGCGATATCGGGTATCAGGACGATGCTTACCTCGATGCACTGGTCAGCACGTTCGAACAGGCCCTAAAGACCATCGGCCGGCTGTCTGCCAACGATCGTAATGCCCTGATAGCACGGCTCGATAGAGTACGCGTCATCAGCCACAACTTCGGCTACGGTGTCGGCGATGATATGGACTCCCTGCTCGCACAATACATGAGAGGGTGACCCGGATTCGTGGCGGCACGGCGCCCAACCGCGACTCAACGCAGGCTTGCCGAAAGCTCACTATTCTCTGAGCACGGATCGCCGTCACCACGCCCACTGTTGACCACCAGGCATATTCGGTAGCGCGAGCAAAAGAAGCTCGCGCGTCATCGACAGGCGAGACGCCTGTCCCACTGATTTTAGCCCCCACTCAAGCTGCGCCACCCAGGCCGATACATTATTTCATCACGGGCTTCCCGCCTGTTACCAGGAGACCGTGAGTCAATGAGCCGTCCCTTTTTTGGACGGGCGCATATGCTGGTAATCCTACTCCACCTGATGGCACACTGCCTCGACGTTGTTGCCGTCGAGGTCGAACACGAACGCGCCATAGTAATTAGGATGGTACTGCGGGCGCAGGCCCGGACCTCCATTGTCACGGCCACCGGCGGCGATCGCGGCTTTGTAGAATTCATCCACGATGCGCCTGCGGTCGGCGACGAACGCGATATGAGTCGAGCCCGCCGCCTTGCCTTGCCCGAGCCAGAAGTCGGGCTTGCCGTCCTTGCCCAAGCCGGCGGCATCGGGGAATTCCATCACCACCTGATACCCAAGCGGCGCCAGCGCCTGCTTGAAAAACTCCTTGCTCCTGGCAAAGTCGGATACTGCAACGCCGATATGATCGAGCATGACTGACTCCTCTAAAGGATTTTTTTGGACTCAGCTTTTCGGCACTGGGTCAGTTTAAATAACGCCCTAAGTAGCGGTCAGTGCGAGTTAATATGCCTCGTGATGTCAGGTTCTCAAGCAGTTTCCACGGAATGGCGGGGCCGAAGTAGATACCAGCGTCGAAATTATCGTATGCGGCGAATTCGAGGCGACCGCCCTTTTCAATTTGAACATGGACAATCCGCCGGAGTGCCTTTCGCCTTTGAAATCCAATTCGCCCAAAAAGTCTAAGTACGCTCTTTGCCGTCGACGATTCCAGGGGCAAGACCACGGAATCCAGCTTTGGCGAACTTGTTCGTCTCTCGAGTAGAGGCGTTTTTTCCTCTGGTATGCCCGCAGCTTTCATTATTTCAAGACCGCTGAAATCACCCTCAAATGCGATATGAGCATTGCCGGCGAGTTCCTCCATGACGGCTAGCAGAAAACGATACTTGTTGTGCACCAGCCAGTATCCGCCGAGGGGTTTCATTAACCTTCCTAGCGCAGATTCTTGCCTAAGGATTGAATCGCCTTGCCCAATACCGGCGTCTCACCACTATGCTAAGCGGCACGGTTATGGTTTACAATCGGCGCGGATGGACCGCCACTTGAACAACGTGCGTCAGGACTGACATTTGAGCATCGAGCAAAACCGAGGGCAAGCACGATTCAAAAGTTCTCGACTGGCCGACAACACGCAAAGCCGAGGACCGCTGGCCGGTTGCGTCATAGTCGAATGCGGTGAGGGAGTTGCGGCAGCCTTTGCCGCGCGCCTGCTCGCCGACCTCGGCGCCGAGGTAATCAAGGTCGAGCCGCCCGACGGCGATCTGACGCGCCGCCGCGGGCCTTTTCCGGGCGACATTCCCGACCCTGAAAACAGCGGACTGTTCCTGTGCCTTAACGCGAACAAGCGGAGCATAACGCTCGACCTTAACGCCGTTCCTGACCGCGTTCGGCTCTATCGATTGCTGGGCTGCGCCGACGTTTTGATCCATAAGGTGGCGCCCGCCGATCGCGCGTCCGTGGGCTTGGACAGTCCGGCCCTGTGCGCGGCTTTTCCCGAACTGATCGTTGCCACGGTTTCGGCCTACGGCGACAGCGGTCCGCGTGCCAACTATCGCGCCTATGAATTGAACGCCTTTCATTCCAGCGGCGCCGGATCGGTCAGCCCTCTGACTTCGCCTTACCCCGAATTGCCGCCATTGCGATTGTTCGGCAATCCCGCGGAATTCGAGGGTGGCCTGCACGCCGCGATGGTAACCCTGGCCGCGCTGTGGGATCGGCTCCAATCCGGCCGCGGACAGGCGATCGACGTCTGCGAGCAGGAAGCGCTGGCCGCGACCCTGGAATCGAATTTCGTTCTCTACACCTATGCCGGGGTTGAGAGTTCGCGCTTTCGGCCGCGCCGTCCCGGCCCCTGGTTTATCGTCGAATGCGCCGACGGCTACGTGCTGTTCTCGCTCTTGTATGAAAACGATTGGGTGCGTTTCGTCGAATGGATCGGACATCCCCAATGGACTAAAGAGCCGGACTTCGCCAACACCATGTCGCGCGGCCGCAACATGGCCAAGCTCCAGCCCGTAGTCCAGGAGTGGGCGCGCCGATGGAAGGTGCATGAGCTGTTCGCGCAGGCGCGAGCGCATTCCGTCGCGATCGTGCCGCTGTCGAGAATTTCCGACGTTTACGCTGATGAACAGTTCGCCGCACGTGAGTTTTTTGTGCCGCTGCCCTCGCGCAGTCCCGGCGACAAGATGCTGCTGGCTCCCGGCGCGCCATTTAAGTCCACCGCCGAAGTCTGGTCGCTGCGCCGTCCCGCCCCCAGACTGGGCGAACACAATGATGAGATCGCAACGTTAGCCGTGAACTCGGCGGCGTCCTCTGCGCAAATGCCGGAGGTGCATCCGGCGGTGGAATTTTCAGGTCCATTGCGGCCCCAGCCAGCGGCGATCTCGCCGCCGCTTAAGGGTGTGCGGGTACTGGACTTTATGCAGTTATGGGTCGGCACCTTCTGTAGCCTTCAACTGGCCCATCTGGGGGCCGAAGTGATTCGGGTGGAGAGTTCGCGCCGGCCCTGCTTTCAGCGTTCGCTGCCTCCCTTCGCCGACGGGAAGCCGGGACCTAACCGCGCCGGGATTTTCAACCAATGGAACCAGGGCAAGCGCAGCATCCAGCTCGACGTGCGCAATCCGCAGGGATTTGAAATCGCGCGCCGGTTGGCCGCGCGATGCGACGTGGTCACGGAAAACTTCGGGTCCGGCGCGATGCAACGGATGGGGCTGGATTACGCGGCCCTGCGCGCCGCCCGCGAAGACATCATCCTGCTTTCCGTTACCGGGAACGGACAGACCGGTCCCTATCGCCAAGACATCAGCTACGGCACCACGGCGGGCGCGCTCTCAGGCATTTACGGCCTGTGCGGATACGAGGGCGGCGAGCCGTTGGAGCCGGGATGGATCTGTGCGGAGTCGGTGGCCGCCGTCACCGGCGCACTGAGTGTTGTTGCCGCGCTCATTCATCGCGCGCTCACGGGGCAGGGGCAGCACATCGACGTCGCGATGCTGGAGACCACAGAGATGGTCATGCCGGAGGCGCTGATGGAATTCGCGATGAACGGCCGCGAACCGAAGCGTTTGGGCAATCGCGACCGGTCGATGGCGCCGCATAACTGCTACAAGACCAGGGGCGGTCCGCTCGACTGGGTTGCCATCGCGGTCGGCAACGAACGCGAGTGGCACTCGTTTTGTGCGGCGATCGGCCAGCCCTTGCTGGCAAACGACGCGCGCTTTGCTAGTGCGCAACAGCGCAAGCGCAACGAGAACGAACTCGACGCGATAATAACCGCGTGGACCCATCCGCGCGATCGCTGGGAGATAACGGAGTTGCTTCAGGCCGCCGGCGTTGCTGCAATTCCCGTCATGAGCAGCAAGGATTTGGCCGAGGATTCGCATCTGGCGCAGCGCGGCTTTTTCCCCCAGTTGGACCATCCCGAAGTTGGAAGGCGGATTCATACCGGAATTCCCTGGACGATGTCCGGCACGCCGTGCCGAGTGCAGCGTCCGGCGCCGCTTGTGGGCGCCGACACCGAGGAGATCCTCGGCGACGTGTTAGGCCTGTCCAGCGCGGAAATCCAACGCCTGCGCGACAGCGGCGCGCTGACCTGAAGGTATCGTCCCTATGCTCTTTGATAGACAAAGTAAGCAGAGAGAACGCACTGCTGGAGTGGCTGGGCTGGGGAATAGTGGGACAGGCGTCCCTGCCTGTCGATGAAGCGCGAGACTCTTCTCGCGCCACCTTTATAAAATTCTCATAGCTTGCCGCCCGAGCCAGGGCACTCTTGAACCCCTGGCTAGGTATTCGGTAGCGCGAGCACAAAAGAAGCTCGCGCGCTATCGACAGGCAGGGACGCCTGTCCCACTGATTTAAAAAACTGATTTAGAAACAGAAAGGAAAGGGCGGTTGGTACCGCCCTTCCCGATAACGCTTGAGCGAAGCCCGGTTCAGTTGAGCCGGGGCTCGCTCGACGTCAGACCGGTATCGAATAGACCCTGGCCGCGTTGCCGCTCATCAGCTTGCGCAAAACGCCGTGGTCGATCCCCGTCAGCACCTGGGCTGGATAACTCAGCGGCGCAGGATACAGACAGGTGGGATGGGGGAAGTCGGACTCGAACATCAGGTTGTCCGGCCCCAGCGACTCCAGCGCGGCGGGCAGACCTTTGCGCTCGAACCAGAAGCAGGCGTAAATCTGGCGGCGGAAATATTCGGAGGGCTTCATGCTCAGGATCTCAGAGGCGCCCGGAACTTCCTCTTCCATCTGATAATCCAGCGCTTCGAGCACGAACGGGATCCAGCCGACGCCGCTCTCCACCGAGGCGAACTTCAGCTTGGGAAAGCGCTCCAGGACGCCGGAGAAAATAATATTGGAGAGCACGCTGGCGTTGTTAACGAAGAGCATCGCCGAACCCAGGGCGAGCTTCTGGTCGGGAGTCTGCGAGGGCCAGGGCAACGAGGTAAACCAATTGGCCGACTCCTCGCTGGCGCCGATATGGAAATTGATCGGCAGGTTGAGATCGCTGCATACCTCCCACAGGCGGTCCCAGTCGTGATGGCCCAGGTCGGGAACTCCGGGGTGGCTTTGGGGATGGTTGTTCATGTTGACGCCGCGCAGACCCATCTTGTGGCAGCGAACCGCCTCGGCCGCCGACAGTTCGATGTTCCACCACGGCATCATCGCCATCGGGAAGATCCGGTTGCCCGATTCCTGCTGAATTTCCGCCATCGCGTCGTTGTATATCTGGAAGGAAATCAGGCGGATATCCTCGGCCAGTTGCGCCGCCCGCTGCCCGCCGAAGCCGAGAAAGTTCGGATAGATGATCTGCGCCCAGATTCCCGACTCATCCATGTAACGCAGCCGCTCCTTAATATTGGATGAACCGGGATGCACGTCCTCGATATTGCACTGCATGAAGCCCCAGCCGCGGATCTTCGAGCCGTCCTTGCGAATCACGCTGGCTGGCGTGGCAGCGCCCATCGCGGTGTCGCCGTTGATTATCCAGGTGCGTTTGCCCTTGACTTCCTTGACCTGCGGCACCCGCTCTTTCCATTGCTTGGGCGCCCTGGACGTCCACAGGTCATAGGGCTCGCTCAGATGGGTGTCGCTGTCGATCACCTTTATATCTGCAAGCTCCTTCCGAAATACTCCCTCGCCGTTTGACATTTGCGGACTGGCTGCCATGTCTGATTTCTCCCCTGCCGCTGGTTTGGCCTAATCTGTAAAATTGCGCGTCTAATGAGACGCCCATTTGGATTATGAGCCATTTGCTGCATTTGTCTATGGGGTGCGCTTAAAGGAGAACACGGGCACGGAGGCCCGCGCCACTGGCAAATCGCCGGCACTGAGGCCGGCGCTACGGGGAGGTCTATGCAAACCACTGGGGAACAACTTCGGGGCAAACATTGCATGATTACCGGGGCCAGTTCCGGCTTGGGACGGGTGACGGCGGTCGAGCTGGCACGCATGGGCGCCAACCTGACGCTGGTGTGCCGTAACCGCTCCCGCGGCGAAGATGTGATAGCCGAGATTCGCCAAAACACCGGGAACCGGAGCGTCAATTTGATGCTCGCCGACCTTTCCATACAACAGTCGATACGCGAGCTGGCCGCCGCCTTCGTGGACCGCAGCGAGCCGCTGCATGTGCTGGTCAACAACGCGGGTGTGTTCAATCTCAAGCGCGAACTGACGGCGGACGGTATCGAGACAGTATTCGCGGTCAACCATCTAAGCTACTTCATGTTGACCCAGCTGCTCCTGGATCGCATCAGGCAAAGCGCTCCGGCGCGGATAGTGAACGTTGCCTCGGCCGCGCATAGCCACGGCACGATCGATTTTGACGATCTCGGCGGCGAGCGCCGCTATCGCTCGATGCGCATCTATGGCCAGTCGAAACTGGCTAACATTCTGTTCACCTATGAACTCGCGCGCCGGCTTGAGGGCTCCGGCGTCACCGTCAACTGCGCCCATCCGGGCGCGGTCGCCACCGGGCTGGGTGCGAATAACGGCGCGCTGGCGAAACTGTTGATGCCGCTGATCGGGCTGTTCATGCGCAGCCCCGAACAAGGCGCCGCCACCCAGATCTACCTGGCCTCGTCGCCGGAGGTGGACGGGATCAACGGCAAGTACTTCGTCGACTGCAAGCCGGCGAAATCATCGGCGGAGTCATACGATACCGCCGTGGCCCGTCGGTTGTGGGAGGTCAGCGCCAGGATGACCGGGGTTGGCGCCTAGGCAGAAACGCCGGCACCGAGGCCGGCGCTACGAAGATCGCGGTCAGCGGACCTGCTCGTGTACGAAATCCATAATCTTACCGATTGCCCGGATGGCTGAATCGGAGGACGGCCTGCGGACGATAAAGCCCTCGGCCTCGCCATCGAACAGTTCCAGCTCGAGATGCCCGCCCACCTTGCGGTAGTTCGCTACAAACTGGTCGAGATCGGCGCGGGGATGAACGATGTCCTTGGCGCCCTGAATGTACAATGCCGGCGGCAGCGCGACGCGTTCGCCGCGCTTGAGCGCGAGGGCAGGGTTCCCTTCGGCCATCGTCTCCTCGTCGTGCCAGTAGCGGTCGTGCATCTTCAATAGCAGCTCCACGAAATCCGGATACGGTTTGCCGGCTTCCTTGAGCTGCTTGACGAAACGATAGCGTCCCAGCGGATCGATCACCGGCCACAGCATCACGACGCAGCGCACGCTCGCGTCCACGGACGGCGCACCGGCGGGAAGGGGAATCGCGCAATACCTGGGATCGTGCGGCCGGATGCCGGCCAGCATCACCTGATGCCCGCCGCTGGAGCTTCCCATCAAACCCACCCGGTCGGGACGGCTGCGAAAGTCCGCGGCATGCGCTTTGAACCAGCGGATTCCATAATTGATGTCGGCCATCGAAGCAGGGTAGGAGGCCTGCGGCGGCATGCGGAACTCCAGCGCCGCCACGACCACGCCGCTTTTCGCCAGCGGCGTATTGACGGCGTCGTCGGCCGTGCGATCCATCAGGTTCCACGCGCCGCCATGTACTTCGACGATCGCCGGAAACGGCCCGTCGCCGCGCGGTCTGAAAATTCGCGCCATCAGCGGCTGGTTCTCGTGCCGCAGATATTCGACTTCCTCGATATCGACTTCAAACGTGGCGGGTACGCTCTTTGCCATGACTACGCTCCTCGCCGGATGAGGCTCTCTGTACGCTGCGCCCGGCGGAGGTCCTTCGTCAAGGAAGAGCGCCCCCAATCTTGTCGTGTTCCTCGAACCGGCGATCGTCCACCGAGACCGCGTCAGCCGAAGTCAGCCCACCCGGAGGTGCCAGGTGCCGCTGCACAATCCGCTGATTTTGGCCAAGGAAGTGGCGAGCCTCGATCAATTTAAGCGGCGGACGTTTCATGCTCGGTGGGAATCGGAGCGCAGGTCGAGGAATTTGATGCTTTGTGCATCCCGTGGGAAGGGCGGGCGCGGCGGACTTACGAATATATCGAAGCGATGCCGGCAAGCCGGTGAAGACTTCCAAGCCTTTTTCCCCTCTGTTATCTCTGCGGAGGGAGAAGAATAAAAGCGAAAATTTTTCATTCAGCGTGTTGAGAGCTGGTATCAGCGTAATCCAGTTACATCGCTGTTCAACACCTCGCCCCAGGAGACGCCAATGGGAAGCCGGCGGAGATGGTTGGTAGTGGTTACTCTGTTCGTAACAAATTTTAGCATGTTGGGCGTCACGTCCAACGTGATTCCGGTGTTCCTTACTCCCCTGATGAAGCTTTACGGATGGAGTCATGCGCGAATTTCGGCATTTCCTACGATTTTCTCGTTGATGCTAGGCCTGTCCGCTCCGCTGGTAGGATGGTTGCTCGATTGGATTGACGCCCGAATCGTTATGCCGGCGGGGGCGGTGCTGGTCGTGATTGGCCTGTTGTGCGCCAGCCAGAGCCATACGTTTTGGCCCATGTTTGCGGCCTTTGTACTGCTGGGCGCCGGTGCCGCCGCTTCGGCGGTGGTTCCGGGGTCGATGGTGGCCGCGAACTGATTTAGTGACAGGCGCGGCCTGGCGATTGGCGTAACCATTGCCGGCATGGGAGTCAGCGGCGTACTGATGCCTCTGGTGGCGACCGATCTGATCGCGAACCTGGGTGTAAGCAGGACCTTTCTTGTCCTTGCAATGCCGATCGCAATTATCATTTTACCGCTGCTCCTGACAGTGATTCGCACGCGGCCCACAGGAGCGACCAGCATGAGCGTTGCCGAAGATGTAAAAACTCTGCCCGGGCTCGAAGTAGGTCCCGCCCTGCGGACCCCGACATTCTGGCTAATTGCATTCGTCCAGGCCTTTGCCAGCGCAGGACTCATCGCCACATTTTACCACATGATCAATTTCCTCATCGGTGCGGGCTATAGCCCACGCAGCGCGGCAATGGTGCTGGGTACACAAGCCGCGGTTGTGGTACCTGGCTTTATTTTACTGGGTGTTCTGGCGGACAGATTCACAGCCCGGCGGATTTTTCCATGGGCACTGGGCTTTCTCGCAATTGGAAATTTGCTTTTGTTGGGCGCGCATACCCCCCATTATCGCATCTACCTTGCCGGATTCATTCTGCTGTTCGGCTTTAACGGGGGAACCACCACTTCGCTAACGCCTACGCTGCTGGTTGAAACACTCGGGCTGCGTCGTTTCGGCACGCTGTGGGGACTTGTGGGTTTGGCCTCGACGTTCGGTTTGGCTCTCGGCCCCATGGTGGTGGGCCGAATATACGACATTACCGGCAGCTATACGATTGGCTTTGAATTATCGTCGTCAGCGATCTTCATATGCGGCGTGGTGGCGCTGGCGATAGGGCCGGCGCAAGGAGTCGAGGCGGCGCCAGCGTCGGCCATCCGCGTCCTGCGACACTAAAGTACGCTAAGGAACCAAAGATTGGTGGAATACCGGTGGTTGGGCGCGGTCGGCGATGCGGCAGCCCGACGCGGCCGGTTTCGGTTTGGCGGGCAGGCCTGAATCGGGCTATAAGGCTATCGCTCGCGTTGGAGGACTGGCTCAATGGGACGGCTCGATAACAAAGTCGCTGTAGTCACTGGCGCCGCCAGTGGGATGGGCCGCGCGACCGCAATCCGTTTCGCTAAAGAAGGCGCCAAGGTGGTGATTGCGGACCTCAATTCGCAAGGCGGTGAACTGGTCGTGTCCGAAATCGCGGCCGGCGGCGGCGACGCGGTTTTTCAACGCACCGACGTCACGCGCGAGGCCGATATCGAAGCCGTGATCGATCGCGCGGTGCGCCAGTTCGGCCGTTTGGACATCACCTATAACAACGCCGGCGTATTGGGCGCGTTGGGTTATATAGAAAACATCAAGGCCGAGGACTGGGACCGCACACTGGCCGTGCTCGCGCGCTCCGTATTTTTCGGGATCAAGCATTCGGTCAAGCCGATGCGCAAGAGCGGCGGCGGGTCGATCATATCGACCTCCTCGCTGGCGGGGCTGCATGGTGTCCCGGGACTGCCCGCGTACACTGCGGCCAAGTTCGCCGTGGTTGGTCTGACCCAGACCGCGGCGGCCGAATTGGGCAGAGACAAAATCCGCGTCAATTGTATCTGCCCCGGCGGTATCGACACTCCGCTGGTCGCAGGAACCTTCAGCCCGGATCTGGCCTCACGCGGCATACCGCTTGGACGCCTGGGAGTTCCCGATGATATCGCCGACATGGCGCTCTTTCTGGCCAGCGACGATTCGCGATGGATCACCGGCTCGGCGATGGTAGTCGACGGCGGTTCCAACGTCGCGATGGCGCGTTTCGAGTTTCCGCAAGCCGGGTCGTTTTCAGGCCCGTCGTTTGAAGCCAAGAAGTCATGAGCAGGCGACAGTGATTAGCAGTAGGCGCTAAAGTTGACCGGATCGGAGCTTTCGCTGCGGATTGCCAAATTCACCAGCGAGCTATTGGGTGGCTATGCGCTAATCGACCAGTCCAGCGCGGCGGTGCCGGACGGCTCGCGCTGGTTCAACCTGATTCTCAACGCCCGTATGCTGACGATCGTCACGGGCACCAGTGAAATTCAGCGCAACATCCTCGGCGAACGCCTGCTCGGCCTGCCCAAAGACTAGCAAAATGTTGAGAAAGTAGTCGGCCATGATCTTCTCCCAAACCGCCAGGTTAGCTGATTTCGCCAAGCAGCGAGCCGAAAGATCCTTTATCCAACGAGCTCAAGGTCGGCGACAACAACAGGCTCAAAAGGACGATTCGGCCCAGCCGCACGTAGGTGGAGCTTCACCTCACGCCCAATTGCTTCTCGAACTTTATCAAGGAGTCGCGGCTCGAACCTGCACTCGTAATCCCGATTGCCTTCGCTATGGCGCACAAGAATCGATGAAGCGTCCAAGTCGACCCTCCGCAGCTCACCTTGCACTGTTACTGGGATCCCTTGGAAGAGTTTCTGTCGCACGCTCTCGTCAATTACGAGACCGCGATCTGGTAGAGAGGGAACTTCTTGCGGTCTTTCGGAACGCTCTGGAGCGTCGCGATCGAGCCTCTCATCTATCCAAAGTTTCGCGTCTCTTGTGAGTCGAACAGGGCCGGTCACGACTAACCTTCCATACAGTTCGATAGTACCATCTCTTGGAACTAACCGATTGACTGCCCTAAGAAGCGCTTCTTCGAGCTCCGGACCATGGTTAACGGGCCTGATACGGCTGAGGCTTTTAGCACTGGAGGAAATGATCGAAGCCACCTCCAGATAGCTGGCAAGTGCACGCGCGACCAGCGTGTCTTCAAGATTTGAACCATTGTGACCCGCCGTACTGTCCGGCTTATGAATTTCAAGGCCCAATCGTAAACTTCCCATTTCGGAAGCGATCACTCTGAAGTCACACGCATCGCGCAGGCGACTCGCCTTGACCCCAGCATATGAGTCACTCTTCGCAAAGTATGTGGCGATATCCAGAATGCCTAACCGGAACCCATTGAGAGTGGCACATAGGCGCAGGACAGAGATCGCATGCGTCGATTCTGAGCTGTCTATACGAATCCAGACGTCCGCTTCCGTTGCGCGGGCCTCGATGGCGCCGGAGTATTCAGCAATTTCCGCTTCCAATTGCCGGATTTGATTGAGCGGCCCTTCCGCCATCAGGGCAAACGTCTTGAAATTTCGCGATGACAGATCGGTTCGTGAGGACGCAAGTGCGCTATACATGCGTCCGAGACGCTTTACGGCCTGATCTAGCTGTTCCTGGTTTGAAATCATCGGCGGATTCGCACGATGCCTTTCCGGAGTTCGGAACGTCCTTTCACGTCCTGAAAGTCGTCCAAATAGATCTCGTGTTGCGGCGTTCCACGCCGGGCGACCAGAATATCGAAGCCATAACGTCTTCGAACCCGAAAAGCAGAGATGACGTTCGACGTATATGGCGAGAGCTCCGCATCGATGTCGAAGTCTGCAGGCAAAATCAGGATCAGGTCGATGTCGCGGGATTCATCTTCGGACGTTACGAAACTACCATCCACAAAGACATCAAGGTCCAGCCCACTATGTCGAATTTCTTCCAAATATTCCTTTAACTTATGGGAGAGTTCAATACGTCGAGTGCTGCTTTTAAAGTAACGAAATCGTTCAAATAATTCGCTCTCAGAGGCTTCGTGTACCCCTTCCGAAAGGAGACCATTGTTGTCAAAATCGGGAATCGCCATCTTCGGTTCCGACACGAGTTAACGTAACTGGGAAGCTTCCCGCAACTCCGAAGGACAGCAGAGTTTTCCGACTTCTTCATGGCAGAGCGCCCACCACGCTCGCGATTTAAGAATAGCGCGATCGTCGCCCCTGGCATACCGCTGGCGGCCGGGGGCTTTTCCGCGAGAGGCCTCGTCAAACGAGGACACGGGCGCCCGCAGCCAGCTCACTGACCGGTCTCACCGGCATGTGTTGGAAAACTCCTCAATCTGCAAAATCGCTTGGCAGGGTTTCGAGACCTGTGCCTTCAGACACTCGATCTGGCAAGATTCTGGCATGAAAAGCTTGCTCGATCACCTTCAATGTACCGCATGCGGGCGGCGCTATAGCGCGGATGACCTGCATACGGTCTGTCCTGACTGCGGTAAGGTGCTGTTCGCCCGCTACGACCTCGACGCGGCCAAAGGGCTGACGCCGCACGTTCTGGATGGCCGGCCCTGGACGATGTGGCGTTACGGCGAGTTGATGCCGGTGCGGCGGGAGGAGAACATCGTCACGCTCGGCGAGGGGATGACACCGCTGTTGCGCGCGTCACGACTGGGCCGCATTTACGCGTTCGAACACCTTTTCATCAAGGAAGAGGGTTTGAATCCTACCGGCAGTTTCAAGGCGCGGGGGATGTCGGCGGCGCTGTCGCGTGCGCGGGAGTTGGGGGTGACCAGCGTTGCGGCGCCGTCTGCCGGCAACGCGGCCGGCGCGCTGGCGGCGTATGGTGCCGCCGCGGGAATTGAGACTTCGGTTGTCATGCCCAGCGACGCGCCGGAGATTAACAAGATCGAATCGTATGTCTGCGGTGCGCGGGTCTATCTGGTCAAAGGACTAATCAGCGATGCTGCCAAAGTCGTGCAGCAGGCCGGGGCAAAACGGGGATGGTTCGATGTCTCGACCCTCAAAGAGCCGTATCGAGTGGAGGGTAAGAAAACGATGGGCCTGGAGTTGGCCGAGCAGTTCAACTGGCAGTTGCCCGACGCGATCATCTATCCGACCGGCGGCGGTACCGGAATGATTGGGATGTGGAAGGCATTCGAGGAGTTGCAGCAGCTTGGCTGGATCGACGCCAAGCGTCCGAAAATGATCTCGGTACAAGCCGCCGGATGTGCGCCGATCGTTCAGGCGTTCCTGGAGCACAGGGCCGAGAGCGAGGTCTGGAAGGATGCGCAAACGATCGCGGCGGGCTTGAGAGTACCGCATGCGTTCGCGGACTACTTGATCCTCCGTACGATTCGGGAAAGCGGCGGCACAGCGGTTGCCGTAAGCGACGCCGAAATAATCGCCGCAATTCACGAATTGGCCCGCACCGAAGGCCTTTTCGTCTGCCCCGAAGGAGCCGCGGCCTGGGCGGCGTTCAAACACCTCGCCGCCAGCCGATTTCTGCACCCGCAGGAGCGGGTAGTGCTGTTCAATACCGGATCGGGACTCAAGTACCCTGACCTTGTGCAAGTCCAATTCCCAATTATCGACGCTTCCGATCCGGGCGCCATTGATTCCCTTTAACCAAGTGCCTGGCTTGGGGAGCCTTAACAGACTTGTGGACGGTCGGATTTTTTGAAATTGCTAAGGTGAACATATGGAGGTCGACCAATGAGCCAACGCTATGACGTCGTCGATGCGGATGCGCATGTTCTCGAAGCGCCTGACACCTGGCAGACCCATATCGATCCGAAGTTTAGAGAAAAGGCGCCGCGCATGATTTATACCGAAGAGGGCGGCGAGCTTTACTGGTTTTGCGACGAGTTCTCCCTCGGTTCCCGCCACAAGACATTGGGTGGCTGCGGCAGCATGGGAGCCCGCGATGGAGAAGTTTCCAACGACATCAAGTACATCGAGGGCAGGAGGGGCGGCTTCGACCCGAATGCGCGGATTCCGGACATGGACAAGGAGGGCGTCGACGCGGTCTTCCTCTACCCGACACTGGGACTTTTTCTGGACGTAATCTCCGATCCCGCTCAGGCGGCCGCGAATTGCCGCGCGTATAATCGATGGCTCGCCGAATATTGCAGCGCTTATCCGCAGCGCCTGTTTGGCGCCGCCGCGCTTCCGATGCAATCGGTGGAAGCCGCTATCGAGGAAATGCGCTACTGTGCCAAGGAGTTTGGATTCAAGGCGGGTTTTGTGCGTCCCAACCCATACAACGGCCGCCCGCTGCATCACAAGGACTTCTACCCGGTTTGGGCACAGGCACAGGAAATGGGCTTCGCAATAGCCATTCATGGGGGTGGCGCTCAGCCTAATCTCGGCGCCGACCGGTTCCCCGCCAAAGATGGCTTCGCGGTGGAACATTGCGTGGTCCACACCTTCGAGATGATGGCCGCAGCCGCCAGCTTCATCATGTGCGGGATATGCGACCGGTTTCCGCGGTTACGGGTCGGATTCCTGGAGGCCGGCGGCGGCTGGATGCTCGGCTGGCTTGATCGCATGGACCGGCACGTCGACGACAAGGGGATGAACGACACCGGGCTTAAAGCGCGCCCCAGCGAGATCTTTCATCGCCAATGTTTCATTTCCTTCGAACCCACCGAAAAAGGTCTCAAAGTCGTGGCGGAGGCGATCGGCCCGGGCAATATCCTGTGGGCGAGCGATTACCCGCATCATGACGGCTTTTGGGGCGCCGCGCGGATGATCAAGAAAATGGGTTTGCGGCCGGAAATCGAAGCCACCATCCTGGCGGAGGGCGCTAAAAGATTCTACGCGCTGCACTAGCAGACGCTGCGTTCCCGGTTCAGGTAGGCAAATCGGAGGCATCGAGACAGAACTGGGCTTGGCGGACCTGACCCGTTTCACCGCTCCTGTGCCGCCAAAAGCCTGATGACGGTGATATTACGCAAGGCGGCAAGCGGCAATGGCTTGCAGATCGCAGTCGCGAAGTTCGACGATAGGTGGCGGGCGCGGCCGCTTTCGCGCGGCGCGTTGCCGTGTGGCGGGTTGTTATAGGGAAGGGCGGGGAAGAGTTTATCTGGCTAATGGCGGCGTTGTGCCCGCAACTCACCAGCCTTCTGCTTTAAAGACCTCGGCGCAAGTTCTCAGCAGCAGCTTTGCGTCTAACGACAGCGACCAGTTATCGATATACTGACAGTCAAGGCGGACGACCTCGTCGAAGTCGCTCACCTCCTTGTTGCCGCTGAGCTGCCAAAAGCCGGTCAGGCCAGGGCGCATGCTGAGCCGCCGGTATTGGTGCGCCTTATACTGTTCGACCTCCGACGGGGTCGGCGGGCGGGTGCCAACCAGGCTCATATCGCCCTTGAGCACATTAAAGAACTGCGGCAACTCGTCCAAATGGGTGCCCCGCATGAAGGAGCAGCCGCGTATGATGCGGGGATCGTCGCGGATTTTGAAGATAGCGCCCGACATCTGGTTGTAGTGAAGCAAATCGGTGAGCTTGGACTCGGCGTTAATACACATTGTTCGAAATTTGTATATGACGAACCGACGGCCGTTGCGGCCCAGTCTTTCCTGCCGAAACAGCACAGGCCCCGGCGAAACAATTTTCAGCCACAGTGCGTACAGCGGAAAAGCCAGAGCGCACAGGGCCAAACCCACCGCGCCGCCAAGGATATCGAGCAGCCGCTTCGCCATCAGGAGCAGCAACTCCTGCGGACCGGTCTCCATGGAAATCATGTAGGCGCTTTGGCCGATGTCGTCCACAGAGTAGCGGCCTATGGGCAGCGGCTGCATCTGCACCAGGATTCGGAAAATGACGCCTCTTTCCATGCACGCCCGGGCCAGGTCGTCGAGCAATCCGGCTTCCTGCCAGGAGCATACCGCGACCACCTCATCAATGACGTATTTATTGACGATCGGCGCCCAATCAAAGTGGGCACCGCCGCCCTTGACCCCGTTGCCGTTGGTACGATCGAGGCTTTCGATGCCGGCGACGACTATTCCCAAGTACGGGCGTTCCGCCAGCAGGCGAAAGTAGGTATCGGCCTGCGAGCGATCGCCGACCAACAGCACATGCCAGAGCCCTTTTCGGCGGCGCGGTAGTCCAGGAACAGTTTCAGGGCCATCCTCTTCGTCGCCAGGCCAAGCGCCGAAAGCAGCAGGAAAATCTGTAACAGGAGCCTGCTTACGTCCTCGCTCTTGGTAATGTACATGGCGCTTAGCAGCAACAGACCGCCAAGGACCTGAGTATTCAACAGCGCTTTGAACAGCCTTCCGAAGGAAACGAAGCTAACGGGACGGTACAACTTCGCATTCCATGGGGCGAAGACCCATACCGGTCCGATAACCCACAGAATCCATGCGTAGTCGGCAAAGGGCCGGATCAGGCCGGGGCGCGAGTCATGCCTCCACCAGGCCAGCAGCGAATAGGCGGCAAAGTAGGCTGCGGCAACGACTATGATGTCGCAGGCCAGCGCCAGTTCCGCTAAAAAAAGGTCTTTTCTCCGAACCATGGAGAGGAGTGATGACCCCCGATCAATTGGAGAGCGTCTCGAATTTCAGCTGGTTGTTTCGCGACCTACATTCCAGCGTCACTTCGGACAGCAGGCGCTCCTTAGGCAAATGTCAGAAGGTTGCCGCACATCAGGCCGGTCGTGCACACAGCCCACGGTCGCTGGCGATGGCGCTGCCTCGCAGGGCGCAGACGAGGAAATGGCGAGGATGAGATGCTGGAGGGCCTACTTGGAGGGTGCATCAGCCTGGGGCGGGGCTGTGAGTCCGGCTCGGACCTGGCCTTCGATCCACGCATAGGTTCGGGCCAGACCTTCCTCCAGGCTGATGTGCGGTTCCCAGTCCAATACCTGGCGCAGATGAGTGTTGTCGGAGTTGCGCCCGCGCACTCCCTGCGGCCCCGGGATGTGTGTCTTGACAATTCTGATGCCGGCTATCTCCGCAATCATGTCTGCCACCTCGTTAATAGTTACCAGCCGGTCCTGACCGAGATTCAAGGGCTGGGCGTAGCCCGACCGCATCAGCTTGTGGATACCGGTGGTGCAATCGTCGATATAACAGAACGAGCGGGTCTGCTCACCGTCGCCCCAGATTTCAATTTCCGGGTTGCCGGTGAGCTTTGCGATTGCCACTTTGCGGCACAGGCAGCCGGCGCCTTTTCGCGTCCGCCGAATCCATGTGCCCAGCGGGCCGAAGATGTTCTGAAAGCGAACGATCCGGGTCTCCAATTCGCTCTCTTCACGGTAATGCGTGCACAGCCGTTCGGTCATCAGCTTCTCCCAGCCGTAGGCGTCCTGCGGCTGGGCGGGATAGGCGTCTTCCTCCCGCAACGCAGTGACGTTGGCGGCGGTCTGCCGGTACTCGGGATATACGCATGCCGAAGAGGTATATAGATACCGCTTGACGCCGTTGGTCCGGGCGGCCTCGATAGTATGAAGATTGATAAGCGCGTTGTTACGGAGGATCCGAGCATGATTGGCGGAGATGAAGCCCATTCCCCCCATATCAGCGGCCAGCGCGTACACCTCTTCAACCCCGCGGGTCGCCTGCATACAATTTTCCCAACGGCGAAGATCGAGTGTTAAAAATTCGTCAGCGGCAGTACGGAAGAACTCGGGGATTTTCGCATCCGCGCCCCTGACCCAGCAGCCTTGTTTCTTCAGATACGTGACCAGATGATGGCCAATGAAGCCGCCAGCCCCTGTCACCAACACTCGCTTGGGCTCTGACATCGATCGCTGCTCCTCACCTGTATGGAAACCATGGGAATTGTAGAATCGATAACTGGCAACCCGCGTTGCGAAGCGGTGCTCGGCGCCCAGCCACGGGCGAGACTGCCATCAGCTATTGTTCAGCTGCCTCGCGGGAAGCTTGTTCGTGGGGTTGTGACTGATAGTACGTCCTGGGCCGGGATGAGTGGCGTGACACGCGTCCGTTTTGGACAGTGCGGAGCAGATGTCTCTCGATTTCCGGCAATATGCGCTCACCGTTCCACAAGCGGCCTGCATACTCCCTTCCGTTTTGCGCGCAGCGGGCTCTCGCGGAAGGATCGTGGCGCAGCGCCATAATCGCTTTGAGCAGAGCATCGGGATCCTCGGGTGCGACCACTGTTCCGGCACGCGCTACCTCGCTGCTCTGCTTGAGCGAGGCCACAATCGGCCGCCCCGCCGCCAGCAGCGTCATGGTCTTGGGCGGAAAGACTATATCCGCGACGACCCTTTGCTGAGTGATCAGAGCAATATCAGTTGCCGCGAGTAGTTCATGGAAGGCTTCTCTGCGCTGGACGGGCAGAAACTTCAAATTGGACAGGTTCAAGGCGGCGGCGCGAGCCTCCAGTGCCGGTCTGGTCGCGCCGTCACCCACCAGCAGATAAATGATATCCTCCATCGCGCGCGAGCGCTGCGCGGCTTCAAGCACTATGTCGAGTCCCTGTTTGACCCCCATGTTGCCGGCGTGAACCACCATCAGGCGATCGCGCAATCCCAGGGAGTCCCTGAACTCCTCGCCGCCGCCTTGCAGCGGGATATCGAACAGCGGCGGATCGGTCCAGTCGCGAAACAACACCACCTTCTCCGGCACGATCCCTTTGGACACAATACGCTGGCGCATCGCCGGGGTCAGCGTTGATACCAGGGCCGCGTCACGGTAGGCGATCCGTTCCAAACCATAGAGCGCTCTGACCAGCTTGCCTCGCTTGAGCATTCCGAGGTCGACCGCGGTGTCGGGTTGGAGGTCGGCGACGTGAAAGACATAAGGAACGCGCCACAACCTGCCGAGCACAATGGCCGCGACCGACAGGCCCAGCGGAGGTGAAGTTACGAACAGCACGTCGGGCTTGCGCTGGCGCATGGCACGCAGCAGCGAGGCGGCAATGAAGGAACCCTCGTGCAAAATCCGTTTCAGTGACGTGACCCGCCGCGGAACGTACAGCCAGGAGCGCAGGATGGTAACCCCGCCGCGCACTTCCCTGGCCATCGTCCGGCCGCGGTATTCGTCGGCAATCCGCCATCGCGGATAATAGGGAAACCCGGTGCAAATCGTCACCTGGTGGCCGCGCGACGCGAGGTACTCACAACGACCGGTGGTGAAAGGTGCGATACCGAATTCCTCCGGCCAGTAATTGATGCCCAGCATCAGAATTTGCATCTGACGGCGCCCTTTTTCCAAATGGTGATTTGCGATAGCGGCAATGGAATTGCCGAAGGTTCAGTGTGGCGATGGCTGACGAAGCATCCACTCCGCCGTGAGTCTCACACCCTCGGCCAGACTATAACGCTGCGGTCCACAAATACGTTCCAGCAGGCCGGTGTCAAAGGTCATGTCGGTAATGAGATTGTTGAGCCGAAACGTGGTCAAAGGCACGTGGTACAGGCCTACCTTGTCCAGAACGTCACCAGCCAGCGCGGCGGCGCGCAGCAGGCCTAACGGAACGCTGCGCACGCGCGGGGCTCTCAGCGCCCGGCGGATCAATTCGGCCCATTCGCGCACACGCAGGGGCGGATAGTCGCACAGATAAATGGTTTTGCCATTGACCAATTCGGGGGACGCCTCGAGGATCTTGTGGAGCTGATCGATGGTATTGCCGACGAAACCGAACGACTTGACGGGGTTGAGTCCGGCGGGATTTACATACCGTCCCTGTCCAACCAGGTCGAAGAAGATCCGGTATGGAACGTCGAACCATGGACCCCAGATCGATGCCGGCCGCACCAGAACCGATTTGCACTGGAGCCTGGCATCACGCACGATCTGCTCCCCGCGGACCTTGCTTTCTCCGTATAGATTGGGCGGGTCGTAATCCCCGTCATGATGTGGTCTGTACCCAATGCGGCATACCATCCGGCTCGAGGCGAAAATTGCGCATCGCAGGTGCGGCGATGCCGCGGCCACTTCCACCACATTCCGTACGCCTTCAATGTTGACGGCGTAACCGTCCAGACTGTGCTTCTCATCAAGGTCGGTGCGAGCCGCGAGATGCAACAGATAGTGCGGGTCGAAGGTCCGGAACTCGGTGCGCATTCGCGTGATGTCGGTTATGTCACACTGAACCCAGCAATTGGTGTGTGCGGGATCGCGGGGTTGACGGATGTCGATGCTCAGTACCTCGTAGCCCAGATCGCGCCAATGCCGCACCGCGTTGGTTCCAATGAATCCTGAACCGCCGGTGATCAGAACGCGGGGACGGTCAGAATGTTTCATCGTCGCTGTGAATAGCGGCCTTGACGCGGTACAGCATGTCAGCCTCGATGATCAGCTCGTCCTTGCCTTCGTTGAAGCCAAGCGGCGCAACGCAGGCAAAGCCCGATAAAGTCAGCAACTCATGAAGGTCTTCGAACGTTGGCGCGCCCGAATATAGTCTGACGAACGGCACTTCGAGCAGGATGTAGTCGATGGCGGCCAGCATTCCCTGCGCGCCTGCAAGTACTTCCGCCTCGAATCCCTGCACGTCGAGCTTAAGCAGCGCCGGACGCCCAACCGGCCTTTCAAGCTGCACCTCGTCAAGCCTGGCCACGGACACCTCGATTGGTGACGCGGCAGACGCGTTGTAATTTGGATGATTGTTGGCCGGATCGATGGGCAGCGCTGAGCTTATCTGCGAAAAACGATTGGCAAAGAATTGCATACGTTGCGCGCGGCGGCCCAGCGCCAGCGGATAGAGACGAATCCGGTCATCTCCCCGGCTGACGCGCGCCAGCCGCTCGAACGCGCCCGGCACGGGTTCGAACGCATGGATATAGGCGGCGGGGAAATAATGGCGCACCGCAAGCGCAAACTGCCCGGTGTTGGCGCCCACGTCGAACACGGTTTGCAGCCCGGGCGCCAGCTGCCTCAATCTGTGTACGACCCGGTGAGAGGCAAGTGAAAGCGGCCTGCCCGAGATAATCCCGGTTATCAGACCCGGCAGGGAGAGAGCCTCGATCGATCGACCCACTTTTACTGCTATCCGCATCGGGGAGCAGCGCACAAAAGCGGAGCGACGGTCACCGGGAGACAGCGCAAACCGTTATTATCTTTCGGTATTCCGCCAGCATGTCGGCGACGACCGATTCCCAGCCGAAGGTCTTGGCGAACAAAGGGCCGCGCGCCGCTATCGCGCGGGCGGCCTCCGAATCATCGAGCAGCGACAGGACGGCCGCGGCCACGTGCTCCGCGTCGCATTCGGTCATCAGCCCGCAATTCGCGGCAAGTATCTCACGCCAGATATTGACCTTCGTCGACACCACCACCGGCACCCCATAGGCGGATGCTTCGACAATTGTCAGGCCGAAATTTTCGGTGTACGACGGCAGCACGAACACGCTCGCCGTTTCGTATGCGCCGCGCTTGATGCGTCCGTGGAGCATCCCGGTGAATGTCGTGCGGTCGAGCACCCCTTCTTGGCCAAGCCATCGCCGGACTTTGGCCCCGTAGTCTTCGCTATCCGGACCGGCCAGAACCAGATGTGTATCCGGGCGCATCCGGCTTATCTGTCCAAACGCGCGGGCAAGGATGTCAAGTCCTTTCTTGAAATTGATCCGTCCCAGAAACAGGATAATCCGCCGGCCGGCCAGTCCGGGATACGTTTGGAGAAAATCCCTGGCTGCGCCTCCATCATCGTACTCGAGGTCAACTCCCTCGCGCACAATGATGGCCTTGGCCGATATGGCACCGGCCCACCGCCCGAAGGCTCCGGTGGCCCTGGCGAGTTCCAGCTCTTCACTTGCGGTGAAGTGTACGGCCGCGGCGGCGCGGAGCGCAGGGCGGACTATTAGCCATTCGGGAATCGACTTGCACCAGCGGCGCACCCGATACAGGAACGGATCGAGGCTGCCATGAGGCTTGACGACAAGGGCACCTGGTAGCGCCTGCATACGGCTACCGCCGCCGGCAGATGAAAACGGTAGAGCCCATGGATATGCACGATATCCGCGTCTTCAATGCTTTGCGTCAGCAGCCTCAGCAGTTCAGTCGACAAGCCGTACGGAGCCCGTCCTGCGCGGGCACCGCGGAGTTCCACGCCGCAGTCGAGCCCACCCTCACTCGAGACCGCGCCAGGTTCTATAGTGGTGCAGATCGACACCCGATGCCCATGGCGCGCCATTTCACGCGACATCTGGAGGCAACTTATGACCGAACCTCCGTGTCCTGGATCAACGTTCGGAATTACTTGTACGATGTGCAAGAACTTTCCGCTTGCGGACGAAACGGCCTGGATAAGCTCCAAACGTAAATGGCCCGTTAGAACCAGTGTCGGTCTTTCTCATAGCCGAGAAACACCAATTCTTGTCCGGCGTAATGATCAAAGATCTGACAGGCCTCTTTGCTGAAGTAGTTCTTCCAGTCACCTACAATCCCGTTACGCGCCAGGCTGGCCCTGTCCTCCTGTCCTGGCTGGCGACCCGTTTGCCGTTCGAACGACATTTCATCGACCACAGAACGGACCCTTGCTTCGCAGATCTTCCTGCCGGCCGCCTCCCGGCAAATCCTTCGCAACTCTTGCACCGGTGTATGGCGGAGATCCTCATATCGTGTGTACACGACGCCGCGCAGTTCGGCCCAGTTTCTAACGAACTCCGTCCAGGAGAATCTCGGCTGCGCAATTCTTCTTGTGAAGGCATACTCAATGAACGCAGGGAGGTTCTCCTTTACGCAGGTCAGGTCCTTGAACGGGAGGCGTCGGCCAACCGTTTCCACCAATACAGTATTGTTACCATCGTGAGCGAGGATGGAGACGTGATGATAAAGCGAGACCAGCGCGTCCCTGCCATCGCGCCACAGAAGCGTGACGTTGCGAAGGCCGGAGGGACTTTTGTAGCAGCAATGCACGACCGACGGCCTCAGCCGTTGGAAGCTCCACCGTTGACTGGGAACATCCAGCGCCATACCCAACATCCCAGACAACCATGTTCCACCGGAACGCGGGTACTCATTCACAATGTATAACGGTATCGTTGACGCCAAAGAGTGGGTCACACCATAGCGCCACGCGGCTCGCGCCTTGATCGGCAGCCACTCCGACAACAAAATGCGCGGATTCATCGACGCATATCGCTCCTATATGCGAGTGGTAGGCCGAGCCTCCTACGCACCACGAAATCTCACCCAGGCAAAGCTCGTCGTTCGCGGGCCTCGCGATAGAGTTCGTCAAAAATATCGTCCAGAGAATATCGAGGCTGCCATCCTGGATAATCCGCCTGAAACCGCCGGGTATCCGAGATCCACCACATATGGTCGCCGCTGCGAGCCTGGTCGCTGTAGTTCCAATCGAGGCACCTGCCTGCGCGTTTCTCACATGCAGCAATCGCCTCGAGCACGGAGCAGTTCGAGGTGGCGCCCCCGCCGATGTTGTAAACCGCTCCCACCCGCGGCGCACTATAAAATTCGTATAGGGCCCCCACCAAGTCGTAACAGTGAATGTTGTCACGAACCTGCTTGCCCTTGTATCCAAACACCGTATAGCTCCTACCGGCCACCGTGCAGCCCATCAAGTAGCTCAGGAAGCCATGTAGCTCGGCGGCCGAATGGCCTGGACCAGTCAGACATCCGCCCCTGAAACAGACTGTTTTCATTCCAAAATACCGGCCATACTCCTGCACCATCAGGTCCGCGGCGGCCTTACTGACACCAAACAGAGAATGCTTGGTCTGATCTATGGACATGCTCTCATCGATCCCGAATTCCGCGTAGGGATGCCGCGGCATACATTCGAAACGCCGGTCCGTCTCACACAGCGGCAACGAATTGGGCGCATCGCCATAAACCTTATTAGTGGACAGAAACATAAAGACGGCGTCAGGCGACTTATGGCGGGTGGCTTCCAACAAGTTCAGCGTCCCGATTGCGTTGATAGCGAAGTCCACATATGGCTCCCGGGCAGCCCAGTCGTGCGAAGGTTGCGCAGCGGCGTGAATTACTCCCGCAATGTCGCTACTGTACTCGGCAAATAGCCGGCCTATCGCACTGGCGTCTCGAACGTCAAGGCTGTGATGACGATAGCCGCTAACCTCTGCCTGCAATTCGGCTAACGACCATTTAGTTGAGGCGGAGTCCCCAAAAAAGTAGGCTCGCATGTCGTTGTCCACGCCAACAACGGTGTGACCGGCCTGGGTGAAACGTCTCACCGCCTCGGCGCCGATGAGACCACCAGCACCCGTTACTATTATCACGGACATAATGAAGACCCCGCCATCGGCGCTGCCGGGCTAAAGGTAGTGGAGAACGTCTTTCTAGCTTCGCAGCGGCACGTTACTCTCCAACCAGGCTCTGTACCGACGCGCCCGTGCACTCCAATATACAGAAGGGATCAGTGCCGACTGATCGTAGCTGCCGGCTGCTGCGATCGCTCTCTGGCAGGTATCGGCCATGCTCCTGGCATTGCCGCATTCGCAGTAAAAGCCCGCATCGCCCAGGGTTTCCGCAACCTCCCCAACCCGATTGGTCACGATCGGCCGGTTATACGCGATATATTGGAAGAGCTTTGTTGGGCAGCGGAAAAGGTTTTGGCGTGTAGGTGAGAATGGAAGCAAGAAGGCTGTGGCGATCCGCAGATAGGCGTGTAAATCGGATAGGGACTGGGTCCCTGGCAGCAACACGTATTCGTCAAGGCCCTTGTGCTTGATAACTACTTTTGTCTCTTCAAAATCCGGACCGCCACCGACCAGCATCAACAGACACCGTGCACTTCGGCTGGCGAGCGCCTCAGCCAAATCTACCAATTCGTTTACGCCGTATCCGGGCCGAAAGGTGCCGGCCCAAACCAACACAGGGCGGTCTCCGGCACTTCGTGCAATCGGCGCGTCAAGATCTGTGCGACCATTTTCGAAACTGGCGTCATATCCGATCGGCAGATAGAGGAGACGTGGGCCGAGGTCAGGCCTGCACTCTAAAAGGAAACGCTGGAGGGCGCGGCTCGCTACTACAACTCCGTGGGCGCGTTGGCGTGTAAGTATCTCCAGAATTCCATAATAGAGCCGCCTGGAGGCTGAACCGGCGTTAGTCGTCATCGCCTCGTCATAGTCCTGAACATAAAACGGTCGATGCCAGGGACGGCCGGCCGAAACCAACGAGCGCAGGCCAATTCCGACCACGTGCACCACATCAAAGCAAGCATCAGCGAGCTGGCGGTGCTTGTTGAAAGCTTCCGCGATCGCGGAAGGCGCTTTAATACCCCGAAACTTGACTTCAGATCCACGGATGACCGGAAAAGTCCGATTGATCGGGTCTTCCGGGACGATCAACGTGACTTCGTGGCCTGCGTCAGCCAGACAGCGGGCGAGGTGGTATAATTTGCTTTGCGAAGCACTTTGCTGGGGGTTCTGCGTGCCGATGAAAGCGACGCGCAAGTAGCGCGGGCAGCCGAGCCCGGGCGCCCTCTTTTCAAAACGCTCTGACACTTGCGAGCCGCCTTCCATCACAGTTGTGCCGAGACCATCGCGGACGACTCGGAGCGGAGGCCGTTCAGGCATAGTGTCTTGCACACCGGCCGTTGCGCCGCGCCTTATATTGCGTCACCAGTGCCACAATCCGCCGACTGGCTACGCCGCCTGTCGGCTCGTTGAAAGCGATACGCGCTCGATCTCCTGGCGCTCGCGGCACAAGCGACATAAAACGGCTACGGCGAAGGCAATTACCAGGCGCTGGCTGCCGCCGAAAGGGCTCATTACCAGGTGCCACAGCGATTGTAGCGACACAAATAGATACAGTGGAGTCAGGTAATTGTATGGACGCGTGAACGTGCAGTAGAGTGTATATCTCACCAGGAGATAGCCAAAATAAACGAAAAACGCCAGACCTAGCAGACCTCCCTCGTACCATGCCGAGAGGATTTGGGAATGGGGCAGTCTGGCGCCGTGTTTAGCGGTATAAGGGTCCGGACTCTGTCCGCTGAAGGCGTAGTAAGCAATCCGAAACGCGAATTCCATTCTGGGATCGATCGCCCAGGAACCATGCCCTATAATTGGAGACTGTTCAATGCTGGACAAGGCGGCCTCCACATTGGCCAACCTTACGGCATTCGATTGATGGCGACGCGCCTTGAACATGGGTTGCGATACTTCGTAAGCTACGCCAAGCACCAGCGTCGCGGTTACACCCGCCAGCACCAGCTTCGAAAACGACAAGGCCTGCCTGAGAGAGCGGCGGTTCGGGCGCTTGCGCATTCTTGTGAACAACAGTAGGGCGACGACAAAGGAGACGGCCCCGAATGCACGGCTATCCAGCAAGGTAACGTTGACGACACCGTACGAGCCCATGATTGTCGCGGCACCCAGGCGGGAGGGAATAGACGCGAGGCAAAGCACGATAGATGAGGCGGAAAGCGCATAGCTGAATTTCCATAGGGCGAAGGGAGTGCCCATGGCCAGGTAAATCACACCCGACCCGAATCCCAGTCCCAGCGAATACCACCACAGGTAGGCCTCATCGTCTAAACCGAGGAGGGCGAGGCCAACGAAATTGGTGCCGAGGACGACGATGCGTGCCCATCCTCTTAAATAATCGTGTGGGCTGGTGTGGTGAATCGCGTCGGCCAGCATATAGCCTGCCAGCGTAAGCGCGAGCGTCAACAGGCAATGAAGGAGAACCTTGTTGCTGAGCCATCGCGTTCTGGCCGGCAACAGCAGCAGCGCCACGGTCAGGAAGGGGAGAATTATCTCGCCTAGAAATAATTGGCCCGTTGAATCGAGCGGAATCATCGTGAAGGCTGCGCACAGGAATATTCCCAAACGCGCCCCTGTCAGCTTTGAGAACCGTGGCGATTGCCACCCTGATCGAGGGTTTTTCACTATTGGTCAGTCCAAACCGCCGCGATCGATCTCCGGTTGGGTACCGGACTATAATCGACCCCGACGCTGCTCTTCCTGTCGAGGCGATAACGCTCCCATCGTTTCAAGAGACTCTAACTCCAGGGCTGACGCGCCTGGCTATGCGTGAAGAAAGAACTCATCGGCAGTGATGACGTGTCCATCTTCACCATAGGTCTGATGGAAGCAGCCGGCGTAGCGGAAGCCGGCATCGAAAAGAATCTGATAAATGTCGTGAAAGCTTGCTTGCTCTTCGTAGAGAGGGTCGAAGTTGACTTCCAAGAGGCATGCGAGCGTTTTTCTCAGGAGCGCCGGCGCACCACGCAGCACCCGATCTTCATATCCCTGTATGTCCAGTTTGAGCAGAATCTCCCGTTCGAGGTTGACGATTTCTTTGTCGAAAAAACCATCGAGAGTCTCCATTCTGATTCGCTCGTCTCGTTGATGCCGGGTCTGCGGATAGATCGCGTGCGACAATTCCGTCGTCGCCAGGAGCGAGGAGTGCGGAGAAAGGTCGAGGTGTTCGTGTATCTCCACCCATCCTGGCTCGCGGCCCAAGGCAAGATTGAAAGTAGCGATCTGCGGGCCAGCTACTCCCTCTGCCCAGCTCTTGAGTTTGCTGTAGGCGCCGCTCAGGGGTTCGAACGAGTACACTCGCGAGCAAAGTAAGACTCCGGTAATGTAGCGTGCAAACTGACCCTCGTTGGCACCGATGTCGATCACGGTACGTATACCAAGTCGCTTCAGTCCAAGGGTGTTGAACTTCGGATTGCGTGTCAGTCGCCGGACTTCGAAACCAAAGCGGTTAAGCACCGCTTTGCTCAGCTCCTTGGTGCCCATATGCGTCGGAAGCGCGAGCGTCGTTAGATGCTCGAGGCGCCACTGGGTCAGAGCGAAGTAGCGTTCCGGAAAGCCGGGCATCCGGCGCACGACGGCTTCCAGTGCCCGCTTGCCGCGCCTGAGTATGCCGACCGCCGGCGCGCCCGGTTGAGATACTCGTGTGTCACTCATGATCTGTAGACTTCTTCTGGGGCGAGGCCCGTTGGCCGTCCGAGCAACCCTGCCCGCCTCGCGAGCATCCAGGCAATCCCGAGGGTGGCCGGCTCGCGCGAGAGCGACGCGATGGCGCCGCCGACCGCGCCCAGCCAATGATCGAGTGCCAGATGCATCGCGAGTGCGACACCCGCGGTAACAGCGAAAATCCTGGTCGTGTCCGACGCGCGGTTCGAACCCGCCAGCGCCGCGAGCATAGGCGAGGACACCGCTGAGATCGGCAAAAACCAGATAAGGATGCGCGTGGGTGTAACTGCGCCCGCATAGCCCGGGCCGAGCACGACGCGGATAATCGCGGGCATCAGTACGAAACAGGCCGCCGTTGCCGGGATCGCAAGGGCGAGGCCCAACAGCGAAAAGCGTGTCATCAGCCGTCCAGACCCCCTCGCTCCCAGGCGCTCGGCCGCCACCAGCGGGAACGCAACCGTGCCGAGGGCGTTGGGCAGCAGGTAGAGTGCATCCTGGATGCGCGAGGCCGGCGCGTAAAAGGCAAGCTGCGAAACCGAGGAGAGCCCCGCCAGAATAACCACGTCGAATCTGTTATAGAGGACGGCGAGGATGCCGTTGGCCGCGTATGGAAGCGCACGTCGAAGATTCAGACCCGCCGCTCCCTTCCCGACCGCCGCTCCCGGCGCGCCGGTTTCCGCCTCGCGCTCATCGGAACCGCCCGCGCGCGTAACCCGGATCGCCGCGGCCACCCAGCTCGCGCCCATTGTCGCCGCTTCTCCCGCAAGGACTGCGGCGGCGAAGGCGACCGGTCCACGGATGAGCGCGACCGCCGGCAGGCCGGCTAACGAAACCGCCGCGGTCACCCATCGTCCAATCGCGATCGCCCCCGACGACTCACGAAACCGAAGCCGCGCGTTCAGCATCGCAAGTGCGATTGCCCCGCTTCCCGCGCACAGCGAGGCGGCGGCGAAGCACAGAATCGCACCGGTCGGCAGGTCGCCGTCGCGGGCGATCATCGCCGCGCCAAAAACAAACGCCCCGAGCCATAGAACCAGCGTGGAGGCCCTCAGACGGACGCATCACCCAAGCGCCTCACGCACGCTCATGGACGACGACGCGTACTCGTAGGTCAGCAGGTAGGCGATTCCCATGTCCCAGACGCTCGCCGCAAGCTGCGTCGTCGCGCACAGGCCCGCGTACTCCCCGAACTGGCGCGGCGTAAGCGAGCGGGCCGCACCGAACGTCGTAACGAGGACGGCGGCCTTCGACGCCAGGCCGCCGCTCAGCGCCCATGCGAGGAGCTTTGCCGACGCGCTCGCGCGCGAGGGGGCCGCGCGCGGGCGGGAAATCGCCCGCGCCGTCCCTTGCCGAACCTCGGACCCCAAACGTTTAGGCGCAAAGGACGATCTCATCAGCGAAACTCGCACCTGCGGTAATCAACGATGACGGACCCGTTGTACGGTCGCGTTGGCCGGCCGGTGCTCTTCGAATTTGGACTCCGACCCATCCTCAGGCGATGGTCGCGCGCCCCGTCGCTCACGAGCCGCGCGCTGCGGCTCGTATACGCGCTCGTAAAAAAGAACCCACAGAAAGCACAAAACGGGTGTGAGCACGCCTGCGGCCAGCGGATCGATGAAAAACCACGGGGAGCAGGGCCTTTCGGCGCTGGCGGGCGGGTCGTCCACGGTAAAGGCGAAATCGGACTGCATTTCAGCCGTGAGCTGGGCCTGGAGCTGCTGCGCGACCAGCTGGTCAAGCTGCTGCACCAGCAAGGCGTCCGCGGTGTTCCTGATCTGGCGGTTCAGCGAGTCCACCGCCACCACCGCCACATTGACCGCGTGCTTGCGCAGCAATTCCCGGAGATCGTCGATGAAATAGCCGAGAATCCTGGTGGCCATCACGGGGTCGCGGTCCCGAAAATCCAGCGTCAGGTTGCCCGACGTCGTATCATAGTTCGCTTCCAACGAATCCTGCATTTTCAGGAACTGCCGCCATGGGCTGAATGGATTTATCCCCAGCCGCTGCTGGATACGGGTTAATAAATTTGGGTGGAGGATATGCGACCGGAGGTGATGCTTGTTTATCAAATTGATAGTGAAATCATAGCTCGCCAAAATCACCACGAATTCCTGTGCATCATTAGCACCCCCGCCAACGCCCAGCGCCGAGCTAATCGAAGAACCCACCGACGAGCCCAGGTTGCTCATGATGCCGCTGGCGCTCAGGCTCACAGCCTGTTGGGTGCCACTCTCCTGCGAGGCTGGGCGAAGCACGGCCTGGGCTCGGTACCGGCGTGGAACGACTAAAATCGTCATTGCGGAGGTCGTCAGCACGGCAGCCAGGGTACAAAAGAAAATTTTCACTCGGCAGGATCTGAACAAGTCCCGGTACTCAAACAGATCCGGGCCGGCCTCGAGAGCGTCGGATTCCCAATCGGGTGTCAAGGGATCAAGTCCGTTGGTCGGCATTCGTTTGCCTCTAGTCAGTCATCGAGGATTCGAAGGTGGTTACGGCCTTCTCCCGATCGTTTCCGTCGTTGCGGACGCTGGTTCAACCAGGCGAAGATCGCGGCGAATAATATCGATATGGCAATCGCCAAAGGCAATGCGCCCATTACACACTCTCCCCGAGTTGTTACCAACCGAGCAGTTTAATGGGCTGATAGGTGGGGGTCAGGCTGAACGATAGCTGCACCGCTGCCCGAAAGGTGTTGACTCCGGGTTCGGTGTTGAGGTTGTGCACCCATTCAAACGCCGTATAGAGACTCATCTCGAGCAGATTGTGTCCGAGGTTCGGTTCGGGCTGGGGCAGCCGCAGGATTTCAATCGACATCCCGTTGCTGAATTCGGTGTTGCCCCCATCCTTGGTAATTTCAGGGTCCCGCTCGGTGTGGAAGTAATTCGACATCAATTTTGATCGAGTCCGAAAGCCACCTTCCCACGCCCACATTGAGTTGAAAGGCGTTGGGCCCGACCGGGTTATTCATCAGACGGTCCTTGTAGGCCCAGTACAGGGAATCGCTGTGGAAGCCGTAGCGCTGGGAGGTATCGATAAACTCCAGCCGGGCGGTCGTAAGTCCATCCGCAGTCACGCGGGGCACAAAGATCCCGCCCTGATAGGAAACCGCCGCAAAAGGCAGCGCGCCGCCTATCTTTGGCACCTCCAGGGTCAAGTTATCCTCGCCCAAAACGTCGAGATACAGATATGAATTGCGCAGGTTGGGCAAGTAGAATTTGGTCGTAAATCCGGCTTGAGAGTTGGTATTGCCGGATGCGGGACTGCCCGTTGCGAGACCGGTGGCCCGGCCCCAAAAGCCAGCCAGACCATAGTGGTTATTGTTCCGGCCGCCAAACATGATTACGTGTGTAATCCCGAATTCAAACGTCGACAGCGGTTTGAAAACGATGATCTGGCCCGACAGCCAGGGATATGGGTAAGACCTTGAGGTTATCCCGCGCGGCGCAGCGAAGGGCCGGAAGTGGTCCAACTGGCCGAAGAAAATCTCGTGGCGGAAAGGTCCCAGATACCTCAGGAAACCGGGCAGGTAGGAGGGATGGACGCTTTCAACGCGCAGCGCCGGAAAAGGTCGCGCGTTGTCGCCCTGGGACAGCGAACCGAAATAACCGGTACCCCAGGACATTTCGTGTTCGCCGAACGAAACGGCGAAGTTGCCGAAATCTGCGACCGCCTCGCCGCGCAGCAGGCTTAGGCGGCTGCGGGGTGAATTATCCACGCCCACCGGCGAGCGGCTAACCGGTCCGGCGAGCGCTCCCTCGCCATAGACGGTGAAAAATCCGTCCAACCCGGCCCATCCGGAAGCGCGCGTCACCTCGTTGTTGCTCACCAGGCTCGGAAGATCGTCATTGTTCGGCAATAATGGCGTCGCCTCATTCGCGTAAAGCTGCTCGCCCTGATTGTCGAGGGGACCGAAACTGCGCCGCCGGCCGGTCGAGTATACGTATTGCACTTCAACCCGATCGACCGGCATCAGCATGGTGGGCTGGTCATCCTCCGCGTCGTTTTCGAGCCATCCGATTTCTTCGGCCAGATCGGCGCGCAGGTCATCGACCATCGCCCGAGCCAGCGGGAGGGCCGGCGACGGACCATCTTCATGCGTCGTGTCGCTCATCAAACGCTCGGCCTCCAGGGTCAGGCGCGCTGCCTCCACGCGCGCAATCGGTTTGACCTCTGACAGGTAGGTCTCGAGCATTCCGAGGCTATTGAGGGTGTCCAGTTCGGTGTAGATGGAACTGTCAAGCGGGATATACACCACGTAAGTGGAGGCCCGCGCGCATCGCGGCACGCCAATGGCTATCAGCACTATGAATATTTGGACTGCCCTGCGCATTCTGAGGAGACCAGCCTGGCTACCGCGTCTGGATATCCGGGCGCCCGCGAGTTAGAGGGTTTTGGCCACCAAAGCAAAGACCCCCAGGCTCTCGGCCGAGTTGGCTACGATGGTGGAAATGCTCAGCGCGTATTGGGTCTTGATAAAGGTATTGACGTCGGCGGGCACGTAAACCGTGTCGCCCGCCTGCAAGTGCAGTCCCATCAGTCCGCCAGTCACGACCGTTGAGAACGGAAATGGATGAGCCGCTTTCAGACCGCCCTGGGTGATCACCGAGCCATCGGCCTTAACCACCATGATCATATCGGTGTCGGCGTAGGGGGTAGGGCCGCCGGCGCGATAAAGGTAGTCGCGCACTGTCCATCCGGGTTGGGCCGCGATCGAACTCGGCTCGTTGACCGAGCCCAGCACGCTAACTGAGGCTGGGACCTGCGGAATCGTGATGGAATCTCCATTCTGAACCATCACGTCGTCTGGAGAACCCACCAGGGCGTCGAGTTGTCCACGCGCACCACCAGGCGGCCGGTGGCTTGCTGCGTCTGTGCCTGCTGCAGGAGGCTTTGCAGGTTTGCCATCATCGCAGGGTCGCCGCCGTCCTGTTTGCCCGACACCTGGGTCAACATGCCGAACTCGGCCACCCCCTGCGTCAGTTGCTGGACGCTCTGGTTGAGCCGCTGCTGCTCCACTACCTGCACGCTTTGGCGAACGAAGACGATGCCCCTGGGGAACGCCGCGGAGGTAAAGCCGCCGCAGCTTAGGAGCAGGGAACTAAGCCGCTCGTCGCGGTGGAGCGGATAGGTCCCGGGGCGCATGACCTCACCGCTGACCATCACCGTCCACGGCGGATGCCATCCGGTGGCCACCGTAATGTAGACCTGGTCGTTTTTCATCAGCAGCGGATCGTTGATTGGATTGCCCACGGACTTGTGAAGGTTTCCGAACAGGCGCACGAAACGGGTCTTGGAATCATCGACGATCTCGGTGCGATCGATCTGGATTTTGCTGAAATCGGCGTCGTCCTTCAGCCCGCCCGCCATATAGACCAGATCGCTCAGCTTCATGCCGGGATTAAGTGAGAAAGTACCGGGCAGTTGGACCTCTCCGGTGACGCTCGCAACCGGCTCCTGGCGCAAGGTGTCCTCGTTGAAGATATCCACCTCGTCCAGCGGTTGCAGCGTCAGGTCGGCGGGATCGTGCGGGTTTCCCAGCAGGACATTGGCGAGATTTCTTGAATGAAGCGCTGGCGCATCGAAGGGTAGGTCGTTCGCCGCAACACCGCGTATTTGAAGGAAGTATGCTGAGCAGGTCCGCCGCCCGCAGCGATCAAATCGCTCACCCTCATGTTGGACCGCCATTGAAACTCCCCGGGCCGGCGCACATTTCCGGTGAGTTCAACCACGTCCTGGTGCATGGTGAGCATGTGGAATACCTTCACCAGATCGCCGTCGTGCAGGGCGAAATTCCGTCCGCCCAGTTCGCCGTAAGGAACGTCGAGCACGATCAGGCGCCGGCGTCTGTCGACGCGCTCGACCTGCACCCGCTCGGTATCGCTGAACGGGCTGGCGCCGGCGGCCAATTGGATAGCGCCGCGCGCGTCGGTTGCGCCGCGGCGAAGTTCGTAAATCGCCGGGCGTTGCACGTCTCCGACCACGCCCACCACCGGCCCGACCGGCGGAACAAAAACAATGTCATTAGTCTGAAGAAAGAGGTCGTCGCTGTTATCGCCTCTGAGCAACAGCTGGTAGTAGTCGATCAGCCTGATGGCTTGATTGCCGCGGCGTAATTCGACTCCGCGCAGGGTCCCGATTTTGCTCATCCCGCCCGCGGCAATCAGGGCATTGGAAACTCGCGACATCGGGCTAATCGTGTACGAGCCGGGCTGATTGACCGCGCCCACGACCAGCACCTGGATGGTCCGCAACGGACCCATCGTGACATGGACGTTGACGTTGGAAATCTGGCTGACCCGCCCCTCGATCAGCCTTTTCGCCTGTTCCAGGCTTAGTCCACCAATTTGCAAGGGCTCGATACCGGACACCTCAATCGAACCGTCCCGGTCGACCATCACGGTCATGGTCTGGTTGAGCCGTCCCCACATATAGATGTTGAGCTGGTCGCCGGGGCCCAGCACGTAGTCGGGTCCCACCGGGAAATTGGCGACCGGGGCGAAGCTCGACACCGTGCTGGCGAAAATCGAGTACCCGAACTGGCCCAGACTAATCGGACTGGGATTGGGCGGTGGCAGCTGCAGGTCGAGCTGGCCGTAGTTTTGTTCGATCAACGAAGGCGGTCCCGGGGACGCGGCGCCCGACACGGGGATTGGTGGGCAGGGAGGAAGCTGCATCTGTGATCCGGCCGGGCTCGTCATTCGGGGCTGCCCGCCGACCCCGCCGGGAAAGCATCCCTGGATTTGCTCAAGCTGTGAGGGATTCAATCCGATGGTGCCGGCGACGGTCTGGATCAACGCCGGACTGATGTTCGATGACGCCAGGTGGGCGCACAGGCTTTGCACTTCGGCCGGGCTGATCACACCTGTGGCCAGTTGTTGCTGGAGTTGCAGGGCTTCGTTGGGAGATATCCCCAAGGCCTGCATCGCATCGTTAATTTGGCGTGGTGACAACTTCGAGACCGAAGCTGCGAGGGTGCTCCCGTTAACGCCATTGGGAAATGTGGCCGTGCCACCCGCAGGCGCGCTACTGTTGAGTGTTGCCATTGCATTTTGGGGCGACGAAATCCCCGGTCCCGCCGCGGCAGACGCGCCCGGCGCTAGCGGACCAGGCGTCCCATACGTTCCCGGCGCGGTTGTGCCTGCTCCACTATAACCGCCGACCGCCGGTGCTCCCGGCGCACCATGAGTTCCCGCAGCGCCATAGCTTCCCGCAGGCGCATAAGTTCCCTGCGGAGCGCAGGTCACCGGAGCGGGGTAAGGTCCCTGAGCGTAAGCCCCCGGAATCGCATATCCCGCCGGCGTTCCATAACCCCCGGCTGCGCCATATCCTCCTGGAGCGCCATATACCCCCGGTGTCGGATATGCTCCCGGCACTGCATATGCCCCGGTTGCTGCAGAACCTCCGGGTGCCGCATAGCCTCCGGCCCCCGGACCTCCCGGCATTCCGGAGTTGATTCCAGGTCCCACGGCGGGACCCATCTGGGCGCGTCCCGGAACCGCCATCAGCAGTAACGCCATGGCGGCCGCGCCACATCGCACACCAAAGTGACAAATGTTCTTGAACAACTTACCGCGCATGGCACGGCACCTCGGCAGGTTAAAGGGATTGTGACCTGTAAGCGTGCCGACAAATAGTCGGCCCTTGGCAAATCCAAAATGAGCTAGCGCAAGTCAGTTTGAGCTGCGCCCAACGGGTTGCGTCGCCAACGAGGTAATGCGCCGCCCCATACTTGCCACGAACCGGCCCCGCAGGCGGCGGATCGCCGCCAACTGATCCAAAACTGAGCCGTCGCTGTCCGCCGTCATCATCATCGGTTGGGGCTGAATGACCTCGGGCATCGGTTTCAGGATTAAGCTGGGAGACCCGGCTGGCCGCGCACTCAGAGCGTCGGCGTATCGCTCGATCACCCGTTTGATATACTTATGTGTCTCCGGATAGGGCGGCACCCAGCCATACTTCTCCACCGCGCCGGGTCCGGCATTATAGGCCGCCAGCAAATCGGGCAGCGTTTGCAGGTTGAGGCTCCCGGCGAATCGCTGGCGCAGAGATTCGAGAAAGTCGGCGGCGCCCAGTATGTTACTGACCGGGTCAAAGGGATCCAGTACGGAAAACTCAGTGGCTGTGGATGGCATCAGTTGCATCAGGCCCAGCGCTCCCTTGGGCGAGACGCTCCCGGGATCCCCGCCGGATTCCACTTCCGCGATAGCCTCAAGCAAGTCGGCGTCGATGTTGTACATCCGCCCCACCACTGAGTACAAAGCCTTAAAGTTTGGCTGGTCCGCGATCCATTGGCCCAAGGCCGGGAAGGGAGCAACGAGCATCCACAGGCCAACAACACCGGTATAGAGGAGGGCGCTGCGGACTATCAAGGTGCTCCGTCGCAGCAGGTAATAAAAAGAGCTCCGAACTGTCAACGAAAAACCCTGCACATTTTATTTCGGCTGTGATCTGTCATGCCGAATAACGACCGCGTCCGATTCAATATCCCAGTATCGTAATATAGCCGCTGCCTCATCAAGGCACGCGTCCGCCATCCCGTACCAGGCGGCGTGTCCCGGACGGCGAAACCAATCTACCCACGTCGCAACATGCAACGTCGCTGCCGCCGGGGCGCAGGGTGGTTGTTCGTATCCAAACGCCTGCGACGGCCAATCGATCCTAAGCCTGGCTATAGCTACGGCATCCCGCCAGGGGACCGTGCTACTTCCAAAAAGTTCTTGGGGGGGACTAAGTCTTCAATCTGACGTTATCGGCAAAATCATCAGCTTGACGACCCTGTGTGTCCAATCCCGCAAAGACTGTGCATGCGGTCTAACGGATATCCCCAGGCGCCGTCACTGTGTATGAAGCGGCGGCCACGAATAGCCTGTCAACACCGCGATGGTCCCCTTGTATGTGTAATGTCTTTGCAACCCCCCTCTTCTCGCGATTGCGTTGACGAAGTGATGTCGAAGAAGAGCGCTTGCAAGTTACAACATCGCGTGCCACCCTGACAACAGTTGGTCGGCTCTCATAGAAACAAGGTGTAATATTAGTATAGCGCGAGAAAGCATGTCGTAATGGGCGCTTTGATAGTCGCCCTGTGTAAGGAAGGTGAATTGTTTACTTTTACCCCCGTTGGAATGTTGCGGAGTGTTTTCGAGCGACTGAGGTTTATGTAACTGCGAGCAGGCACGGAGCAATGATGGGTGGGTGCGGGAAGCATGGATTCATGAGGAATAAGAATCATGGTCGGGCAGGCCGTATAACTATCGTTGAATGGTGCCCGCGCGAACATCCGGTTTGTGCTTGCAGTGGTGCGGGTTAGCGCAGGTGGCTATTTGGCAGGAAATAGGGCCGACGGCTGCCGGATTGCGCAATGTGGGCGGATTGGGTCCGCCGCGGCCAAGGGCGGCGCCGACGCGCGCGGGCGTTGCTAAAATGACCCCCGGCTTCGGTGTTTGGGGGGAGTGCTGAAGGTGCGCGCCGGTTCCCAGCCGTGGGGGCGGCTATTGATTGCGCGGCTGGGACGGCGGGCTGTGCGACGGCACCCCACTTATCCACCGATCGGGCAGATTGGTGATACAGGCCAGCGTGAACTTAACGGACTTGAACCGCCATCCCGCCGCCGTTCGGATGAACTCATCGTCATATATGCCGATTATCAAAAAGCCCGCGCCCTCCTGATTCCCGGCCAGGGTGACGTGCCAGCGTCCGGTCGCCCGGTCGCCGGCGACGCGAATGTCAGGATTGCTGATGCAATGCAGCCCGATGGGCTGCGATTCCATGGACTTGAAGGCCTGCCGGAGCTGAGCGCGTCCCTCGCAGCGCCCATAGGTGGCGGCGTCCCACACGGCGTCCTCGACGAATAGTTCCAGGACGGCTTCGCACCGGTCAGAGGGCAGCGGTTCCCATCGGTCCCAACCGTCGCAGTACGCGGCCTTGAGCGGCGCTATTGCTTGCGCGTCTTCGATAGCTTTGAGCCTTTGTTCGAGTGAATCGCTCATGAATAGGCCTCTCTAAAGGGCGTAGATCTGGTATTTGATTTTGCCGGTATCCGAAGCTGATTTCGCCGATCCCGATTGCCTGCACGCAGTTCAGTTCCAGATAACGTTGCGCACCGGTTTCAAACCTGACCGCCGTGCGAACCTGGCAGGTGCCGGAGGCGGGCGTTGCTCCGCCGGACTGGCGCAGGTCGAGCAGGCCGTTGTAGCGCATGTAAATCAGCGCACCGTCATCGGTTCGCATCGTTCCGCGGACGTCGGCTTCCCCGACGACGTCGGAACGGGTGAGAAACCAGTCGCAGGCGTTGATCGTTCCCTTGATTCCCGGACCTTCGAACCGTCCGTTGACATAACCGATGGAGCGCGCGCCCTGAGGGATAGTGCCGATCACCTCGGCGCGATTCTCGACCTGCATCTCCACCGAGAAGAGTAGCTTTACCTCTATGGTTGCCATCCGCGGTTCCTCCCTAAGAGCGGCGATATATCTAAAGTGGTGGCAGGACAGAAGGTAATATCAAGGCGGCGATGGCGGCAAGCGCGTTTAACGGACCCGTTTTACGCTCGCCCCAACGGACTCGACATCAGCGCCATGGTGCGGGATAATCCGGCCACTCGCGGGAATCCGGCTGCTTTGGATGCGGTGCGCTTTTACAGGCGCAGGGAAGAAGGAGAATTTCCGATGCGCAAATATCAGGTGATCTCCGGCGACGGTCACGTCGAAGTCCCACTGGACTGGTCCACCAGGGTGCCCGCCAGGTATCGTGACAGTGCGCCGCGGCTGATCCGCAATGCCGACGGCAGCGAAACCTGGGTGATGGACCAGTGGCGGCGCGATTGTATCGGCAACCTTTACTGCGGGCTGCGATACGACGAGTTCACGCCCAAAAGCGCCCCGACCTACCATTTCCCGGATGGTTCGCCGCGGCCCGGCACCGGCGACGCGGCGCAGCGCCTGCGCGAGCAGGACCTCGACGGCATCGACGCCGAAGTACTGTACTACCCGATCTATGGCCCGCGCCTGATGGCTAACATGATCCGCAAGGACAGGCAGTGCTATCTCGAACTGATCCGAGCCTACAATACATTCCTGGCCCAGGAGTATTGCAGCGTTGCGCCCGACCGCTTGATCGGAGTGGCATTGGTTCCGGAAACGGGCGTGGATGACGCAATCGCCGAGATCGAACGCACGCGCAAGATGGGCCTGCGGGCGGCGTCGCTCACGATGTGGCCCAACGGCAGTCCTGATCCGGCGCCCGAAGATGATCGCTTCTGGAGCGCGGCGCTCGACCTGGACATGAAGATGGCGATGCACGTGAATTTCGGCGGCCCGCCCAAAATGGTCGAGGGCGTGACGGCTGAATCCACCGTGTGCGGCACGATGCAGTCCGGCCCCAACTGCGGCACTATCGGGCGTCTGATCCTGTATGTATTCGACAAGTTCCCGCAACTGCGTTTTTACTTTGCCGAGACCCAGGCCGGGTGGCTGGCGCATGGACTGAACTGGGTGGATGAGTTCTATCTGCGCTGGTACAGCTATTTCGATCTCAAGCTGAAGAAAATGCCCAGCCAGTACTGGCGCGACCATTGCCTGTTTGGTTTCGTACATGACCGTATGGCGATGAAGCTGCGGCAATACATCGGCTCGGACATGTTAATGTGGGGAAGCGATTTCCCCCATAGCCAGGGCACCTATCCGGATTCCAGGGAGATTCTGACCGAGCTGCTCGAAGACGTTCCCGAGATGGACCGGCGCAAGGTTCTGGTCAGCAATGCCTGCCGCTTCTTTGGCCTCGATCCCGACGCGGAGATAACCCCCACGCCCTGATGCCTGTGCGGTTGGTGGAGGAGAGCGAAGTGTCTGAACTGAAAATCAACGTCAATTGCAAATCGATGCTGATCAGCACCGCGTTCTTCCGCTTCTGCAAGGGTATCGAGCACTGCTATTACACGTTGCTGTTCACTTCGGAGCCATACGACCGGGCCGGCGCCAAGCCATGGCTCTCGTGGCTGGAGCTTGGCTTTCACCTGGCAGCGCGGGAGGCTCCGCCTGACGCCGCCGAAGCGGACCGGTTGTCGCTGGACACGCGTCCGGGGCGAAACTTCGAAGTCAGGGCTTCCACTTCCAACACCGCGACGCTGGAGCGGCTTGATCATCTGCTTCATGAGTTGGACCGCATCAGGGGACGGCTGGGAGCCGCCGATGACCGCGGCCGGCTGGCAGTCATTGTTGCCGACGCGAAGATCGAGGAGATGTTGCTGGCGCCGCTTGGAAACAGCCTGGCTCGCAATGCCATCGGACCCGAGGGGTCGGAGGCTTGCCTCAACGCTATCCACCGCGGACTACTGGCCATCTGCCATCCACAGATTAGCTCGATTGAAGCGTCATGGCGCTGAAACTCTGAAGAGGTCACGATTTTAGATGAAATTCGGAATTTTTCTTCCCCCGTTTCACCCCCCCGGACAGGATCCGGCAATTGCCTATGAGCGCGATCTGGAGCTGGTCGAATGGCTGGACCATCTGGGTTACGACGAGGCCTTTATCGGTGAGCATCATTCCGCCGGATGGGAGATAATCCCCTCGCCGGACATATTCATTGCCGCGGCGGCGGCGCGCACGCGCCGGATAATGCTGGGGTCGGGCGTGGTCAGCGTCCCCTACCATCATCCATTTCATATCGCCAATCGCTACGCGATGCTGGATCAAATCACCCGCGGCCGGATAATTCTGGGATGCGGGCCGGGCGCCCTCCCCGGCGACGCCTACATGCTCGGGATCGATCCGGCGACCCAGCGCAAGAGGTTGATCGAAGGCGTCAAGGCAATCAGGCGGCTGTTCACGGAAGAGGGCGGCGTCACGATCGAAGGCTCGTGGTTCACGCTCAATGATGCGCATCTTCAGGTCAAGCCCTTTCAAAAACCGCACATGCCGATGTACGTGGCGAGCCTTTTTTCTCCCTCTGGAATGATGGCGGCGGGCGAGCTGGGCACCGGGCTGCTTACGCTGCTGGGTTTCGTGCGGGGCTTTGGAGAGCTGCGCGACCGCTGGGCGATCGTGGAGGAAACCGCGGCCGAGTTCGGCAATACCGTCGATCGCAGGAACTGGCGCCTGGCGCTGCCCTTTCATCTGGCCGAATCGCGCAAGGAGGCGATCGAGGACGTGCGCGAAGTGGGTAACCGGCTGCTGGAACAATACTTCGCCGTCCCCACCCGGCAGGCCACCGCCGGGCAGCCCGGCGCGATCGACATCATGCCCATCGAGCAGTTGGCCGACGAAGGCGGCGTGATACTGGGCACCCCCGATGACGCGGTTGCAAAGATTCGGGAGCTGCAGGCGGCCAGCGGCGGCTTCGGCGGCTTTCTCAACATGGCGATCGACTGGAGCACGCGGGAGAAGACCCGCCGTTCCTACGAACTGTTCGCGCGCTATGTGGCGCCCGTGTTCACGGACAACCTGGGCTCGATACCCTACTCATGGCAATGGACAGTGGACCGGCGCGAAAAGCTGGGCGCGCGCGGCGGACTCGGCGTACGCCTCGCAACCCAGGAATACCTGGACAAGAAAGCCGCCAAGGACAAAGGCGAAGGCGAAGCAGCAGGACAAATCACCAATTCCAAGCCCAACTGAATTCCGACTGAGCAACCGCGAGGTGAAAGTCTCAGCCGGAATCCGCCTCAAACAGCTCCTCAGGTCGATCAGCAACTGGGCGCCCATCCTTACGTTCATCGTGCTGTTTGCGGGCGGTTGCGCCACACCGGTCGGAGTTGAGCACGTCGACGAACAGGCGGCCCATCGCGAGCTCACCACGAACGTCCTGTCGGCGGGCAAACCGAGCGCCTACTCGACCCAGCTGCTGGAGCGAACGGCGCTCGCCGAGCGCTTCAAAAATGATCCGGAACCGGTGCTGGCTGAGTTGAATTCAGGGCTTGGCAAAACCGACGAACGCGACCGGCTATTCGTGCTATCCGAGCTTTCGTTTGCCCATGCCGAGGAATCGGGCAAGCGAAGCTACTACCTGGCATCCGCGGCCTATGCGTATGCCTTCCTGTTTCCGGTAGACCCAGCCCAGGCGCCCGGCCCATACGATCCACGCTTGCGGCTCGCGATGGACCTTTACAATCAGGCCATTGCTTTGGGACTCGCGACCAAAGATGGCAACGAAGTTGACCTTAGCGAGCGGCAACTGACTTTGCCTTTCGGGTCGCTGAATCTGGGCGTGAACCCGGCGGGATTCAACTACGGCGGAAACCATCTGACGAAGTTCGTATCGCTCGCGGACCTGGAGGTACGCGGACTTCGCAACACGTATCGCAGGGCCGGCATCGGCGCGCCGCTTTCGGCCGGAGTCGAAGCGCAAGCCAACGGCACGGCGAACCGCTGGATTCCACCCAACGCGAAGGTCCCGGTAACCGCCTTCGTGCGCTTTGACGATCCACGCCGTGCGATGAGCGACGGCCGGCTTCGCGGCACCGTGGAACTCTACGACGAAGACGAGACCGCGGTGATTCAAGTAGCCTCCTACTCGGTGCCGCTCGAATCGGATCCCAGCACGGCGCTCGCTTACCGTCTGGAGGGAGCGCCGGTGTGGGACTTCGAGACTGCTGGCTTTTTCCGGGGAGACTTTTCCTTTCCTGGCAAGGACGGCAACGGCGACAACGGCCTCTTTATGTTGCATCCGTATCATCCCAATCTGATCCCGGTGGTGTTCGTTCACGGAACAGCGTCCAGCCCGGCCCGTTGGGCGGAGATGGTCAACGAGCTGCTCGGCGATCCGGCGATCGAGTCGCACTATCAGATCTGGCTATTCATCTATAACAGCGGCAATCCGATCGCGTTGTCCTCGATGCGTTTGCGCGAATCGCTTCAGGCTGTGCGCAAAGACGTCGATCCCGCAGGCAAGGACCGGTCGCTCAACCAGATGGTCGTGATCGGCCACAGCCAGGGAGGGCTCCTGACCAAGATGACGGTCGTCGATAGCGGCACCCGCTTTTGGGACAATTTTACCAAGGTCCCGTTTGATAAGGCGGAACTCGACCCCGAGACTCGCGATCTGCTCGCCCGTGCGCTGTTCGTCAAACCACTGCCGTTCGTGAAGGAAGTGATCTTCATTGCAACGCCGCATCGCGGCAGCTATATGGCGAGTAATTTCGTCGTCAAGTTCGGAAACAAATTTATCAACCTGCCCGGCGGCCTTGCGAAGTCCGCGGTTCAGATCGCAAAACTTCGCGATCCCAACATGTTGGGAGTTCCATCTTCTATTCCGACCGCGCTGGACAACATGGACGCTTCCAATCCGTTCTTGAGGTCGCTCGCCGCGATGCCAATCGCGCGCGGCGTACACGCCCACTCGATCATTCCGGTGAAGGGGACAGGACCGGTCGAGGACGGCAACGACGGGGTGGTCGAGTACAAGAGCGCGCATATCGACGGCGTCGAATCCGAGCTGGTCGTGCGTTCGGGTCATTCGACCCAGTCGACGCCGCAGACCATCGAAGAGGTCCGCCGCATCCTGTATGAGCACGCAGGCATTCATTGATGGTCACCCGAATTGCGCGCTTGATGGTGACGGTGGTGCTTTCGGTAATCGTCGTCTCAGGTGTGGCCTGGAGCGTGCTCGCCCTGTGGTTGGACGGACCAGGTTCGCGCGTGCTTGCGGGGTCGATGGGCGCGGCGGCGGCTTTCACCAGCTTGCTATTGGCGGCACTGGTTCGGCCTTTCCTAAGGGGGCTGCTGGCGGCGCTTTTGCCTATAGTTCTGGTCGTTCTGTGGTGGGTGTCGCTGGCGCCAGGCAACTTCCGCCAGTGGGCTCCCGATGTCGCCCGCACGGCGCGCGCAACCTTCGACGGCAGCCGCGTTGCGATCGAAAACGTGCGGCATTTCAAGTACCGATCCGAATCTGACTACGACCAGCACTGGGAGACGCGGACTTACAATCTCGACCGGATTCGCGGCGTGGACTTATTCCTGTCGTTTTGGGGGCCGATCCACATCGCGCATACGATCGCCAGTTGGGAATTCGATGATGGCCAACACCTTGCGATCTCGATCGAGACGCGCAAAGAGCAAGGCGAATCATACTCGGCGCTGCGTGGCTTCTTCCGCCAGTACGAGCTCTACTATGTGGTCGCAGATGAACGCGACCTGGTCGGGTTGCGAACCAACTACCGCGGCGAGCAGGTATATCTGTATCGAATCCGCATGCCCGCTGCGCAGGCGCGCGCGCTGCTGGTTGACTACCTGAACGAAGTGAATCGGCTGGCAGATCATCCACAGTGGTACAACGCTTTGACGCGCAACTGCACCACTACGATCCGCGGCCATGCACAAAGCGCGGGCGGCGGTGGGCGCCTGGACTGGCGGTTGCTCGCCAATGGGCACATCGATCAACTCCTTTACGAACGGGGCCAGATCGACAGAGATCTGCCGTTCGCAGATCTTCGAGCACGCAGCAACATAACGCAAAGAGCCAAAGCCGCCGGCGACTCTCCTGATTTTTCAGCCCGCATCCGCCAGGGATTGCCGGAAACTCGCGGCCCCTATTCCCCTGATCCACGCGACAAGTGACCAAATGACCGGCCAGGACACTACAAGGCATCGTTCATTGCCGTCTGCGTCTGAAATTCGGTCTTGCGTTTGGAACTCGACTGCGCGTTTATGGGTTGGGGTAGATTTTCGTAATCTTGGACCCTTGTATGCCGATCCCGGCCATCAGCCCTTTTTGGTTGAAGACAAAAGCATAGACGCCTTTTTGCAGGGTGGTGGTGGAAAGGTTTTTGCCAAACCCTCTGTCCAAAACGACCAGGGTCGGCCCGGTACCGACTTCCCAACCGTCGGTGCGGTTAAGATATCTGAGCGACGCGTTATCCATGAAGAATAAAACGTATCCAAACGATTGAGCGCCCGCCTGGTATCCAAAGGAGCCCGCGACCGATCGATAATACCCGGCTGGGCGGTTGCGAATCCGCAAAACCCCATCGCCGTACTGCCCGGCAACGATAAACCCGGCCTTCACGATATTTGGGAATACCAGGATGCCCTTCGATTTCTGGGCCAGGGCCGAGGCCCCAGGCGTGTCCTGATAGAGGCCCGTCAGAGCTTGCGTGGCATTCTGATCAATCGCGCTGGCGCTGGCGGCCAAGGCCGTACGACAATTCAGGGTATTGGCGAAAAACGCAATCAGCAACAAGACGCCGACCTGAATCAGAAGTCTGTGTATACGAAGTCCGTGAGCGCAATCCCTAGTTCTCATAGCGATTTCCCGTTGGCCGAAGTTTTGACGTTTCATCGATCTCCTTGATTTCCTGCTGGATCGTCACGCAAGCCGCTTGAGTACATGGACTCCCGGAAATTCCGGGACAACGAAGCCGCACCGGCGCTCGCAGAACCGGTGCGGCGGAATTGAGCGCAGATGGGCTAGGCCGAGGTCATTCCAGGCGCGCCCGAAAATAGCAGTATGAAGCGAACTCCTTGCGGTCCGGCGCGCAGCGGACCATACACGGTGTTGGGTTCGATATGGATCGCGTCGCCGGGCCCGAAACGGTCTTGGCCGACGCTGACCTCGCCGTCCACTATGTAGACGATTTCCGAGGCCGCATGGCTGTGGGGCTCGACCACCCAACCCGGCGCATATTCGACCACGCGCAGCATCATCCCGACTTCGGCGGGTTCGAAGTATGGCTTGGTACGGACACCCCAGCGGACCGCCTGGCCATCGCGTTCGCTGGTCAGGTTCTCTTCCCACGATATGTTGTCGCCGCGCCGCGCATGAATTGCACCCATTTTGCTTCTCCAATCGCGCCGGCCGCGCCTGAAAATTTGACCGCAGCCGTCGATTCATCCCATACTCTGCTGCCGGGGCGAACCGCAAGCTCTGATCGGAGGTAATGCGCCTTGAAGTACGGAGTAGCGATATTTCCCACCGACCAGGCGATCCGAATCGATCACCTGGCGCGCGCGGCCGAGGAACGCGGCTTGGAGTCTCTGTTCGTATGCGAGCATTCCCATATTCCGGCGTCACGCCGCACGCCGTGGCCGCTGGGCGGCGCGGACTTGCCCCGCGAGTACTGGGCGATGATGGATCCGCTGGTGGCGCTGGCGATGGCGGCCGGGGTGACCCACAAGATATTGCTCGGCACCGCGATCTGCCTGGTCATCCAGCGCGATCCGATCATCCTGGCCAAGGAGACCGCCAGCCTGGATTTTCTGTCGGGCGGCCGTTTGGTGTTCGGAATCGGCGCCGGCTGGAATGCCGAGGAAATGGAAAATCACGGGACTCCGTTTGCCAGCCGATGGGCGATACTGCGGGAGAAGACTCAGGCGATCAAGGCGATCTGGACCAGCAAAGACGCCGCCTATCATGGCAATTGGGTCAATTTCGATCCTATCTGGAGCGAACCCAAGCCGATTCAGAAGCCACATCCGCCGATTCTTTTCGGGGGCCAGGGAGTCAAGGCGATGCGCGCGGCGATCGAATTTTGCGACGGATGGCTTCCTGCTGTCGCCCCCAATTTTGCCGTCTCGGTGACGAAGTTCCGCCAGATGGCGCAGGACGCCGGCCGTGATCCGCGATCGCTGGACATTACCGCTATCTGGGCGGCAGTTACCGATGGATGGGCCGTGCCTGACCGCGCAGTGCTGGATGAAGTTAGCGGCAGCGGTGCGGACCGGCTGATTTGCGGCGTCCCGCCATCGGGCCCCGACGTTGCGTTGCGCTGGCTCGATGACTACGCGCGGCTGATCAACCGCTAGCGGGCGAGGAAGGTCCAGGGTGGGAAGATCACATCAGTTTGGGAATATGGACGCCGGGTATATCGCCGACCATTCCGAAGACGCGCAGAACCCAGATCAGTACGACCAAAAACACCACAACATTGAGCAGGCTCTTGATCCCCGCCTGCCATCGGAATGTAGGCGTTGATTAGCCACATGACGAGGCCGATGACCACGAATATCAATACGATGTCGATCAG